>CAZAIG010000033.1:0-18968 GCA_964485135.1 uncultured Porphyrobacter sp. | reverse complement strand
GCGGCCGGTGCTGATCTTGTCCGGTCAAAAGGCCGTGCAACTGATCCGCCATCGCGTCGCGCAGGGCGAGCAGACCTGCACTCTCCAACTTCAACGCGGTGCCCTTTCCCAAAGGCATCACGCCCAAAAGATCCGCATCAACCGGAGCCATCTTGCACGTCATCTGCTTGCACATATCTTCCACTTCACCAAGGTATTGCGGTGGCAAAGCGTGGAATAGAGTGACATGCGCTTCGAGGAAATTTCGCTCTGGCGGAAAGTAACAATCGCGCAAATTGGTCGCCCAGCTGTGCAAATCCTTTGGCAAAAGCGCGGTCAGGATCAACGGAGCAAGGTCTGCGCTCATTGCGCCTTACATCTCGCCTTTTTCACGGCGCAGCGCGTACCACTTTTCCACATTGGCATTATGCTCTGCATTGGTTTCGGCAAACGCGTGGCCTCCGCTGCCATCGGCCACCATAAACAGCGCTTTGGTCTTTGCCGGGTTCAGCACCGCGGCGATGCTTTCACGCCCCGGATTGGTAATCGGCCCTTTGGGAAGGCCAGCCATAGTGTAAGTATTGTAATCGTTGAGTGCCGCGATCTCTGACTGGCGGATGCGGCGGCCCAGCGGCTTACCCTTCGTCAAAGGATAAATAATAGTCGGATCCGCTTGCAGCATCATGCCCGTTTTAACGCGGTTCGAATAGAGCCCTGCGACCATGCGGCGCTCTTCTGGAACGCCGGTCTCTTTCTCAACGATAGAGGCAAGCGTTAAAGCTTCGCGAATGGTTGTGACTGCAATATCGGGCTTTCGTTCTGCCCACGCCTCAGCCAGGTAAATGTCCATCGCCGCCTGCATCCGCTCGACCAGCTCTTGGCGGCTTTGCCCGCGTTCAAAATCATAGGTGTCAGGAAGGATTGATCCTTCTGGCGGGACATCAATCTCGCCGGTCAGCAGTTCTTCGGCCATCAGACGTTCGTGAACAAGAATTGATGGCATGCCTTCGGGAATGGTCACAAACCGGCGGATCACATCGCCATTCTGGAACGCGTCCAGAATATCACCCTGGCTCATATCAGCCGTGAGCAGGAACTCGCCCGCTTGGATAGGCTGACTACCGCCGATCAGTTTCGCGCGCAGGGTAAAGCCCGTTGCCGAGCTAATCAGCTGCTTTTCTTCAAGCTTATTGGCAACTGCGCCCAAAGACGATCCCGGCGCGATGGAGAAAGGTGTGTCCTTTTCGACCGTCGCTGAACCCATAAAGAAGACAGCCACCAGCAAAACCAGAGCCGCCAGCGCGGCCAGTCCTACAGCGCCAAAGATTGCGATCCGGCCCACGTTATTCGACTTTCGTCATCACCAGCGAGGCATTGGTTCCGCCAAAGCCAAAGCTGTTGTTGAGCACGCTGCGCACTTCGCGCTTTTTCGCGGTAAGCGGGACAAGGTCAACGCCCTCCGTCCCTTCATCCGGATCGGTCAGATTGAGCGTTGGCGGCACGATCTGATCACGAATAGCCAGTATGCAGAAAATCGCCTCGACCGCGCCCGCTCCGCCCAGCAAGTGGCCGATGGCAGATTTGGTCGAGCTCATCGAAGCGCCAGACAGATCATCGCCCAAAACGCGCTTAACCGCGCCCAGTTCGATTGTATCAGCCATAGTCGATGTGCCATGCGCATTGACATAGTCGATGTCGCCGGCGGAAAGTCCCGCCTTTTTCAAAGCCATCCGCATGGCAAGCTCCGCGCCCTTGCCCTCTGGATGGGGTGCAGTGACGTGATAGGCATCACCGGAAAGGCCGTAGCCGGTCACCTCGGCATAGATGGTCGCGCCGCGCGCCTTGGCATGCTCATATTCCTCGAGCACAACGACACCTGCACCTTCGCCCATGACAAAGCCATCGCGGTTCTTGTCATAGGGACGACTGGCCTCGGTTGGCTTGTCATTCATGCTCATATTCAGCGCGCGGGCCTGCGCAAAACCAGCAACGCCGAGCGGGTTGACCGTGCTTTCCGCACCGCCTGCCAGCATGATATCGGCATCATCATCGCGGATCATGCGCGCAGCATCTCCAATGGAATGCGCTCCAGTAGAGCAAGCGGTCACAACCGCATGATTGGGGCCCATCAGCCCATATTTGATCGAGACCTGACCAGAGATAAGATTGATCAGCCGTCCGTGGACAAAATGCGGGCTGACCCGGCCTGGGCCGCGCTCGTGCATTTTGATCGATTCAGACTCAATGCCCGGCAATCCGCCAATGCCCGAACCGATAGAGCAACCGGTGCGCATTTTTAGGTTATCGTCCATGTCGGTTAGGCCAGCATGCTCGAGCGCCTGTCCCGCTGCATCAATGCCATAAACGATAAATGGGTCGACTTGCCGCTGAATTTTGCCATCCACGCGCTTATCCGGGTCAAAGCCGTATTCGTGATCCGCAGGTTTTACTTCACAAGCAATCGTGCATTTTTGCCCTTCAGGGTCAAAATGCGTGATCGGCCCAGCCCCGCTTTTGCCAGCGATCAAATTGCTCCAGCTGGTTTCCACATCTCCGCCCAAAGGGGTGACAAGTCCAAGGCCCGTTACAACGACACGGCGCATTCTTCTCTCCGTAGCAATACCGGATCCGCTAAGCGCAAAATCCGGTCTAGAAACAGCGCAGGCCCGGCCCAGCTAAGGGCTCGGGCCTGTCCCGCGGTCACGGCGCAAGGGCCGCGACCATGAGTGATAAAAGGGTGATTAGCCCTTATTCTCCTCAATGTATTTCGTGGCATCACCGACTGTCGCGATCTTCTCAGCCGCATCATCGGGGATTTCCACACCAAACTCTTCTTCGAACGCCATGACCAGCTCAACAATGTCGAGACTGTCAGCACCCAGATCATCAATGAAGCTGGCTTCTTGGGTGACTTTGTCAGCCTCTACGCCCAAATGCTCAACAACAATCTTTTGTACGCGGTCAGCGGAATCGCTCATATTCTTCCCTCTGTTTTATCGAGATACGTATTTGGTAACTGCACTAATGAACGCAAGGGGTATGCGCAAGAGGGGAAGCCCAGGATCATCCCAGCATTGTTGAAGACAGTGCAAAAACGTGGCCGATCCAAATTACTTAAACAGCGGCTTAGGATCGATCAATGCGATGTCTGCGCGCGGGCTTAACGCTCTTTTTATCATATACTTATGCCAGCTCCCAAAGGTTATGAGAACGCTAAGCCCTTGCCCTGTCACAATGTCTAAAGCGGCATTGATCAGATCGGTGTGTGCCCGGTTAATCTGGGTCCAACCGCCTGCCCCCAGATCCGCGTCAAAATACTGTTGATAGGGTTTTTGAGCGCGCTCAACGATCTGGTCGAAAGCCTCTGTGTGCATGAACAAAGGATCATCGCCCCGCCCCGCCAGTTCATTTGTGTAGTTTCTGCGCGCCGCCAAATGCTCCGCCCATTGCTTGGCCCGCGCACGATCATTCTCAATTCTCTTAAGTGCGGCGCGCCGCTTGTCGGCAATTTCTCGGGTCCATCCCGCTGTACCGACCATTTGAAAGGGCATTTCTCGGCTGAGAGGGAAGATAACATCGGTGTATTCGGGGAAAACGCGCGTGCGCGGCTCGGTCACTTCGCCCGTTTCAGCAAAGCCGCGCTTTGCTTCCTCGATCCGGTCTGGCGGGATTTCGGTGAGGATAAGGTCGGGTTTAGCCCTGCGCACTGCTTTGCGCAAAACGTCTAACGAGTAACGCTTACTGGTCAGATGGTTAGAATGACTGGTTCCGAGCACGGTGACTTTGGATAGCACCGACTTGGCCGACTGGCTGCCGCAGCCTGACGCGGAAAATCCGAGTCCAGCCAAGCCAACGGTCCCGTAAAAAAGCGCATCTCGGCGGGACAACTGCTCATATAACATAGACCCACCATTTCCCTAAACTGATCGTTAACTCGCGTCCGGTTTCGCTTCCTTCTTCGGCGGCTCAACTACCCGAAGGCTAAGCTCGCGCAACTGCGCAGGTTCCGCCCGGCTCGGCGCGCTCATCATCAGGTCCTCGCCCTTTTGATTCATCGGGAAAGCGATGACTTCGCGGATCGCCTCTTCACCAGCGAGCAACATCACGATGCGGTCGATCCCCGGTGCTGAGCCGCCGTGGGGAGGCGCGCCGAGCTTAAACGCTTCGATCATGCCGCCAAATTCGCGGTCCACGTCTTCTTTCGAATAGCCCGCGATTTCGAACGCTTTGTACATGATGTCAGGCCGGTGGTTCCGGATCGCGCCGGATGACAGCTCATAGCCATTGCAGACAATGTCATATTGCCATGCTTTGATCTCCAGCGGATCCTGATTTTCCAGTGCATCCATCTCGCCCTGCGGCATAGAAAATGGGTTGTGGCTGAAATCAACTTTACGCGCTTCCTCGTCATATTCGAACATCGGGAAGTCAACGATCCAGCAGAATTTGAAGCAGCCTTCTTCGATCAGGCCCAATTGCTCGCCCACCTGCGTGCGGGCAGCACCTGCGAGTTTCGCTGCATCGGCTTCTTTACCAGCGGCGAAGAACAATCCGTCATCATCGCCAAGGCCAAGCTCATCATAAAGCTTCGCCATCAGATCAGGACCGTGGTTCTTTGCGATCGGCCCGCCAAATTCGCCGCCTTTGCGGGTGACATAGCCGAGGCCCGCAAAGCCTTCGCTGCGCGCCCAATTGTTCATATCATCGAAAAATTTGCGGCTCTTCTCATTGGTGTTCGGCGCAGGCACCACACGAACAACGCCGCCCCCGCCCACAATTTTTTCAAATAGGCCAAAACCCGATTTTTCGAAGTGGCTAGTGACATCCGAAATAATCAGCGGGTTGCGCAGATCAGGTTTGTCGCTGCCATATTTCAGCATCGCCTCGGCATAGGGGATGCGCGGGAACTCGCCAGATTTCGTCACGGTTTTGCCGTCTGCAAACTCTTCGAATACCCCTGCAAGCACTGGTTCCAAGGTTTGGAACACGTCCTCTTGCGTTACAAAGCTCATTTCAAAGTCGAGCTGGTAAAATTCCAAGCTGCGATCGGCGCGCAAATCTTCATCGCGGAAACATGGCGCGATTTGGAAATAGCGGTCAAAACCGGACACCATCAGCATCTGCTTGAACATTTGCGGTGCCTGAGGGAGCGCATAAAAATTGCCCGGATGCATCCGGCTGGGCACGAGGAAATCACGCGCGCCCTCTGGTGAGGATGCCGTCAGGATCGGCGTTTGAAACTCGGTAAAACCCTGATCAATCATGCGGCTGCGGATCGAAGTGATCACTTTGCTTCGCAGCATAATGTTGCGATGCATTGTCTCGCGCCGCAGATCGAGGAAGCGGTATTTGAGGCGGATATCCTCTGGGTAATCTTGCTCACCAGCCACCGGCATCGGAAGCTCTTCAGCGGCCGATTGCACGGTTACAGAGCGCGCAAACACTTCAATCGCGCCGGTTGGCAGACCATCGTTCACGGTATCAGCGGAGCGCGCCTTCACCTCGCCATCGATGGTCACGACGCTTTCCGCCCGCAGACTGTCAAGCACTGGCAATGCAGGCGAATCTTCATCCGCTACAATCTGAGTGATGCCGTGATGATCGCGCAAATCGACGAACAGAACCCCGCCATGATCTCGCTTGCGGTGCATCCAACCGGAAAGGCGGACGCTCTCGCCAACATTATCTGCCGTCAATTGAGCGCAGCTGTGGGTACGATAAGTATGCATCTAATTAACTGTCCTTTTCGCCATTATAGCGCTAGGGGCGCACGGGCGCGAATAACTTTCGGTATCCCGCGCGCTAACACGGCAAGGGCGCTGCTTTGTCAAGCCAGCGCGCGATCATCCAGGGAATTGCCGCCCCGAAACATGCAATTTTGGGCCAATGAGCCCGAGGGTGGTACTCCGCCCGCCACACAGAAAAGAACACGATGAAAATCCATGATCTGATCACAACGACCGAAGCGCTAGCGGATATTTGCGAGCGTTTGGCGCAGGGCGAATTCGTTGCCATCGACACAGAGTTCATGCGGGAAAACACATATTGGCCCGAGCTTTGCCTCGTCCAGATCGGCAATGAGGAAGAAGCCGCCGCGGTCGATCCGCTGGCAGAGGGCATTGACCTTACCCCGCTGCTCGACCTGATGTGCGAAAACGAGGATGTCCTCAAAATCTTCCACGCAGGCGGGCAGGATTTGGAGATCATCGTCAATATGACCGGCAAAACGCCGCATCCGGTCTTTGATACGCAAATTGCGATGATGGCGATCAGTCAGTCGGAACAGATCGGCTATGCCAATCTCGTCGATCATTGGCTGGGTATTACGGTGGATAAGGGTGCGCGTTTTACAGATTGGAGCCGCCGGCCACTGACCGACCGGCAAATCGAATATGCGATCGGCGATGTCACGCATCTCGCCACGATCTTCCCCAAAATGCTGAAAAAGCTAGTGAAGACAGGTCGCGGGGCGTGGCTGAATGCTGAAATGGAAAAGCTGGCCGATCCATCCAACTACATCACCGATCCCGACAAGGCGTGGAAACGTATCCGCTCGCCCGGCCGGAATCCGCAAATCTTAGGGCGCCTCAAAGCGCTGGCCGCTTGGCGAGAGGGAGAGGCCCAGCATAAAGATATTCCGCGCGGGCGGATCATGCGTGATGAAACGCTGGCTGATGTTGCGTCGAACCCACCAAAGAAACAGGCAGAATTGGCCAAAGTTCGCGGGCTTTCGTCGGCATGGCGCGACAATGACATCGGCAAACGCTTGATGAAAGTGATTGAGGAAGCAGAACCACTTAGCAAGAGCGAAATGCCGCAAAAGATGAAGCGCGGCGCGCCATTGGGCAAAGAGGGCGCTTTGGTGGCCGATCTCCTCAAGCTCCTGCTCAAAATCCGCGCGCGGGAAATCGATGTCGCATCCCGCTTGCTGACCAAATCGGATGAGATGGAAGCGCTCGCCGCTGGAGTGCGCGATTTGCCCGTTCTTCAGGGTTGGCGCTATGATGTTTTCGGTAAGGATGCGCTGGAACTGGTCGAAGGGCGGCTCGCCTTTGCGGTTCAACAAGGAAAGCTGAAAATGACCCATATCGATGATATGCAAGCAAGCATGGAAGAGGCGCAGGGATCTGAAAGCGCCAATAATGCAGCAGAAGCTTCGGACTAGAGCGCTTTGTCCACTTACCTCCCAACCATTAAGCAACTGCAATATCTGGTAGCGTTGCATGAGCATGGCCATTTTGGGCGCGCAGCAGAGGCAAGCTTTGTCTCGCAATCCACCTTGTCTGCGGGCATTCGCGAGTTGGAAACCCTGCTCAACGTTACTTTGGTTGAGCGCAGCCGCCGGGTCGTGCGCTTTACATCGCTGGGTGAAACCGTGGTTGCGAAGGCACACCGATTGCTGCGCGAAGCAGAGGAGCTGACCGATCTTGTCCAAGCAGCAGGAAAGCCTCTTTCGGGCACATTGCGTATGAGCGTAATCCCGACCATCGCACCGTTTTTGCTGCCGCGGATATTGCCGCGACTGCGCAAAGAGCGACCTGATCTGGAATTGCTCTTGCGCGAAGAAACGAGTCATGATGCGGTTGAAAGCCTGCAACATGGCAGCGTCGATTGTGTTCTGCTCGCGCTTCCCTTTGCAACAGGCGAGGTCGAGCAAGCGCATATTACCGATGACCGGTTACTCGTCGCCTTTCCCAAGGATGATCCCCGTGATCCGCCCGAGAGCATTTCGCCATCGATGATCGACGAAGGGCGGTTGCTTTTGCTGGAAGATGGGCATTGTTTAAAAGATCACGCGCTTGCGGCTTGCAATCGGCCTGAATTGCGCAGTTCTTCCTCTATGATCGGCACTAGCCTGCACACTTTGGTGCAAATGGTGGACAATGATCTGGGCCTGACCATGCTGCCACAAATGGCGCTGGATGCAGGGATTTTGGGAGGCACAAATGTTGTCGCAAGACCGCTGAAGTCAAAGCAGGCTAGCCGCGAGATTGCCCTCATTTGGCGCAAGAATTCACCGCGCGCAGAAGAGTTCCAGCTTCTGGCTGAGGAATTGCGGGCAGGTTAAGACCGCAGCATTCCTCCATCTACGGGGATCTCGAGCCCTGTCAGATAGGACGCGCGCTCACTCGCCAAGAATGCAGCTACCGCACCAAATTCGCGCGGTTCACCAATGCGCCCGACCGGAATACTCTCCGTGGCTTTGGCTGCCATCGTAGCGCTATCTATCCCCATACGTTCCGCGGTATTGGCGTGTAACGAGCGCAGCCGGTCCGTGTCGATTTGACCGGGCATAAGCATGTTCACTGTGATGCCGTCAGCGGCGACCTCTTTAGACAGGGTCTTCATCCAGCCATGCACGGCGGCCCGCAAAGTGTTGGACAAAGCAAGGCCCGGTATTGGTTCGCGTACGCCTGCAGAAGATACGGTAAGAACTCTGCCAAACTTCGCTTTACGCATATCTGGCAGAACCAGCCTGGTTAGCTCGGTTATGGTCAGCAACATGGGCTGAACCATCGCAGCGATGCTTTCCGCATCCGTTGCCGAGGCAGCCGATGGCGGTGGGCCGCCGCAATTGTTGACAAGGATATCGACGCCGCCCAGCGCGGCCTTCGAATGATCGGCTATGGTTTGCGCGGCATCAGGGGTAGCAAGGTCTGCGGAAAGTGTGTTCCATGGCGCAGCTGGTGCACTGCGCGAAACGCCCAGAACCTTGGCACCTTCATCATGGAGTTCCTGCGCGATCGCAGCGCCGAGCCCTTTGCTCGCCCCAACAACGATCGCCCGTTTTCCCGCCAATCCCAGATCCATCGCCTATTCCCTCAATCGAATTCAGAGCGGTCAAAGCTCTTAATCCATATGCTTCAAACCCACGCGCAAATAATCCCAACCGGTAATGCAGGTGAGGATCGCCGCAATCCAAAGCATTGCAATACCAATGGTTTGCGGGAAGTTTATAACACTCCCTGCCACGTCATAGGTCCACATCGGCAAAGCCCCGGCAACAATCAGCGCTGCAAGCGAAAGCATTTGAAACGTCGTTTTCCACTTAGCCAGCTTCGTCACAGGCACCGAAATCTGCAATCCACCCAAAAACTCGCGCAAACCTGATACAGTGATCTCGCGAACCAGTATGACTAGACCGGCGATGACGTGGAAATCCCCGCCCCACGGATGCCGCATCCACCCTTGCGCCGTGAGCACCAGAATGACGGCAGCGACCATGATCTTGTCGGCGATCGGATCGAGGAACTGGCCTAGTTTCGATACGGCGCCAGTTGAGCGCGCCAAATAACCATCGAAATAGTCCGTAACCCCCATCAGCGCATAGAGCGCCCAAGCCATCAAATAGCCGAGCTGCCATTCGGGCCACCAAAGTAGGAAGGCCAAAAATGGCACCGCTAATATCCGCGACAGGGTCAAGAGATTGGGCAGTGTCAGCATCTTGGCTCTTCCCTAGCGCGACTATCGACTAGGCAAAAGCCCAATGACAGGGCTTGTTCACTAGCGCGCTTGCTTTATGGCAGCGGGAACGAGGGAGCTGGCGCATACGCATTTATCGTTATGACAATGTCTACGCATCTATTGCGCCGCCGGCGCTTTCTCCCGCTGTTCTGCACACAGCTACTGAATGCGTTCAATGACAACCTATACAAAACAGCGATGGTGCTGTTTGTTGTCTATATCGTGTACAATGATCCGCGCGCAGAGGGCATTTTTAGTGCTGTTGCGACCGGCTTGTTCATGATCCCCTATTTCCTGCTTTCCGCCGTTGCAGGACAATTGGCCGATATGCGCGATAAAGCCGCGATCATTCGAACGGTCAAATTTTGCGAGATCATATTGATGCTGATCGGAGCGTTGGGATTGTATCTGGCATGGAGCGGTATCGCGGTGGATACGCTGGCGATCCCAATATTGCTGTTCGCTCTGTTCCTCACGGGCGTCCAATCCACTTTTCTGGGGCCGATCAAATATGCGATCCTGCCGCAGCATTTGAAGAAGGATGAGGTGCTGTCGGGCACTGGCCTTGTTGAAGCAGGCACCTATATCGCAATCCTCTTTGGAACGATCTTGGCCGGCTGGATACCCGTCGAATGGGCCGCTTCTGGGATTATTCTCACCTCAGTTGTAGGATATATCTCCAGCCGTCAAATACCGGCCGCGCCACCCTTAGGAACCAGTGAGAAGCTCGATTGGAACGTCTGGCGTGCATCTAAAAAACTAATCAAATCCACGATGATTGACGCTCAAATATTCTACGCGATCATCGCGATCAGCTTTTTCTGGACCATCGGCGCGGTGCTGACGATCCAGTTCCCGCCGCTCGCTAAGAACACTCTGATGGCTTCGAAAGAGGTAGCGAGCCTTTTCCTCGCCGTATTCTCGGTTGGAATTGCAATTGGATCGGTGGGTATTAATGCCCTGCTGAAGAGCAAAGTATCCGCCCGTTACGCCCCGACCAGCGTGGTTGTGATGGGATTGTTTATCGTCCTTTTTTATCTCGTCTGCCGTGCTTGGTCACTCAATGCGCCGACCGAGCTGATGGGAATTTGGGAATTTGTTGGCTGGCCAATGGCAATGGCGCTGCTCGCTTGCCTTTTGGGCATTGCGATTGCTGGCGGAATGTTTGTGGTGCCGCTCTATGCTTTCCTCACGACCCGCGTTGCACCCGATCAAGCGGCGCGGACAATCGCGGCAAACAACATCATCAATTCCGGCGCGATGGTCGCGGGCGCGCTAGTCGCGATGAGCCTGAGCATATTAGGCATACCAGTGGCGGAACAACTGCTGCTGAGCGCCGCAATGTGCGTGGTGTCTGCTTATCTGGCGAAGCGCCTGCACCGCGCAGAAGCGGATGCCATCTCGGCGAGCTAGCGTTCTTCGATCAAGAGCAAATCACAATATAAAGACGAGAACCGCGAGAAATGTTGCCAGATAAGTGCTGACCACGCCGCGCACGTCGCTGCGGGTAAGTCTCCAGCTTTTGGCTTTAGTTTCTGCCTCGGCCTGCATTGCGGCAAGAACTTCTGGTTCAAAGTCCGGGGCGCACGGCTCCTCATCCACAATCGGCTCAAAAACATGCGCGGGCAGGCTCGCTCTGAATGAATGGCCTGAGGATTCCGATGTAAGGACTAATGCTCTTCTCATGGGCTACTCCATTAACGGTTTCGTAACCATTAAGCGCTGCGGAAAAGCGCATTGTCGCAGGGCGGGACATTAAGCATGACTGTTTATGATGAGAGCGGCTGAATTGCATGAAGCTGGTTAGAATAGTAACCATTGCAACCATGCCTGACGCCGCTCCAAAGAACGCACCCAAAACCGCCGCGCAGCTGCTCGTAGATTGCCTGATCGAACAGGGTTGTGAGCGTATCTTCACGGTGCCGGGCGAGAGCTTTCTGCCAGTCTTGGACGCTCTGCACGATAGGCCAGCTGTGGATTTGATCACTTGCCGGCAAGAAGGTGGTGCCGGTTTTATGGCCTGCGCTGATGGAGCGATGAGCGCTGCGGGTGCGATCCGGCCGGGGGTGTGTTTCGTTACCCGTGGGCCAGGGGCAACCAATGCCAGTATTGCAGTGCATGTTGCTCATCAAGACTCGCAACCAATGATCCTGTTCGTGGGCGATGTCGGGCGCGATATGCGCGGACGAGAGGGGTTCCAGGAAATCGACTTTCCAGCCTTCTTTGCGCCAATCTCGAAATGGGCGGCACGGATCGATTGTGCTGCCCGCATCCCAGAGATGATCGCGCGCGCTTTCAGCGTGGCAATTTCTGGCAGGCCCGGTCCTGTCGTGCTTGCCTTGCCAGAGGATATGCTCAGCGATCCAGTGCCAGCAGATATCAAACCGCGCGCACTTGCGAATCGCTCAGCACAGGCACCCTGCCCCGATGCGATGCAAACTATGATGGCGATGATTGGCAACGCCGCCAGCGCCATTGCGATAATTGGCGGTGCAGGGTGGAATACCAAAGCACGGTCTCATTTTCAGAACTTTGCAGAGCGTATTGGACTGCCCGTGGCGACAGCATTCCGCAGGCAGGATGCGATCTCCCCTACCTCTAGTGTCTATGCCGGGAACTTGGGATATGGCCCCAATCCAAAACTGCTGGAGCGTGTAAGATCGGCTGATTTGATCTTAGCCGTTGGCGCACGATTGGGGGAGGCCACCACCGAAGGCTATAAAGTGCCGGCACCCGATCACCCCCGCCAGCAATTAATCCATGTCCATCCAGATCCGAATGAGCTTGGCAGCGTTTATGCAGCCGATCTAGCGCTTTGCTGCGATATGGCGGAATTTGCTGAAAGCGCAGCACATTGGGATGATGGTTCGATCAATATATTTGATGCGGGCGCTGAAGCACATGCGGAGTGGGAGGAATGGGCGACCCCTGCCCCAACGCAATATGCATTGGACCTCGGTGCCTGTGTAGCATCCATGCGCGAAGACCTGCCCAGTGATAGCATCATTTGCAATGGCGCAGGGAACTTTGCAGGATGGTGGCACCGCTATTGGCGATATGAAGGCTTCCCCACCCAGCTGGCCCCTACATCGGGCGCGATGGGTTATGGCATTCCCGCCGCAGTGGCCGCAGCGCGCCGCTTTCCCGATAGAACGGTTGTCGCGGTGGCGGGAGACGGGGACTTCCTGATGAACGGGCAAGAGCTTGCCACAGCGGTTCAGTACGAGTGCGATATTCTGGTGATCGTCATCGACAATGGCGCTTATGGCACGATCCGCATGCATCAGGAGCGCGAATTCCCAGAGCGGGTTTCAGGAACCAGCCTCAGCAATCCTGATTTCGCGGCTTTGGCGCAGAGTTTCGGCGGATGGAGCGCCCGCGCAGAAACGACGCAAGCCTTCAAATCCGCTCTTTCGGAGGCAAAGAAACGCAAAGGCCTGCGACTGATCCACTGCGTGATTGAGGTTGAGCAGCTGGCGGCAAGCGGCGCGACGATTAGTGGATTGCGTATAGCCTAATCCGCATTATCCCCTTTTCGATTTTTACCGGCCCATTGCACAAATCACATCCCATTCTTCGGGTGTGATCTCAGCAACAGAAAGCCTCCCCATTCGCACCAATTCGCATTCGGCCAAGCGCGGATCCGCCTTAATCTGTTTGAGCGACACAGGATTTTGAAACCGCATCTTGGGTTTGAACTTGACCGCTGCCCATTTGCCGGTCGGGTCCGTTGGATCAAGGATGCCAGCCTCGCTCACCGTGCATATGCCGACAATCTCTAACCCTTCGCGTGAATGATAGTAAAAGGCATCTTCACCGACCTTCATTGCCTGCAGATTGTTCTTGGCCCGGTGATTGCGAACGCCGTCCCAAACCTCTTCCTTGTCACGCACAAGGTCGTCCCAGCTGTATTTGAACGGTTCAGATTTCACCAACCAATAGCGCTGCATCACGCCAGCCTCCTGCCTCTATATCTCGCGCGAACAAAGGATAGCGGAGCCGGCCTTCGTACTCCAGCCTACCTACCACTTTTGATCCAAAAACTTTGAGTTAACGGCATTTTAGGGGCAATTTGCGAGAGAGCCATTCAGACATTTTTTCGCTGCTAGGGCTCGCCCGAACCTCAGCTAGCCAATCAAACGAAGACGACGACACATAGGATATCGGTTTAGGTGACAAAACAAACGCAAAAGCCCCGACTTGGTAAGGCAGAGCGCGATATTATCACGCTCGGCATCGCCGTTGCTGCAATCATCCTTTTTGTCGGCACTGGCGGCCGCGTTTTGCCCGAGGTAGCGCGGTCTTTCCTCGGCAAAGGTGACGGCCCTGATTTCGTTTTGGTCAATGCCTTGCTGCTCAACATTGGGCTTATCATCTTTGGTTGGCGGCGATACCGCGAGCTAACAAGTGAGATCGCAGATCGGCGACTGGCCGAGGAACGTGCGCAGAAACTAGCGGAAACCGATCCTCTTACCGATTGCTATAACCGGCGCAGCATGGCTGCAATTGCGGAAAAACTGTGCAGAAAAAGTCGTAAGACGGGCACAGCTGTCGCGATGATCGTGATCGACGTAGATAATTTCAAACAGATCAACGATATGCACGGCCACGCCGCAGGCGATGCAGCTTTGATTGAAGTTGCCAACCGTGTGCGCAAAATTCTACCCCCGACTAGCGTATTGGCCAGACTGGGCGGCGATGAATTTGCGATCGTCCTTCCTTTTGTCCGTGACGATAAGGAAGGCATCGAGGAGTTTGCAGCGCGCGTGTGCCAAGTGACAAGCAAGTCGATGGATCTGGATGGAGTTGTGATTGATATCACTGTCTCCGCCGGTGTTGCGACCACGCATGATCGTATCAACAGCGAGGATACGCAAGTGGACGGCCAATCTGCCACGCCAGAGGCACTCAATTCTCGCGCCGATATCGCGATGTATCACGCCAAAAAGCAAGGCAAGAACCGCTTTGCAATGTTCGAACCATCTATGGAAGACGAACTTCGCTTCCGTAATGAGCTAGAGGTCGGCGTACGCCGCGGTGTCGAGCGCGGGGAATTTGTTCCGTATTATGAACAGCAAGTCGATATAACGACCGGCGAGCTTGTCGGATTTGAAATGCTGGCGCGTTGGCATTCTCCGGAATTGGGCGTGATTAGTCCGGAGATCTTCATCTCTGTCGCTGAAGAGATTGGCGTTATCGGCAAAATGTCAGAGCAATTGATCGCCCAGGCCTTTGTTGATGCCCGCGATTGGGACCCTTCCCTCACTCTGTCAGTCAATATTTCACCGGTTCAGTTGCGCGACCCGTGGTTTGCGCAAAAGCTGGTAAAACAAATGGTGGAGCATCAATTCCCGCCGCACAGGCTGGAAATTGAGGTTACCGAAAGCTGCCTCCACGACAATGTCAGCATGGTCCGCTCCATGATCTCTAGCCTGCGCAATCAGGGTGTTACGGTCAGCCTTGATGATTTTGGCACCGGGTATTCCAGCCTTTCGCAGTTGCGCTCACTGGAGTTTGACCGCCTTAAAATTGATCGCAGCTTTGTCGCTGAACTCAGCGACGAGGAAGCTTGTTCTAAAATCGTGGATGCTATTATCTCGCTCGGCAATGGTCTGGATATGACCATTACCGCCGAAGGGATCGAGGACGAAAAAGTGCTCGAAACACTGAAAGGTCTTGGCCGCTTTAAAGGGCAAGGTTTTCACTATGGCCGGCCGGAAACTTCCAATGAAGTGCGCAAGAGGCTGGCGGGTCTTGGTAAGTTGGCTGAGGCCAAGCCAAGTGCGTTTGGCAATGAGAGCCTAGACGAACTGGGTGATCAGCAAGTCGGCGCGCTGAAAGCCAAAGGGTGAAAAGCACCCTGATGCGCTATCTAGTATTGCTCCATTCCTGCATCGCCGAGACAAGGCGCCTATCACAAGACTAGACGCAAGGCGCTCCCCCGCATAAATGCGCAGGCGCTATGCAGCAGAAATTCACAAAAATGCACGGGCTCGGCAATGACTTCGTCGTGCTTGATGGCCGCAGCGCTGATTTGCCTGTGCTCGGCACGCAGGTTGCTGCTCGGCTTGCCAATCGCACAACCGGAATTGGCTGCGACCAGTTAATCGTACTTGAAGCCAGCGAAACCAGCGATTTTCGTATGCGTATCTTCAACGCAGATGGCGGAGAGGTTGAAGCCTGCGGCAATGCATCGCGTGCGGTCGCGCTGCTGCATGGATCGCCTGCGCGGGTAGAAACCGGCGGCGGGGTTATTGCGCTTTCACCCAGCTCTGATAGAAAAGCCGCCACCGTCGACATGGGTAAACCGCGTTTCGGGTGGGAGGATATTCCGCTTGGGTTTGCGATGGATACGCTGGCCATGCCAGTTGGCTGGGGCCCATTGAAGAACCCGATTGCTGTGAACGTCGGCAATCCGCATGTGGTTTTTTTCGTTGATGAAGCAAGCGCAGTCGATCTTGCCACTCTTGGTCCGCAAATTGAAAACGATCCGCTGTTTCCAGAGCGCGTTAATGTGAACGTTGCATCTGTTTCAGCGCGCGATGCGCTCAACCTGCGCGTGTGGGAGCGCGGCGTCGGCGAAACGCGGGCCTGCGGAACGGGCGCTTGCGCGACTGCTATTGCAGCGATGAAACGCGGGTTAGTAAAGCGCGATGTTGCGGTGACGCTTCCCGGCGGAACGCTTCACATCCTTTGGGACGAAAATGAGCATATTCAGATGAGCGGCCCCGCGACGACCAGCTTCACCGGATCGTTTGAATGGGATGATTATCTGTGAGCGCGCCTGCTTCCTCTGCAGAGGTCATCAGTCTTGGCTGCCGCCTCAACATCTCTGAAAGCGAGCGGATGAAGGCGATGCTAGCCGGCGATGATAATCTGGTCGTGATCAACTCCTGCGCGGTCACATCCGAAGCGGTTCGTCAAACGCGTCAAGCCATCCGCAAAGCGCGCAAGGCCAATCCCGATGCTCGCTTGCTAGTCACAGGATGCGCTGCCGATATTGAGCGCGAACAGCTCAGCCAAATGCCAGAGGTTGACGGGCTGATCGCGAATGAAAGCAAGCTCGACCCGCGTGCCTGGAATGCGCCGCAAGACGCCCCGCCAATCATTCCAACACGCACCCGCGCGTTTATCGCAGTGCAAAATGGTTGCGACCATGCCTGCACCTTTTGCGTCATTCCGCAGGGCCGCGGCAAAGCACGATCAATGCCGATCGAAGAGGTTGTGCGGGAGGCAAAATTGCATCTCGAAATGGGCGCGAAAGAACTCGTGCTAACAGGCGTGGATGTCACTTCTTGGGGGAGTGATCTAGCCCAGGTCTCGCATTTGGGCACCCTCATCTCTGCTTGTCTCGAACGCCTTCCAAAGTTAACACGACTACGCATGTCATCGGTGGATGGCATTGAAATTGATGATAAATTATTCGAATTGCTCGCGGGTGACAGCCGCATGATGCCGCATGTGCACCTTTCGCTGCAACATGGGGCTGACTTGATTTTGAAGCGGATGAAACGCCGCCATCTTCGCGGTGACGCTGTTGATCTGGTCGCGCGGCTTAAGGAAAGGCGGCCCGCAATTGCGATCGGCGCTGATTTGATCGCGGGCTTCCCCACAGAAACCGATGCGCATCATCAGGAAAACCTCAGCATTATTAGCGAGTTAAACATCGTTCACGGCCATATCTTCCCCTATTCCCCGCGCCCTGCAACCCCTGCTGCCAAAATGCCGCAATTGGATCGCAGCGTCATTAAAGCCCGCGCTGCTGAACTCCGCACCGCCGTCGCCGATGTGCGCGCCAAATGGCTGAAATCGCTTGTGGGAAGCCCGCTCCAAGTCCTCGCCGAAAAAGATGGCAGCGGCTACGCAGAAAACTTCGCACGGGTAAAGCTGCCCGCCGATACGCCCGCTGGAACAATCGTGACAATCACGCCCACAGCAATCGAAGAAGGCATGCTGGTATGAGCGAGAAAAAGAGCTGGGCCGAACGGCTTTTCGGCGGATTTAGCAAGACTTCTGAACGGCTTGCGGAAAATATCGCTCAGGCGGTTACCAAGGCGAAGCTGGACGATGCGACGCTGGACGATGTCGAAGATGCGCTGATCATGTCCGATCTTGGTCCCTCTGCAGCAGCGCGCATTACAGCCAAATTGCGAGAGAAGCGCTTTGGTTTGGAACTATCAGAAGCAGAGCTAAAACAAGCAGTTGCCGATGAGATCGCAGAGATCCTGCGCCCCGTTGCCAAGCCGCTCGACATTGTTGCTTTCCCGCGCCCGCAAGTGATCTTGACCATTGGGGTTAACGGCTCCGGCAAAACCACGACAATCGCCAAGCTCGCGCATTTGTTCCAAGAAGATGATTATGGCGTGATGCTAGCCGCCGGCGACACATTCCGTGCAGCGGCCATTGGTCAGTTGAAGACTTGGGCAGAGCGTGTTGGCGTGCCGATTATCACTGGACCAGAGGGCGGCGACCCCGCCTCTATCGTCTTCGACGCAGTAAAAGAAGCGACGGCAACCGGCATCGATGCGTTGATCGTCGACACTGCTGGCCGGCTGCAAAACAAAAGCGAGTTGATGGACGAGCTTGCCAAAATCCGCAAAGTTCTTGGCCGGTTAAACCCCGAAGCTCCGCATGACGTAGTGCTGGTTTTGGATGCGACGAACGGCCAAAATGCGCTTTCACAAATCGATGTCTTCAAGGAAGTCGCTGGCGTTACCGGCCTCATCATGACCAAGCTCGACGGCACCGCGCGTGGCGGTGTTCTGGTGGCCGCGGCAGAGCAATATGGCCTGCCAATTCACGCGATTGGTGTCGGCGAGAAAATGGACGATTTGCGCCCCTTTGACCCCGATTTGGTCGCCAAAGTTATTGCAGGAGTGGATTGATGAACGACAAAACCGCGACTGCGACAAAACCCAAAGGTTCCGGCTGGATCAGCGTGCTGACCGATTACGGTCCGCTTTTGGTCTTCCTTGCCGCGTACAAATATCTCGCCCCGGAACGTGAAGACATAAATGATGAGCTGGTGTTTGCCACGCTCACCACCAAAGCCATCGTGCAAAGCACTGGCGCGTTCATCATCGCTGCGGTTATCGCGCTGATCGTGTCGAAATGGCGGTTGGGCAAAGTTTCGCCCATGCTGTGGTTCTCGACCGCTTTGATCGTTGGGTTCGGCGCGCTGACGATATTCTTTGGCGATCCGGTCTTCGTCCAACTGAAGCCCACTATCATCTACGCCAGCATGGGGCTTGCGCTGCTGGTGGGCTGGAAAATGGGCAAGCCCCTGCTCAAAATCCTGCTTGAGGCCGCGTTTGACGGCTTAAGCGAGGAAGGCTGGCTAAAACTGTCGCGCAATTGGGGCGTGTTTTTCCTTTGCCTCGCCGCTCTGAACGAGGGTCTACGCGCCTATATGGATTTTGAAGGTTGGCTGTGGGCTAAACTTTGGGTGTTTATGCCCCTCTCATTCCTCTTCACCTTCACGCAAATTCCGATGCTTTTGAAGCATGGACTTGATGTGGGGCAGG
>CAZAIG010000032.1:13016-19352 GCA_964485135.1 uncultured Porphyrobacter sp. | reverse complement strand
GGCGACCGTTGCGATCGAGCCAGGTAAAACCCGGCAGCGCCGCGTCGGTGAGAGGGCATCTAGGCCTGCTTCCGGATTCGGTCAACGCCTTTTTGCAATTTTATTTCAAAGAAGTTCGAAAATTCATGAAAATCAACTTGATAGGTGTTCTCGAAGGGGTGAGATTTTGGGTCTCTTGTGGCAATTCCACAATCTGAGACTAGAATCGCTAGGAAAAGGCAAACCAAGAGTGCGCTATGAAGTGCGTTGAGGCACGCATTTTCTTCATAAATTCCGGTTAAAGCGCTTTTGCAATGACGCAGTCTCATCAACACGAGCCGAATCCGGCATCCGGCACCCAAGAAGGGCAAGATGGCTTCGCCGCACGCGTGCGTTCAGCCGTCGCTTGGCGCTGGGGCAGTCAGGTGATTGCGCAAGTGATCACTTGGACGTCAACCTTCCTTGTGGTTCGATTGCTTGATCCGACCGATTATGGCCTATTTGCCATGAGCCAAGTGATCGTCACCGCGCTCGCATTTCTCAACGGGCAAAGTTTCGCGACATCTATTGTGCAGACCGACCGGCTCGATGATCGGCGCGTTGGACAAGTGTTTGGAATGTTGCTGCTCGCAAACTTTCTATTAGCATCAGTGCAGTTCGCCATGGCGCCGCTGGCTGCCGCCTATTTCGAAGAGCCGGTGGTCGCGGATATATTGCGCGTTCAAGCGGCGATTTTCCTAACCATACCGTTCATCGCCCTTCCCTCTGAATGGTTGGCGCGGCAGATGCAGTTCCGCAAACAAGGACAAGCCAATATGGCGAGCGCATTGGTTGGCGCTTGCACTGCACTGCTTTTGGCCTGGCTTGGCTGGGGTGTTTGGGCGCTGGTTTACGCAGGGCTTTCCATATTCATCGCAAGAGGCATTGCATTGATGTATGCCGCCAAGCTGTGGGTTCGCCCCATTTTCGACCCGCGCGGCGCTTGGGACTTGGTCTCATTCGGTGGTATGCTCACTCTTTGCCAGCTGTTTTGGATCATCCAAAGCCAAAGCGATGTTGTGATCGCTGGACGCCTGATGAGTACCTTTGATGTCGGCCTTTATACCCAGGCACTTTTCCTCACGCTGATCGTGACTGGCCGGTTTATCCCGCCCATCAACGAAGTGGCACTGGCTGCCTATTCAGAGCTCAACAGAGATCGCCAGCCGTTGGGCCCGTACTTTCTGAAGACTGCGCGCATGGTGATGATGGTCACTGCCCCGCTCTATATCGGCCTTGCTTTGACCAGCCATGATGCGATTTTGGTGCTTATGGGCGAGAAATGGACCGGGTTGATCCCCTTGGTCGCAGGTCTTTCGCTTGCCATGCCCTTGATGGCACTGCACTTTATCTGTTCGCCTACAACCAATGCCTTGGGTAAGCCGCAAATATACCTTTCCACCAGTATCGCCGGTGCGATAATCATGCCCGCGGCATTTCTTTGGGGCGCATCGCAAGGCGCGATGGGCTTTGTCCATGCATGGTGGATTGCCGCACCCTGCTTGCTAACGGTCACACTCACGCTGACCCTGCCGCGCATTGGCGTCAGCCCATTTGCTTTGCTGCGCGAGTTGGGGCCGATTATCGCAGCGGTCGCTGCCATGACTGGCGCTGTTATTCTTGTGCAGACTTATCTGCCAATTGGCATTCCTCTGGTTGATCTGGCCCTGAACGCTGGGGTCGGCGCACTGACATATGCAGCAACCCTCTGGTTCGTTTGGCCTAGCCTAGTCCGCGAAACATGGGCGCTGCTTCGGCAACGTCCCGCCGCACCCGCTGCATCATAGTCGTTCATCCCGATTAGGGGATCCCCGGCTTTAATGCTAACCTCCCCATTCATGCGAGTGGGAGATAAATCATGAGCGCTCTTTGGTTACCCCCTTTGGTGGCTTCCTTGGCCGCATTGAGCATAAGCAGTAGCGCTGTCGAGCCTCCAAAAACACCGGCCAGTGATAGCCCGATCGCGCCCAGTCTAACCGATGCTGCGACCGAGGTAATCGACCTCAATAGTGACGCCAATCAGCGCCTAACCGTACCAGTGACAATAGGCGGCGCTGGCCCGTTTAATTTCATGATCGATACCGGCAGCCAAGCCACCGCCGTGACGCACCGGATCAATGATGCATTGCAACTGCAATCCAATGGCACGGCAACTTTGGTAGGGATGGCCAGCCGCCGTCAGGTTGACTTGGTTGAGCTTGACAATTTGGAAGTCGGCAGCCGGGTCATTCATAATATCTCCGCACCGGTCTTGAGCCGCCATAACGTCGGCGCAGATGGGATCATCGGGCTCGATAGCTTGCAAGACATGCGGGTCTTGATCGATTTTCGCGAGGAAACAATCGCCGTCGCTGATGCAGAGGAAAACCCCGGCCGCCGCGGGTTTGAGATTGTAGTGCGCGCACGGCACAAGCTGGGGCAATTGCTGATCACCAATGCAGAGATCGAAGGAGTCAAAACCACCGTCATTATCGACACGGGCGCTCAAGTGAGCATGGGCAATTTGGCTCTGCAAAAACGGATCAAGGCAAAACGCGAAGAACAGGTCACTTCCACCGATGTAAACGGCGTGACTTTGCTGGGCCATATGGCGGTAGCGCGAGAGATGAAAATTCAAGGCCTGACGCTAACGAACATGCCGATCACCTTTGCCGATGCGCCTGCTTTCGAAGCGCTTGGCCTGAAAGACCGTCCGGTTATCTCGCTCGGCATGCAGCATCTTAAGGTTTTTGACCGGGTCGCGATTGACTTCGCCAAGCAGCGGATTTTGTTCGATTTGCCGAGCAAATACCGCATGCGCCGGGCCCTTCGCCGCGCCCGCGCCACACATATGTAGCGCGCTCTTTTGAGCATATCATTGTCACGCTGCGCTTGTGTGAAGCGCCGGCGGCACCCATGTGTGCGGGACGATGCCGCCTGATACAGCCACCTCTGCCGACGCCCAAGCCAGCGATGCTGATGGCTGGTCAACGCTTAAACGGTTCCTGCCTTATCTGTGGCCGCGCGATAATCCATCGCTAAAACGGCGCATTGTTGGCGCGATGATGCTGGTGCTGCTGGCAAAGGGCGTCGTCCTATCGCTGCCCTTTGCCTATAAGAATGCCGTCGACTCCATGACCGAAAACAACAGCGGCGTCACCGAAACCGCCGCCTCGGTTGCACTTGCCTTAGTGCTCGCATACGGATTGGGCCGCTTCACATCGGTCGCCTTTGACCAATTGCGCAATATGGTTTTTGAACGCGTTGGCCAGGTCGCAACGCTGGATCTGGCGCGCGATGTCTTTCACCGCCTGCATCGGCTTTCGCTGCGCTTTCACCTCTCGCGCCGAACAGGCGAAGTGACCAAAGTGATTGAGCGCGGAACCAAAAGCATCGATAGCATGCTCTATTTCCTGCTGTTCAATATCGCCCCCACCGCGATTGAGCTGATTGCTGTCGGCGTCATCTTCTACATCAACTTCGGTTGGGAAATGGTAGCGGCCACAGCCTTCACCGTTGTCACCTATATCGCTGTCACTCGCTGGATCACCGAATGGCGTACCAAGCTTCGGCGCGAGATGAATGATTTGGATGGAAAGGCTTTGGACCGGGCGGTGGATTCGCTACTGAACTACGAAACGGTCAAGTATTTCGGGGCCGAAGCGCGCGAGGAAGAACGCTATAGCCTTGCGGCCAGTTCCTATGCAGAGGCCGCGATCAAAAGCGAGAACTCGCTTGGCCTACTCAATATGGTGCAATCGCTCATCACCAATGCGCTGATGGCGGGCGCAATGGCCTTCACCGTATGGGGTTGGAGCAAGGGCGAGTTGACCGTCGGCGATCTGGTCTTCGTCAATACATATCTGTTGCAGCTATTCCGTCCGCTTGATCTGCTGGGCTGGGTGTACCGCACAATCCGCCAAGGGCTGGTAGATATGGGCGCGATGTTCGCTTTGATGGATAAGGAAGTCGAAGTGACCGACCCGCGGGGCGCACCGGCATTGCTGGTGCGCGAGCCGCATGTCACTTTTGACAACGTAACGTTCGGCTATGAACCAGACCGCACGATCCTCCACGGATTGAGCTTCGAAGTGCCCGCCGGTTCCAACACCGCGATTGTCGGTCCCTCGGGCGCAGGCAAAAGCACGATCGCGCGGCTTTTATTCCGCTTTTATGATCCGCAATCGGGCCGCATTCTGATCGATGGGCAGAATATCGCACAGGTGCAGCAAGCCAGCGTGCGCGCCGCGATTGGCATCGTTCCGCAGGATAGCGTGCTGTTCAATGATACGATCGGCTACAACATCGCCTATGGATCCTCGGGTGCAGCCTCATCCGCTGAAATCGAGCAAGCGGCGCGCGATGCATCGATCTGGCCATTTATCCAGGCTCTGCCAGACGGTTTTGAGACAGAGGTTGGCGAGCGCGGATTGAAACTGTCAGGCGGAGAGAAACAGCGCGTAGCCATCGCCCGCACTTTGGTCAAAAACCCGCCCATATTGGTGCTGGATGAAGCCACTAGCGCGCTCGATACCCGCACTGAACAAGACATTTTGCGCACATTGCGCCGTATCGCCAAAGACCGCACTACATTGGCTATCGCGCACAGGCTTTCGACCATTGCCGATGCGGATCAGATCATCGTTCTCGACAAGGGCAAAGTGCATGAACAAGGCACACATAACAGTCTGCTGAACAAACGCGGCCTTTATGCAGAGATGTGGGCGCGCCAGCTGAGCGAAAGCGGAGAACCGGCTTAGAACGCGCGAGAATGCTCGCCAGCTAGCCTAAGGCTACCGAGTCACAGGATATATTTGGACAGATCGCTATCACCGGCAAGATCGGATAAGCGCTCTTTCACATAAGCGGCATCGATTGTGATCGTTTCGCCTTTGTGCTCCTCAGCTTCAAAGCTGATTTCTTCGAGCAGTTTTTCCATCACGGTTTGAAGGCGCCGCGCGCCGATGTTTTCAACGCTCTCATTCACTTGCGCAGCGATTTTGGCGATCTGCGCAACCGCTTCATCCTGAATGTCCAGCGTCACATCTTCGGTCGCGATCAGCGCGCGATACTGCTCGACCAAATTGGCGCGTGTTTCGTTCAAGATGCGCACAAAATCCTCTTCGGTAAGCGCGCGCAGCTCAACCCGGATTGGCAGCCGCCCCTGCAGTTCCGGCAGCATGTCAGATGGCTTGGAAACATGGAATGCGCCCGATGCGATGAAGAGGATATGATCGGTCTTCATCGGGCCATATTTGGTGCTAACCGTCGTGCCTTCAATCAGCGGCAAAAGGTCGCGCTGCACGCCTTCACGGCTAACACTGCCGCCACGCACATCGGACACGGCAATTTTGTCGATTTCGTCGAGGAACACGATACCATTGGTCTCTGCATTGGCGAGCGCAGTGCGGTTCACATCATCATCGTCCAATCGCTTGTCCGCTTCTTCATCAACCAGTTTATCCCACGCATCGGGAACGCGCATTTTGCGACGCTTAGCCGGCGCTTTGCCAAAGGCTTTGCCCATCATGTCGGACAGATCGATCATCTGCATATTGCCGCCCATATTGCCCATATCAAAGGGCATGTTCGGCGCTTCGGATACTTCGATCTCGACCTCAACATCGTTCATCGCATTTTGCGTAATGCGCTCGCGGAAGCTTTCGCGTGTGGCCTCCGATGCATTGTCGCCGACAAGAGCTGACAGCAAGCGCTCCATCGCTGCCTCAGATGCAGCTTCGCGTACAGATTCGCGCCGACGTTCTTTCTCCAGCCGGATCGCTTCTTCGGCGAGATCACGCGCGATCTGTTCAACATCGCGGCCGACATAGCCAACCTCTGTAAACTTGGTTGCCTCAATCTTCACAAAAGGAGCCTCTGCCAGCTTTGCCAAGCGGCGCGAGATTTCTGTCTTACCGCAACCGGTGGGGCCGATCATCAGTATGTTTTTGGGTGTGACCTCATCGCGCAATTCAGGGCCAAGCCGCTGCCGCCGCCACCGATTGCGCAGCGCCACAGCAACTGCGCGCTTTGCATCCTTTTGGCCGATGATATGCTCATCAAGAGAGGCGACAATCGCCTTTGGAGTAAGGTTCTGAATCATATTGGAGCTTTTTTTCAAGAGATCTTTTCGACCGTCACATTGCCGTTGGTGAAGACGCAAATATCGGCAGCCACGCCCATCGCTTTGGTCGCGATCTTCTCTGCGTCTTTTTCATATTCTGCCAGAGCGCGCCCAGCTGCCAGAGCGTAATTGCCGCCCGAACCGATGGCCGCAATGCCGCCCTCTGGTTCCAGCACATCGCCATTGCCGGTCAGGACCAGCAGGCTTTCGCTATC
>CAZAIG010000032.1:3982-12916 GCA_964485135.1 uncultured Porphyrobacter sp. | reverse complement strand
CCTCTGGTTCCAGCACATCGCCATTGCCGGTCAGGACCAGCAGGCTTTCGCTATCGGCCACAATCATGAGCGCTTCTAAATTGCGCAGATATTTGTCCGTGCGCCAATCTTTCGCAAGTTCCACAGCCGCACGCAGCAATTGGCCGGAATGCTGCTCGAGCTTTTTCTCAAGCCGTTCGAACAGAGTAAACGCATCGGCTGTCGCACCTGCAAAGCCAGCGATAACCTTACCGCCTTCTCCAATCCTGCGCACTTTGCGCGCATTGGGCTTCATCACAGTGTTGCCCATGGAGACCTGCCCATCACCTGCAATAACGGTTTTCTTACCGCGCTTTACGCCAATGATGGTTGTGCCGTGCCACTGGGTTAGGCCGTGGCTCGCCGTATCATTACTCATACCAGAGAATATGGTGAGCGCAGAGCCACCGTCAAGCTAGGCAATCGCGTTAAGGCCCGCCTGGCCCGCCACCCGGACCGCCAGCGCCAACCTGACCGATATTTCCGAACAGATCTTCTAAGAATGTACGTTCGCGGCCCAAAGTCGGGGTCTTGTCACCATCGGGGCTGAGAAAGGCAATCTGCTCCGGACCGGTGCGCTGGGTCGAAATAACATTGCCAGCGGCATCAAACCTCACCGCCAGCACCGAATGCGTATCAATCTTTGGCCGCACGAACGGGCGGCGACCCGTTACGCTTGAGACATAATACCAGGTCTTATCGCCATATTGGCTGGTGAAAGTTGGGCGGCCCAATGTCGCCTCGACAGAGCGCTGATTATCAATTCCGGCCTGGACCGAATTCACCAGCACACCATCGACGACATAGCCCCGCGATTCGCGGATCGATGAACAACCCGCAAGACCCACGCCTAGTGCAGCCACCATACCGATTGTCAGTGCCTTTTTATACACCATTGCCGCTCTCAAACCTTCATTGTCATCAAAATGCCGCGTCCTGATCATTGTCCAAGCCGCCGCATTGCCTATATTCACTACACAAGCCTTACGGCGATGCCTGCCGCGTTGCAACGCAAAGTAAGCAGCCATCGGGGTAAACACTCAGTTCGCTGGTTCACTAGCTGCATCTGGATCGGCGCGATTGAATTGACGATGAATATGAAATGCTCCGAACAACGCCAGCTTTAAGGAACACACGCGTGAACATACTAACCAAATTGCTCGGCCTAGAGGCTGACCCGCGCGATGCAATGATACCGCTGTGGCACCGTGTGGTGGAAATCGCGCGTGATCCCTTTTGGTATGCGCAGTGCAAGGTTGCCGATAGCGTGGACGGCCGATTTGATATGATGACAGCCGTTCTGTGCGCGGTGCTTGCCCGGTTGGAGGCGAGCGATAATCTGCGCGGGTCCAGCGCGCTTCTGACAGAGCTTTTCGTTGAGGATATGGACGGCCAATTGCGCGAATTTGGCGTGAACGATGTGGTCGTTGGCAAGCGTGTGGGCAAGCTGATGAGCGTTACCGGCGGCAGGCTGGGTGCCTATCGCCCTGCCCTTGATGCTGCTTTGAACGCTGGCGACACATCGAAATTGCGAGGCGCGATTGAGCGTAATGTGACCTTTACCGAAGGATCAGGCGGAGAGGCTGACGTAACGCTGTTGATGCAAAAACTGCTTGGTTTGGCGGGCGTGCTCGGAGGCTTAGACGATAAGGCAGTGATAAAGGCGGACGGCGTGCAGCTGGCATGAGCGAACTTACCCGCCTTGTGAAACCGCGCGATTTGCCGGGCGAAGCCTTGCTGGTTGAGGCGGATACGGCAGAATGCGCCGCGCTGGCTGAGCGCTTTGGCCTTTCGCATATCGGCTTACTGCGCGCCAAAGTCGGTCTGGAGAAAGATGGAGATGGTGTGCGTGCATCCGGCAGGCTTGATGCAGATATCACCCAGATGTGCGCAGTATCAGCCGAAGATTTTCCGGTGCAAATTACCGAGGAATTCGCCTTTCGTTTTGTACCCGAAAGCGCGGCAAAGGCGCTCGATCATGACGCGCAAGGCGCTGATATTGAGATCGAGCTGTCAGATGAGGATTGTGATGAGATCATCTTTTCCGGCGACAGTTTCGATGTGGGTGAAGCGATTGCCCAAACGCTCGGCCTTGCGATTGATCCCTATGCCGAAGGGCCAGGTGCCGATGCCGCGCGGCGCGAAGCTGGCATTGCCCGCGAAGGTGACGTGAACGGCCCTCTGGCTGAGGCGCTCAAGGGTTTGAAGCAATCATAAAATCGCCACATTCCAAGCTGACCCTCTGGGGGATGGCTAATACGTCACCTCCACTACTTAGCACGGGCTCGCTATGACAACAGCCGCTTTGCTTTTGCTCACAGCAGGCTCTTATCTTCCTGGTTATGCCCTAGGACAGCCACTGAAAGATGCTGAGCGTGTTGTGCCAATCTACACCACGGCAAAGAAGTGGCGACTGCGGTGCACTAACGGTAAAGACCTTCCTACCGGTCTCCAAGTCAGTGAGGCTGAGGAAGAGGCAGGCGTCGTGCGCTGTTGGACAATGGAGGTTGGGGCAAAGGGAGAGCAAAGAGCTGCCTACCCTCTTCGTGGTGCAAGCAGGACTGAGCAGGAACTCGAATTCTTGCACGGAAGTCTCGTCAGGATAAAGATCCGCAGATATTATGGCCCCAAGGACGTAACAGGCTCTTCGAGCATTTGGTCAAAATCACGCGAAAGCGATTTTATTGACAGCCTCTCCCGCTGAAAGGCTCAAAATCGGCAAATATGCGCCACCTGAATACCGCCCCCTAGAACGGAATATCATCGTCCAGATCGTCATAGCCGCCGCCCGAACCGCCGCTTCCGCCACCAGAACCCCCATCACCGCCGGGTCCGCCGCCTCCTTGGTTCCAGCCGCCGCCTGATCCGCCTTGCTGCCCGCCGCCATATCCGCCGCCGGAGCGTCCACCGCCCCCGCCTTCGCCGCGGCCATCCAACATGGTCAGCGTGCCTCCATAACCGCGCAGCACGACTTCGGTGGAATAGCGGTCATTGCCCTGTTGATCTTGCCATTTGCGGGTCTGCAACTGGCCTTCGATGAAGACTTTGGAGCCTTTCTTGAGATAGTTCTCGACCACATTGACGAGCCCTTCTGAGAAAATTGCAACCGTGTGCCATTCGGTGCGTTCTTGCCGTTCACCCGTATTGCGATCTTTCCACGTTTCGCTGGTCGCAATGCGCAAATTCGCAACCCGCCCGCCATTTTGGAAAGACCGGATTTCTGGATCAGCGCCCAGATTACCGATCAGCATAACTTTATTCAGGCTGCCTGCCATTGCTTCTCATTCCCTCTTCGCGGCCAGTGCATAACGCTTGGCCAGTGATTCGTTGAAAGCGAACGTGGCAGGGGGAAGCAAAAGCGACAAGCAGGCCATGCGCATTGTGCACGGGAGATGCCGCCAAACTGGAGGTTTCTACTTAGAAAAAGTGCTTAAGGTCCTGACCCTAGCTATGCGGATAGCGCAGGCGGCCAAGGAAACGCGTTATGCTAAAGTGTTCGCGCTCACCACCGCTGCCCAAAATCTTCGACTTGGCCTTCTCAAACTTCATCACGCCATCAATTCGGCGATCCAGAAATTCATGGGTCTTGGCTTTGTCCGGGCTATCATCATCGACAAAGACGGCCAAAGTCGCAGCATAAATTCCAGCGAGGATCGCACGCTTTGTGTAATGATTGTAATCGGTTGCCGTATCGCCAGCCAGCCGCCACATCACATCCGCGCTATGCCAACCCATGCGCATGGAGCGCGCTGCATTTTGCGGCATCGCCATAATTGACCGTGCATTGCGCAAAGCTTCTTCCAGCCCCTCAATCGCTTCAAGCCGGAAAGCCACCAATGCGCGGATACGTTCACGGATTTTCATCGCTTCGATGCGTTCGGGCGGAAAAGCCTCGACCATGGCGGCATCGACACCTTCGATCCACGCAGCAATCATGTCCATTGCGCCGCCTTTAAACGCTAGCCGCGCAACATCGACATCCGCGCCCGCCATTTCAGCGGCCGCCACCAAAGCGGTATCATTCCACCCGTCAAAGATTGCAGAGGCGGCGATTTCCGGCGCTAGGGCAAGCCGTATCTCGTCCAATGTCATATCGGCGAAATCAACCATGGTTACAACGAAGGTCCGTAGCTGGGGCCGACCGACTTTTTCTCGCGTGCTTCATCAGCCCGCTTAAATTCATTCATCACCAAGCCATTGGATGGCAGCAACTGGGCATAATCGCGCGCCGTACGACCAGAATTGTCAGTCCGATCTGGGCTCGCCCCTTGCGCCAGAAGTATCCGGATAAGCTCAGTATTGCGCGCATGGACAGCGGCGATCAGCGGCGTCTCGCCCGAGCTATCGTTGATATCGACATTGGCACCCGCCTTGATCAAAGCCTCAACCCCGTCAACATGGCCCAAACGCACAGCGATCTGAATTGGCGTGATGCCTTTTTTATCGCGGATATTGGGATTGGCCCCGCGTTGAGTGAGAAAGCGGATCCACGAAGTGTCCCGGCGCTTGGCCACAATATGCAAAGCTGTTTCGCCCGACGTAATGTCGCGCGTATTCACAATGGTTGTACCCGGCTGGTTCAGCGCATCGGTGACCTCTTGCCCCTCGCGCTTATCAACCGCTTGAAGGAACTCATACCCTTCTGAGAAGCCCTGCGCTGATGCGGGTGCGGGTGCGGATGCCACCCCCATCACACCGCCTAAAAGCAATGCCGCCGACACCTTTGCTGCTTTCACAAATTTCTGCATAACCCCCTGCACGCCGCTGTTATCCTTTGTCTAACGCTGTAATCCAATCAAGGACCGTCAATAATTGACTTGAAATCTTGTATTCCAGATACCCAATTAGCAGACCATGAACCCGACAGCGAATCCTTATCCAAAAATCCGAATAGCCATCGCCGCATTGCTTATGTGGGGGGCTGCTGCCTGTTCGCAAGACGCACCATCCGTAAACCCCGATGAACCGCCGCTGGCAGGCGCCAGCATTGGCGGCGATGTGGCCTTGGTTAGCGAAGAGGGTAAGGATGTCTCTTTCAGCGATTATGACGGAAAATTCCGCATGGTCTATTTCGGATATGCCTATTGCCCGGATATCTGCCCCTATGACGTACAGCGCATGGCCAAGGGGTATGAGGATTTCAAAGCTGCAAATGCTGACCTCTCGGACAAGGTCATCCCGATGTTCATCACAGTCGATCCGCAGCGCGATACGCCGGAAGTTGTGGCAGAGTTCACCGCCGCCTTTAGCAGCGACATGCTCGGCTTTACTGGTTCAGAAGAACAGATTGCGGATGCAGCAAAGGCGTTTAGTGTGTTCTATTCCAAAGGTTCGGTGGATGAAGAAAGCCCCGATTCCTACCTCATGGATCACAGCCGCGCGGCCTTTCTGATGGGCCCCGATGGCAAGCCAATTGCGCTTCTTCCGGTTGAGGAAAGCGCCGCTGGCGTGACCGAAGTTCTAGAGACGTGGGTCAGCTAATGGGCGAACTGCGGGAGCGATTTTGGGAGCTTCCGCTTGCCGAATTGGACCGCGCCGAATGGGAAGCGCTATGCGATGGATGCGGTCGGTGCTGCCTGCAAAAAATCGAAGACGCTGACACCGGTGCGATTGCCGAAACCAATGTCGCTTGCCGCTTGCTCGATACCGAAACCGCGCAGTGCATGGATTACCGCAATCGCAAAGCGTTTGTGCCCGATTGCCTGCGGCTAACGCTCAAGATCGTCGAAGAGGTTTCTTGGCTGCCGCACACTTGTGCTTACCGGCTCAGAGCTGAAAATCGCCCACTCTATTCATGGCACTATCTGATTTCGGGCGACCGGCAGAGCGCCCTGCACGCAGGTGTCGGAATTGCAGGACGAGTGATCTCTGAAGCGCAAGCGGGTCCGCTGGAGCATCACATTGTCGATTGGCCTGAACCGGCATCATCGGCTGATGGGAGCCCATCTGATGATTGATTGGCTCAAGCGCGAAATGAGCGAGCCGGAAATAGATCTGGACGGAGTATCCGTTCCGATAGTCATCCGCCGTCATCCGCGTGCGCGCCGCCTGACCTTGCGCCTTTCCCCTGATGGCAGCGAAGTGCGGGTTACTGTCCCGCCATGGGCGCCCCAGCGCGAGGCGATCAGCTTTGCCTATTCACGCGAGGAATGGCTGGCTGAACAAAGGGCCAAGCTGCCTTCTCAAAAAGCGCCAGAGGATGGCGGACATATTCACTATCGCGGTGACAAGCTGCGGATTGAGTGGCGGCAAGATGCGCCGCGCAAGCCAGATTTTGCGGAGGACACTGTGATCTTGGGCGGGTCGCAAAACTCTTTGCCGCGCCGATTGCAGCAATCATTGGAAGCGCGCGCGCTTGAACTGCTAGAAGCGGACCGCAATGACTATTGCGCCAAGGCCGGTCTGGATGCAGCGCCGGTAAAACTATCGCGGGCGCAGCGGCGCTGGGGCAGCTGTTCTGACCGCAAAGCGCTGCGCATCAATTGGCGGCTGATCCAAGCGCCCGATGCCATCCGCCGTTCTGTCGTTGCGCATGAAGTCACGCATCTTGTCCATTTTGACCATTCGCCCGCATTTCACGCGATGCTCGGTGACCTGTTCGAAGGGGACATCACCGAGGCTGATCGCTGGCTGAAGGACAAAGGCCGCAGCCTTTACGCGCAATTTGGCTGATCCCACTGGCGGTTTCGGCAGCGCCCCCTTATATTGATGGCATGCTTCGCAATTCGCGCTTTAACCCCACTGGCGGGATCATGGATTTTTGGACCCAGTTCAGAAAGCCAACACCGCATCGCTGGCCGATCCTTCTAGCATCGGCTTTGCCGTGCCTGCTGCTATTGTGGTGGGCGACCGAGGAAGAATACCGGATTGCACCCGGCAGCCCGACAATCGTTTACATCACTAGCTTTGCTGCGGATCAAACCGATGAAGAGATCATCGCAGGCAATGCCGCTCGGCAGAAAATTGCTGACCAGCGCAAGGCTGAGCGCGAGGCTTTGGCGGCACGCAAACGCGCGATTTACCGCGATCTTGGCAAAGCGACCGGCGTCGATGTTCCTGAAGAAGAAGAGGTCATAGCAGCGAGGGAAGCGGAAGAGGCAGAGGCCGCCGACGGCAGCTCTACCAACTCGGAAACCGCAGACGAGGAATAGGCAGCACATGCCTAAGCCAAATTTCTCAGATCAGGATTGGATGGCGGCAGCAGCCCGGCTTTCCCAGCGCGGCATTCCTTTAAGCGCGCCCAATCCCAGCGTCGGCTGTGTGATCGTAAGAGATGGGCGCGTGCTTGCGCGCGGATGGACCAAAGAGGGCGGCCGTCCCCATGCAGAAGCGCATGCTTTGGAAAGTCTGGCGAGCACCGCGCAAGGCGCTGATATCTATGTGACTTTGGAACCTTGCGCCCATCTTTCTGAACGCGGGCCATCCTGCGCAGCCTCGCTGGTAAAAACCGCCCCTTCCCGCGTGATTATCGGGCAAAGCGATCCTGATCCGCGCACAGCGGGCAAAGGCGCAGACATGCTTCGCAAAGCAGGCATTGCAGTGGAGGTCCTGGACGATCCCAATGCGCAAAGCTCGCTTGCTGGATATCTGATGAGGGCACGCGAAGGACGCCCTTTCATCACGCTCAAACTGGCGATGTCGCAAGACGGATTTATCGCGCGGGAAGCAGGAGAGGATCAATGGATCACCGGCGAAGAAGCCCGCGCTCATGTCCATTCCCGCCGCGCCAAGCACGATGCCATTCTAGTAGGCGGCGGCACTTGGCGCAGCGACAATCCGCGGCTTGATGTGCGGCTTCCTGGCCTCGAAAATCGCTCTCCAGCGCGGTATGTTCTAACTTCGAGACCTACCCCTCCAAATGCGAGACCTCTTGAGACACTGCGAGATGTGCACCAGTTGCCGGCAGTCCATAACCTCTATTTGGAAGGCGGCGCGCAGGCTGCCGCAGCCTTTATGGAAGCCGGCCTGATCGACCGGATTGAGCTTTATACAGCGCCCATCATGATCGGTTCAGGCGTCAAGGCGCCACCTTCCATTCTGCCATCGGCGCTGTCGGATTGGGAGCGCGTTGAAAACTGTCAGCTTGGCAGCGACAATTTCGCCGCCTATCAGCGCATCACAGTTTAGGAGCGCTCAATATGTTCACCGGCATCGTCACCGCCATTGGCGAAATCACAAAGGCTGATCAGCGCGGTGATTTGCGCCTGACGATTGCTGCTCCGCTTGATCCAGATAGCATCGCCATTGGTGCAAGCATCGCGTGCTCGGGCGTGTGCCTGACGGTGGTGGAACGCGGCGGGACAAAGGGCGATGCCTGGTTCACCGTGGATGTCTCTGGCGAGACGATTTCCTGCACTACGAAAGATATGTGGGCGGAGGGCGCAAAACTGAATATCGAGCCATCCTTGCGGGTTGGTGATGAGATTGGCGGGCACATTGTTACCGGACACGTTGATGCTGTGGGCGAGGTCGTTTCTGCTGCACCAGAAGGCGATTCCATCCGCATCGATATTCGCGCGCCAAAAGCGATGGCGCCGTTTATCGCTGCTAAGGGTTCGATCACTGTTCAAGGCGTTTCGCTCACCGTAAACAGCGTGACAGACGAGCCGGATGGATCGTGCATCTTCTCGCTTAATATCATCCCGCATACAGGCGAAGTGACGACACTGGGCACGCTGCAAACGGGTAGCGAAGTCAATTTAGAGATTGACGTATTGGCGCGCTATCTCAAGCGGATGCAGTCGCTGGCAGCAGACTAAGCCTCAGCGCCCAATCCGCTCGCAAAATCATCGCGGGTCAGCTCGTAAACCAAGTGCAAGACGCGCTTTCCCTGATACTGGGACAGCTCGGTCCGCCTTGATCTTTGCGCCCCGATATTTTCCAGCGCAATGCGCGAGCGGTAGTTGGTCTCTCCCA
>CAZAIG010000032.1:0-3882 GCA_964485135.1 uncultured Porphyrobacter sp. | reverse complement strand
TCCTTGGTTACAGGCAGCATGGCAAAAAGACCATTTTGCGTGCCCAGCGGGGTCAAATCCACGCTGCCTGCAACGCCCGCCTTGGCAAGCTGATCGCGGACGTGGCGCATGCGTTTGCGCATAACCGCAAGCTCGTCCAGCCAAAGCTTAGTCAGCTCTTCATCGCGCAGGATAATCCGTGCGGCCGCACCGCCATGATCAGGAGGCATCGACCAGCTTGCGCGGGCCAAGGCATTGGCGTTGGAAAATACAGTCTCAAGTCCCTCTGGCGTCTGTGTCATCCCGTAAAACGCACCAACGCGGTCGCGGTAAACGCCATAGTTTTTGTCGCAGGAATAGGCCACAAAGGCCTCTGGCACGGCATCTATCACGGTCCGCAGGCCATAGGCATCTTCTTCCATGCCGTCACCCAACCCTTGGTAAGCGCAATCGAGAATCGGGAACATCGCGCTATCAGCCAAAGCGGCAGCGATCGCATCCCATTGCTCGTTCGAATAATCGATGCCGGTAGGATTGTGGCAGGAACCGTGGAGCAAAATAGCCTCGCCCGCGGAGGCATTCTTGATCAGGTTAAGCACCACGTCCGCATTCGCGCTTCCGCCATCAGCGGCATGAGCAAAGCCGACCATCTCCAGCCCGATATCGCCCAGAATTTGCGCATGGTTGGGCCAGCTTGGCGTACCGATGTGAAGCTTGGTCACACCAGCCTTTTGCGCGAGCGCCACGGCAAGGCGCACAGCGCCGGTCCCGCCCGGTGTCTGCATGCCGGTAATGCGTCCGCCGCGTGATGGGTTCGCGCCAAAGATATGCGGCATTAGCGCTGTTACAAAACCCATGTCGCCTTCTGGCCCAAGATACGCTTTGGTATCCTGCGTATCGACGAGCCGCTGCTCAGCCTGCTTCATCGCTGCAAAAACCGGCGTTTCGCCTTCGTTGGTGCGGTACACTCCCACGCCGAGGTCAATCTTATCCTCGCGTGTGTCAGCGCCATACAATTTGATTAGCGCCAGCAGCGCATCGGGCGATTGAGGTTCGAGATTTTCTAACATGCGCTGCCTCATGCCCATATGCGCAAAGAGCCGCAACAGGGTTTTTGGCTTATGCCCCTGTTGCAGCTCTCTTGCGACCCCTTGGGGGCTCTTATTTGGTATTTTCTGGTTTAGAAGGGCAGCCAGCGCTGCTTCTTAGAAAACTTCATATATCCAGCGTTCACGCCGAGGCGGACGCCAGCGCCAACGCGTACGGGGATCATCACGATATCGCCGCGCCGCACATAGCTGGCGTGCAATCCGCCGATCAAATAGGCTTGGCCCTCGCCCGCTGGAAAGCGTTTGAAGATATCCTCTGTATCGAACAGATTATAGACGAGGACAAAGGTGTTGCCCGCGTTCGCCCCTGCATCGAGGCCAATGGAGGGGCCGGTCCAATAAACTTTGCGCGTCCCTTCGATCTTGTGATGCAAAGTGCCCGAACCATAACGCGCACCAATGATAAATGCGCCGCCCGCCTCGCGGCCAACGATATAGGCATTGGGCTCGCCCTGCTCTTTCAACAAGTTTTGGATCATTTTTGCGACGCCTTCTGCGCCTTTGCCAAAGACGCCTTCCGCCGCGCCGATCAAATCATCCTCTCCGTAGGTTGCAGGGTCGTTGACCGGCAAGCCCGTAGCAGGATCGATCGGAGCGGTATTGGCGCCCGCTGTGGTGGCGACATCTGCACCGGCAGCAGGATCAGCACCGCTGGTCGGCGCACCATTATAGGTGATCATCGCCTCTTCAAACGGGTCCGCCGCTTGGGCGACAGCGTCATTCGCGGTTGCCTCAGCCGCATCGGCAGTGTCAGCTACAGCCGTTTCGACCGTTTCAGCGCCTTCTGCCAAATCAGCATCGATTGCACCGGAAAATTCTGCATCGGGGTCAAAGGTTTCGACCTGAGCGGCTGCAGGCACGCTGACCGCCATTGCCAAGCCAGCCGCAGCCAGCGCCGCCGTTTTCATGTTTTTCCAAAACGCACTCATCGTCAAAGGCCTTTCCTGCGCAAGGTCGCAGATATTTGCGCCGCAAGCAGAATCCTTTGTTAGCGAGCGCGCAATTGACCATCGGTGAATGGAATCGAAAACGCGGCGAAGCGAGTCCGTATGACTTCCTAAGCGGTTTAATGAGATTTTTGCGCGAAGGAACTTGCCGCGTTAACCTCTCCCCCTTATAGCGCCTGTCTGTGCTCGCGCTGAGAGGCGATAGCGCAAATGAAGGTGTCCGGAGACGTGGGTGAGTGGCTGAAACCAGTTCCCTGCTAAGGAACCATACCTACTACGGGTATCGAGGGTTCGAATCCCTCCGTCTCCGCCACCCCCCTTGTAAGTCCCTAAAAGGGTTCTATGTTGGGTATGTTGTCGATCTCGATGTAGCCTATTCGGTACACATTGATGTCCACACTGACGAGGCGGCCCCCTCGAAGTGTGATAGCGGGAAATCCTGCGGCACACCGTGCAACCCACGACCAAAGGTCACAGGGAAGCAGGTCGCTCCAGAGAAGCGAACTTCAAATCAAATAGACGGCCTGAAATTGCCACTTGATCCTGCGAGAACGCTCTAGTGCGCGCTCCGTACTTGATGAAGCGGGCGTCTGGCTTCTATTTCAGAATACGGGTTCCTGCTGACTTAACAAACCGGGTAGGCCTCGTTGAAATTCGTCGTGCCTTGGGGCCAGTTGGATTTCATGAAGCCCGCGCATTGGCGTCTCGCATCGGATCAAAAACACGGAAGGTTTTTGTAATGATGCGTAGAATTGATGACCTAACTGAAAACGAAGTCGCTAACCTTATCAGAGATTGTTTTGTCGAATTGAGGGTCGACGTAGACCGGGCTTTCATTCCCCGAAGCAATTGTCCAAGCACGGAGAGGGCCGTCCAAAAGGAGTACTCAAAGGAACACCGATACCAGCTCGCCACACAGCTAGCCAAAGGAAACTACGAGCACGAAGTCAGTAGCAGCGCGAGCACCTTTGCAGCCTCGAAATTCGTTGCCTTAGAGAAGGCCTCAGAAGGAAGAGTTGCCGCTATTCACGAAGGCATCGCACGAAGTTTGATAGAAAGGGATCGTTGCTTTGAACATCGCCTAGAAGATTCAGTCGCCCCTTATGCTCCTGTCGATCCGCTGTTTGCAGATGGTCCACGGAATCTAGCTGATTGTGTAGGTCTAACGCTTGGCGAACTGATCGAAGTCTACATGCGGGCTCACAAGGCGACCTGGCGGCCGAAAACGTACCAAACACATGGACCAAAGTTGGAGCTCCTCGCCGAATACTTGGGAAATGATCGAGCTGCTGAGTCAATTACGAGACACGACCTTATCCATTTTCCTGACGAACTACTTCGCCTTAGGCGGAACCATCACACCCAGCCAGCTAAGAGTTTTCACTCAAGGCAATCTAACAACCAAAAAGCGCAGATAAAACCCAGCACCGCAGCTGGCATTCTTGCCCGAACAACGGGGCTGTTCAGTTGGGCCTTCCAGAAAGGATACTTGCCGAGCAATCCAGCCGAAAAACTAACGATCACGATGCCCAAGACTCCCAAGGGTCTAAGAGGGCGGCGCTCGTTCGATAAGGCGGAACTGGAGCAGATTTTCAAATCGCCACTTTTCACTGGCTGCCGATCATATCACCGTCGCCATGACCCCGGTGAGATGATCGTTAAGGATGAACAGTTCTGGTTGCCAATCTTAGCTTACTACACTGGTGCCCGACTAGGAGAGCTTGTCCAGCTCCACCTGAGTGATTGCCTACTCGACGAGAAGTACCCGCACATATCGATCAACGAGGACGGGCTGAATAGCCCCTAGTTTCTTGGACGTTTTCTGGCCTAATTTTGAGGACATGAGA
>CAZAIG010000031.1:0-19415 GCA_964485135.1 uncultured Porphyrobacter sp. | reverse complement strand
TGGGAAGACCCGTTTGACCTCGAGACCCAGCTTTCCGAGGAAGAGCGGATGATCCGCGACAGCGCGCATGCTTTTGCTCAATCAGAGCTGCAACCGCGCGTGATCGAAGGGTGGAACGAGGAAATTGACGCACCCGAACTCTTCCCATTGATGGGCCAAGCGGGGCTTCTCGGCGCGACAGTGCCCGAAGAATATGGCGGAGCTGGTGTGGGCTATGTCGCTTACGGCCTGATCGCTCGCGAGATTGAGCGAGTGGATAGCGGTTACCGCTCGATGGCTAGCGTACAATCCAGCCTCGTGATGTATCCTATCCATGCATACGGATCAGAGGAACAACGCAAAAAATACCTCCCCGGCCTTGCCTCGGGCGAGCTGATCGGCTGCTTTGGCCTAACTGAGCCAGATGCTGGATCAGACCCAGCAGGCATGAAAACCACTGCCAAGAAAACCGCTGATGGCTATGTCCTCAATGGCGCAAAAACATGGATATCCAACTCACCCTTCGCGGATGTGTTCGTAGTTTGGGCAAAGTCAGAAGAGCATGGCGGCGGCATCCGCGGCTTTGTGCTGGAAAAAGGGATGAAGGGGCTTTCCGCGCCCAAGATCGAAGGCAAAGTCTCACTTCGCGCCTCAACCACGGGCGGGATCGTGATGGAGGATGTGTATGTGGGCGAGGATGCTCTGCTGCCTGATGTTCAAGGGCTGAAAGGTCCGTTTGGTTGCCTCAACCGTGCACGCTACGGGATCAGCTGGGGCGCGATGGGGGCTGCTGAGTTTTGTATGCATGCCGCGCGGCAATATGGACTTGATCGCCAGCAGTTTGGGCGCCCGCTTGCCGGAACGCAGCTTTACCAGAAAAAGCTCGCGGATATGCTCACCGATATTGCGCTGGGCCTGCAAGCAAGCCTGCGCGTGGGCCGATTGATGGATGAAAGCCGGTTCGCGCCCGATATGATCAGCGTTGTGAAGCGCAACAATGTCGGCAAAGCGCTCGATATTGCGCGGGCTGCGCGCGATATGCATGGCGGCAATGGCATTGCGTCCGAATATCAAGTGATCCGCCACATGGTGAACTTGGAGACGGTCAACACTTATGAGGGCACGCATGACGTCCATGCGCTGATCCTTGGGCGCGGGATTACTGGGCTCGCGGCGTTTTGATGAACGCGGTTCGCTCAGCCCTGTCCTACATCGCTTTAGCTCGCTATCGACAGCCAATGCCCGTTCAAATCCTAGCTCTTTTCGTACGAAAGTTGGGTCTTGAAGCGGAGCTGGATTTTGTTCCTTTGAACAGTGTCCCATGTGTCCCCAACAACAAGGGAGGGATACGTTGAAACTACACGGCTACTTCCGCAGCTCGACCAGTTACCGCCTGCGTATCGCGCTAGAGCTGAAGGGGCTGACTTTCGAAAACCTGCCCGTCAATCTGCTGAAGTCTGAGCAGAAGGATGAGGGATTTAGGGGCCGCAATCCATTTGGAAGTGTTCCGCTCTTAGAAGCGGATGGACGTGATCGCGCGCAATCGATGGCGATGATCGAATGGCTGGAAGAAGCCTATCCCAAGCCCGCGCTGCTCCCATCCGAAATCGAGGATCGCTACACCGCACGCGAACTGACCTATGCCATCGCGACCGAGCTGCACGCGCCGCTCAATCTGCCTGTCCTTAAATATCTCAAAGACCCTTTGGGCCACGAGCAGGACACGATCAACGCATGGTATCGCCATTGGATACAGCGCACGCTTGGCCCGCTCGAAGCGCGCCTCGCTGCAATCGGAACGGGCGATTTCCTATTCGATGCACCGGGCATGTTTGAGGTTGTGCTAGTGCCGCAGATCTACAACGCGCGGCGGTGGGAATGCGATCTCTCCGACAAGCCGCATATGGTGCGGATCGAGAGGGCCTGCCTCGCGCTTGACCCATTTCAGCGCGCATATCCCGACAACCAGCCCGACGCCCCGCAAGACTAAACCCATGGAGACGACAACATGAAACTCGCCACACTCAAAGACGGTAGCCGCGATGGGAAACTGGTTGTCGTCTCGAAAGACCTCACCCGCTATTGCGCGGCTGACAATATCGCGCCCACATTGCAAGCGGCGCTCGATGATTGGGCCAATATCGCACCGCAACTGGAAGTGCTCGCAACAGATGTCGAGCATGAGGCGGTGCCTTGCGAACGCTTTCACGAGCGCGAGGCGCATTCGCCCCTTCCCCGCGCCTACCAATGGGCCGATGGAAGCGCCTATATCAATCATGTCGAACTGGTTCGCAAAGCGCGCGGGGCAGAAGTTCCGGAGAGCTTTTATTCCGATCCGCTGATGTATCAGGGCGGCAGCGATACGTTCCTGGCTCCTCGCGATGACATCCCGCTGGGCGATCCCAAATGGGGCTGCGACATGGAAGGCGAAGTCGCGATCATCACAGATGATGTGCCGATGGGCGTTTCGGCAGAGGATGCTGCCGATCGCATCAAGCTGATCATGCTGGTGAATGATGTGTCGCTTCGCGGGCTGATCCCCGGCGAACTCGCCAAAGGGTTCGGCTTTTTCCAGTCCAAGCCCTCCAGCGCGTTCTCGCCCGTCTGCGTCACCCCTGATGAACTTGGCGATGCATGGGCGGACAATCTCATCCATCTGCCGTTGATGGTCGATTACAATGGCGACGCCTTCGGGCGGCCATTCGTGCACAAGGATGCAACCTTCAACATGGCGCAGCTGGTTGCCCATGCCGCCAAAACCCGCGCGCTGGGCGCTGGGGCAGTCATCGGCTCAGGCACGATTTCGAACAAAGGCGCTGATGGCGGCCCGGGCAAGCCAGTGTCCGAAGGCGGGCTTGGTTATTCCTGCATCGCGGAAATCCGTATGATTGAAACGATAGCTGACGGCGCGCCCAAAACCGGCTTTATGACAGCAGGCGACAGCGTGCGGATTGAGATGCGCGATGCTGATAACCATTCGATCTTTGGTGCGATCGAACAGAACGTTGTCGCGGTCTAGGTTAAAGGAGAGCCAATGCCCTGATTGAAGCAAGCAGGACGCGAGGCTGGCAACGCTTATGCCGAGCCGATCTTTAATCTGCTTTTCGGAGAGCGCGACCCCGTCAAAGAACCGGGTACGGCGACCGGCACGCCGGGCAATTGGTGGACAGTGTTCAACACCGTGCCTGACGCTTTCAAGCATACGACTGAGGGCTTTCAATTCTACCGTTCGCCCGAACGCAAACTCGACCCCAAATTGCGCGAGCTGGGCCAGACTCGCGCTGGATATACGGTCGGATCCCAATTCGTCTTTTCACAGCATTGCAAGGCGAGCCGCGATGCGGGCCTTTCAGAAGAGCAGATCACCGCGATCCCGCATTGGGCTACGGCGGATTGCTACAGCGCGATTGAGCGCGCAGTTCTCGCCTATACCGATGCGCTGGTGCTGGAGCGGGGCCGCGTTCCCGATGGCGTCTTTGCGGTGCTCAAAGAGCATCTCACGGACGAAGAAATCCTTGAACTCACCTATGTCACCGCGACCTATATGATGCATGCGGTGATGAGCCGCGCGCTGCGGCTGGAATATGATGATGTGGATGAGCGCGTGGTTGAAGTGGCCGCACCGGAAGGACAATCGGCAGATGTGATGAGCATGGTCGATACAAAGGAGCAGAACTGATGGCCTACCACCATTTAGACCTCGCCGTGAAGGACATGAAAGCGACCCATGAATTCTACGAAGGGATCATGGGCTTTGAATTGGTCAAAGTGGAAGTCGCGCCGATAGTGTCGGGCGGTTGGGGCAAGCACTTCTTCTACCGGATGGATGGTGATGACACATCATTCATCGCCTTTTGGGAGCTGCATGATGCACCGGGGGCGGATGACTATATTTTTGACCTCAACAAAGCCGCTAAGCTGCCGCCGATGACCAATCACTATTCTTTCAATGTTGATAGCGTTGAGGAACTCGATGCTTGGCGCACCAAATGGCAGAAGGCTGGACTGCCCGTATTTGAGATTGACCACAATTGGTGCCATTCCATCTACACCACTGATCCCAGCGGCAATGCCGTTGAGTTCTGCCTTACATCAGGCGAGTTTACCGAGGCTGACCGCGAACGGGCCATTGCGGCACTGAATGAAACGGAGTTCAATCCCTCGCCGCCGCCGGCCAAAGTCAAAATGTGGAAACCGGAACCGGCTTAAGCTTTGCGCTCGTCAAGCTTCCCGACAAATGCATGGTTTACATCGCGGTGCTCTGCCTCATCCGCGCGCACGGCAATGATAACATCGCGCAGCCGCGCGTCTTGAGGGAGTTGCCAGTAATCAATCGCGATTTGCGGGGCGGGAACATTGGGCTGCGCGCCCGCATCCACTTGCGCGAGATATTCGGTGTAACTGATGACCGCCTCTTCCTCGAAATAGGCGACAACACGGTGCGCGGTGCGCGGTGCGAAGAGATAGAGCCAAAAGTAGAAATTATAGAAGATGAGCTGAGCGCTGGCGATCAAGACCCGTTCAAAAAAGCTGGGCTGGGCAATCTGTATGAAGGTCATCAGATGCATCCGCTCATTCTCTGCTTCGTCCAGCAGAGTGCGGATCCAGCCCTCATCATCGCGCATCTTGCGCAAAGAACGCAGATGGATCAGCAGGCCGCCGACCATGCCGGGAACAGCCGCAACGGTCTCCAAAACAACTGCGCGGTGACCATAGCGTTTCGCAAAGAATGTATCGGCGAAGAAACGCAGGAATTTGGTGAAAGCAAAAGCGATTTTGTCGCTGGTGCTTTGCGGCTGGACATGCACGCGCAAATCAGCCTCATAATTGACTTGGCGAACCATCGCTTTGGTATTCTCGGGTTTCATCGTGTACCTTTGCGCCTCGTGGCGGTTTAGCTTTGCTCTCCCTGATGAACGGTCGGCGCAGCGCTAAGTTCCAATAGGGATATAGGCACGCGAAAGATGCCGGAAAATCGACTTCTAAAGGTCATGCGTTGCGATTTTTGCAACTCAAAGGTCGTCAGATCTCGACCGGCTCAAATGCAGTTGCCTCGTCGCCCGTATTGGGTGTTCCTTCGGCATCCATGATCAGCAATTGGGCTTCTCCGCCGCGCGCGCACGGACGGTGCTCGGTACCGCGCGGAACTACGATCAGATCGCCCTTTTCCAGATGCTCCGTGTGATCGCGAAATTCCATATCGAGCGCACCCTCGATTACGAGGAAAAGCTCGTCCGTCTCGTCATGCTTGTGCCAGTGAAATTCACCCGCAACCTTGGCAAGGCGCACTTCATTGCCATTGTAGCGCGCAGCGAGACGCGGCGCCCAATGTTCGTCAAAGCTCGCAAATGTGTCGGCAAGATTGACCTTCACCGCCATCAAAACACCACCACGCTGCGGATGCTCTCGCCTGAATGCATCAGGTCAAAGCCTTTGTTAATCTCTTCAAGGGTGAGCCGATGCGTGATCATCGGGTCAATCGCGATCGTCCCGTCCATATACATGTCGACAATCTTGGGCACGTCTGTGCGCCCCTTCGCACCGCCAAAGGCTGTGCCGCGCCAATTGCGGCCCGTCACCAGTTGAAACGGTCGCGTTGCGATCTCTTTGCCCGCTTCGGCGACACCAATGATGATAGAGGTTCCCCAACCCTTATGACAGCACTCCAGCGCATCGCGCATCACATCCGTATTGCCAGTGCAATCAAACGAATAGTCCGCCCCGCCATCGAGTAGCTCGACCAGATGTGCGACGACATCTGAAGTCTCCTTTGGGTTTACAAAGTCGGTCATGCCGAACCTCTCGCCCCATTCGCGCTTTGCAGGGTTGAGATCGACGCCGACAATCCGCGCGGCGCCCGCCATCTTCGCGCCTTGGATGACGTTGAGACCAATCCCGCCAAGGCCGAACACGACCACATTGTCACCGGCCTCCACCTTGGCCGTCTTGGTGACAGCGCCCACGCCCGTTGTTACGCCGCATCCGACATAGCAAGAGGTATCAAAGGGCGCATCAGGGCGGATCTTCGCCACGGCAATTTCGGGAAGAACGATGAAGTTCGAAAAGGTCGAACAGCCCATATAGTGATAGATCGTCTCGCCCTTGTAACTCATCCGGCTCGTGCCATCGGGCATCAGCCCGCGCCCCTGTGTCTCGCGGATCGCGCTGCACAGATTGGTCTTGCCCGAAAGGCACATCTTACACTGGCGACATTCAGGCGTGTAGAGCGGGATGACGTGATCGTCCGGCGCAACGCTGGTTACGCCTGCGCCCACTTCGCGCACGATCCCGGCCCCTTCATGCCCCAGAACGCTGGGGAATATCCCTTCGCTATCCAAGCCATCCAAGGTGTAGGCGTCGGTGTGGCAAATTCCGGTGGCCATGATCTCGACCAGCACTTCGCCTTCCCTTGGCCCCTCAAGGTCCAGCTCAACGATCTCGAGTGGCTTCTTCGCTTCAAAAGCCACGGCTGCGCGTGTTTTCATGCGCTTACTCCCATCCGAAGTCTTACTGCCGAAACAGCAACAATGCGTCAATCCGCGCAGATACAAAGGTGGCCAGGAATTCCCCTCGGGCAATTAGACCAGGTTCATTCAAGCACTAGCTTGTGCCGGGACAAGCTCAAGAGAGAACTCTCCAAAACGGCCAAAGGAAATACGTGATTTCGTTCCGACCTCCGCTTCGTGAATTCCGGTTATTGCGCCGGTTGAAACATAGGTTCCGACCGGCACATCTATGCCGTGTTTATCGGCATGATCCAACAGAAAGGCGATGGATTTGTCAGCAGCTGCAACGATATCGGGAACTTCGCGCGAACCAACTTGCTCTCCATCCAAAGCGCATTCGACCACTACCAAACCAAGCGCTTGCTCACGCCAGCCGCGGATTTGCGGGCCAACGATCATCCCATTGTTATTGCCAAAATCGGAGATGACCGCAATCGGTCCAATCGCATTGATCGCAGGGAGCGGGCTGCTCGCGATCTCGGCGCCGATGAATAACTCATCTTCGCTTCGGATTTCACCAAGTCTGACGACAAATTCCGGCTCAATCGCGGCAAATCCGCCGGCGAAAATAGGCATTTGAACCGAACCATTTCTGGCGACAGTCTGCACGGACTTGCCAAAAATTGGCCCGACCAAATGCGTCACACCGGCAGCCTCGATAAAAGCAGGCGGTACCCCGCCCACTTTCCATCCGACAACAGCATCGTTCCAACAATCACGCGACAGGCGTTGGACCTCGTAAGCATCAGCAAAAGTCGCTGGCAGTTTCCCGGGAAATCCCGGCAGTGCATTTGCGGCTTTGCGAGCCTCCACCAAAGTCGCAGAGATCGCCTCAAGATCGCTTTCGAATGTCATATTTAACTCCAGAGCCGTGAAGTGTGATCCCGCAATTGCGTTATTGACACCGGTTACCCTATAAGTGACACCACTATGAATGAAGGTCAACGACACAGTACAAGTTTGGGTAGCCGCAAGCTGGCAGTAGAAATAGGATTTATACAAATGCCTTTTATTCTCAGATGTTTAACTGTTGGCATAGCAGCATTCGCGATCACCAACGCACCTGTATTTGCGCAAGAAATGCCGCGTATTTTGGCCGATGCAGAAACATCTGCGAAATACCCGCTGCCTGACTTTTCCTATGCTGGATATGGTTTTGGCATCGAACCCATTCCTGAGGTCAAGACCGTAATCAAGATCAGCGATCATGGCGCAATTCCCGATGATGGCAAGGACGACAGCGCTGCAATCAAGGCAGCGCTTGCAGCCGCTAACGATTCAAAAACACCGGTGCGAATACAATTTGATAAAGGCCGCTATATCCTCACCGAAATTCTCTGGCTGGAACGCAGCGGCATCGTTCTGTCCGGTATGGGTCCTGGCAAAAACGGAACGCAAATATTCATGCCCCGCCCGCTCAACCAAATGGACGATGGCGGCACCCTGAATGAACTTCGCGAATATCTGAAGGAGAATAACAAATACGAACGGCAGAAAGATGCCAATCTCAATGTCTTATTTTCCGAATACAGTTGGAGCGCGGGCTTTATTTGGACGCGCTATCCGGGCGGTCGTCATGCCAGCTACAAACCTGAATATGACCAACCGATCAAGAAGATCAGCGATATTTCATCCGGCAAACAGTTCGGCCGCGAGCTGATCGTTAGCAATCCTTCCGCTTTGAAAGTTGGCGACATTCTGCAAGTGCATTGGCACAACCGCCAGGGTCCAGATGGAGCGTTGATCACCTCACTCTATGGCGAAGCAGAAACGCGTGACAAAAGCCTGAAAGTGGGAAGCCGCCACTGGGACATGCCCAATCGACCTCTTGTAAGGCAAGCCACACGGATCGAGGCCATCAGCGGCAATAGAGTGACTATAGCTGATCCGCTTCTCCACGGCATCAATGCGCAGCTGCCTGCCTATTTCGCACGTTGGGATCATTTGTCTGACGTTGGTATTCAAGACCTCGCGTTGACCTTCCCAGAGAACCCCTATTTCGGGCACCATAATGAAGCAGGTTTCAACGGCATCTATTTCACCGGTGTGCACAATGGCTGGATCCGCAATGTCACCATTACCAATGCGGATGCTGGTATTTTGACTGATGACAGTGCGAATGTGACGATCTCCAACGTGGTAACCAAAGGTTCGCATAAAGCGCACTATGCGGTGCATATCGGCAAAGTGCATAATGTGCTGGTGGACCGGCTATCGGTGTTCAATCCGACAGAGCATACATTCAGCTTCAACACACAATCGACAAAATCGGTCTACAAGCGCTCCACTGGATGGAACCAACCAACATTGGACCAGCATGCCGGCGCCAATCATCAGAACCTCTTTGATCAAATCACCGTCCATATTGTGCCCGATCAGACCAGCGATGATGGCAAACCGATGTACGACCTCTTCAAAGCAGGCGGCGCGGGCTACTGGAATCCGGGACACGGCCGCTACTCCACAACTTGGAACCTAGAGGTCATTAACAAGGGCAATGCTTCGGTGGATGAAAGCATCGTGATCTACGCAGGTTCAGAAGGGCCTGATGCGCGCGTCGTGGGCATTTACGGCAATCGTGAAATTGATCTCGACTTTACGCCCACACCCTATATCGAGGCGCTGAATAGCGAAATCACCAGCGTTCCATCGCTATATGATTATCAGTTAGACCAGCGCAAACGCGCGAATTAGCCTTCACTATTTCGCTGGGACCATCTCAACTTTTCGCGCTTGCCCATAATTGGCTACTGCAAGGTTTGAGAGAACGCTCCGTCTTGATAAGACCGCAGGGTTATGAGAGGTCTAGGCGGCACAAGACAAGTCTAACCCGCGCGCATGGAACCTTCGATCAGGTCATTCTGCTTAGCGATCGTATCGGCCAATTCAACACCTTCCATTGGCTTGCCGAAGAAATAACCTTGAACCGATTGAACCCCGACTCGCTTAGCCATCACCAGCTGAACTTCATCCTCAACGCCTTCCAACAGGCAATCGACACCTAGCGCTTGAGCGGTCACGGCCAAGGAGTGGAGAATTTTCTCAGTCATCGGATTGCCAATATCTTCAACAAAGGAGCGGTCCACCTTCAACTTGTCGATTGGCAATTCCCGCAAGTAGTTGAAGTTGGAATAGCCCGTACCAAAGTCATCCAAGGCTACGCTATAGCCCAATTCTGACAGGCGATTGAGATTGGCGCAGGCTTTTTCTGTATCAGCCATCATTGCCGTTTCGGTGACTTCAAATTCGAGCAATGATGGGCTGAGATCGCTTTTGTCGAGCAAAGCAAGAATCTCGTCCATCACCTGGTTGGACAAAAGGTCATGTCCAGACAGGTTAATCGCCAAAGGCACCGGGTTTTCCCAACTTCTCAATGCGGCGATGGCCTTAGTCAAAACTGCGAGTGTGATTTTCGAGATCAAGCCGCTTTCCTCAGCGATGCTGATAAAGCGATCAGGTTCAACCCAGCCCAGCTGCGGACAATCCCATCGAGCTAATGTTTCGGCACGAATGACCTTATCCTGCCCCAGTTCAACTTGAGGTTGGAATAGCACCTGGATCTCAGCATTGAAATCTGCAGAGCGGAGTGCATCTTCAACTTCGAAGCGCTTCTTTGCATTTTCCTCATGCTCCTGTGTGAAGACGACCGCACGATTTTTGCCATGCTTTTTCGCGTGGAGCAGAGCGTAGTCGGCGTTCCGGACCAAACTTGTGCTGTTCTCGCATGGTTTCAATTCAGTGCATCCGATTGAGGCCGAAAGTTGGATCAAGCGGCCCTCTACATCGTATGGTTCTGCGATCTTCTGAAGCAAGTGTTTAGCCCAGGAATAACATTCTGTTTCGCTGACAACCTCATCTAAGATAACATTGAATTCGTCGCCGCCAATTCGGCAAACTTTCGCGCTGGAGCCACAGAATTTCTGCATCCGGCGTGTTACTTCTTTAAGCAATTCATCGCCCACGATATGTCCGTAAACATCATTGACCATCTTGAAGCCATCAAGATCGAGGCTAATGAGCCAGCTTACTTTACCTTCAGCGCTTTGAGCGCTTCTCTCATTCAGCATATCGAAAAATGCGCGGCGGTTGGGCAATCCGGTTAGGCTATCGGACATGGCACGGCGCCGCATTGCCACGTTCAATTGTTCTGCCTCGACAAGCTTTTCTTCGGCTTCGTTGAGGTCACTTTCCGCAGATTCCTTAGCTTCGATTGCGACCCGCATGGCGCGCTGAAGGAAAATCACAAATGCCAATCCGCCGAACGCAGAGGCAAATCCGATATAGGCGTAGGCCATACCTTCATTGGGAAAGTTGGTCGTCAGCTCATATTGTAGGCTCAACAAGACCACCGATATCGAAATGATTGCCATCCGAATGCTGACGCTGGTAAATGCAAACGCCAAAGCCATCATCGGGAAATAGATCAAATTGCTAACGTCGAAACTGGTATGCACTGCGGCCATGACATTTGCATAAACCGAAAGGTTCACAGCCCCGGCAATAAGCTCCAAGTGACCGGACCTAATCTGCTGCCTAGTTAAGTGCAATCCGACGATGGCGATGACTGACGCAAAGGAGGCGGAGGTCACCATCATAATTTGATTGAGCCCAGTCAACGCAACGAAGTGTACTGGAATCATGACGCCATAGTAAATTAAGGCCAAAAGCAGATATCCGCGCACGATAGCCCGATTAGCCTCAGCCATCGCGTCTGTCGTAGCTTTGAAAAGCAAATCTTTCAAAACGTTCCCTATTTTGGAAATCACTGTACACCCCAACCCGTTAAACCCGAATAATGGGGAATTCGCAGAACATGGTTAATATTTTGTAGTGATCTGTTTTTTTGCTGCGGAGCTGGTTCCAGCTTTGCGCAGCTTGACTCAGTGCCGTCCAAACAGCTTCTCGACATCTTCCATGCCAAGCTTCACCCAAGTAGGCCTGCCATGATTGCATTGGCCAGAACGCGGAGTTGCCTCCATCTCGCGCAGCAACGCATTCATCTCCGTTACATTAAGCACGCGGCCTGCCCTTACCGATCCATGGCAAGCCATTGTCGCGAGCACTAGTTCAAGCCGCTCAGTGAGTAGCAAGGCCCCTCCCTCATCAGATGGGCCGTGCTTGGCGATATCATCGGCTAAATCTTGCAGCAGTTTTTGTGGGTCCGCCTTAGACAAAGCATGCGGCATGGCTCTGACAATCATGGCCGCTGGACCAAAGCGTTCAATCACCAATCCCAATGTCGCAAACCCATTTGCTGCGTCTTCCAGACGATCGCAGTCTGCCTCATCCAATTCCACCACGTCGGGAACAAGAAGTGCCTGACTGCGAGCAATCGCTTCTCCGGCGCCGGCCGCCCTCAAGCGCTCCAAAACAAGCCTCTCATGCGCTGCGTGCTGATCGACCAGCACCAGACCATCTTCGGCCTCTGCGACGATATAAGTATTGGCGACTTGACCGCGCGCCACACCCATCGGATATTTCGACGGCGCGTCTTCATCCGCGTCATTTAATTCTACCGCCCGTCCTTGCGGCGCTGCAAGCTCGCCTTCTTCATATCCGCGAAAGATCGCCCGGTTTTCTGCGACGCGCGACGGCGATGCTGCACTCCAATCGCGGCCTTCAAAAATTGAGCGCAAAGCGGGTGCAGGTCCGGAACCCTGCCGATGGCCTGCATCACCTGATGAAGAATATGCTGACTCGCTCTGCCAGCGCTCCATTGCGGTGCGGTCCGGCCCTTGCGCAGATCTTTGGTCGCCGGTTGCCAGGGCTTGGCGCAGACCCGAAATGATAAAGCCGCGCACACCGCGCGCATCGCGAAACCGCACCTCTGTTTTGGCCGGATGCACGTTCACATCCACATCTTCAGGCGGTAGCTCAAGGAATAATGCCAACACTGCGTGTCTATCGCGCGCCAACATATCGGAATAGGCCCCGCGGACCGCTCCGATTAGCAAGCGGTCCTTCACCGGGCGTCCATTGACGAAAAGATATTGGTGGTCTGCCACACCGCGATTGTATGTTGGCAGGCCAGCTATACCGGTTAAGCGGATAGGGCCGTTTTCGCCGTCTCTTTCAAAATCAATCGCAACGCTATTATCCTTTAGCTCGCGCGCGACGATACCGGCCACGCGGTCTGCTAGAGCCTCGCCTTCTTGAACCGCGAGCGAGCGCCGCTCCCCATGGGTTAGCGTAAACGCAATATCGGGCCGCGCCATGGCCAGGCGCCGGATCACATCTAAGCACGCGCCATATTCGCTGCGGGGCGTGCGCAAGAACTTGCGCCGCGCCGGGATCTTTCCAAACAGATTTTCCATCCGGACCCGTGTTCCTGGCGGGATGGCAACGGGGCCAGAGGACACCTCTTCGCTATGGTCAACCACCCGCCGCCAGCCTTCTGCAGCGCCAGAAATCCGGCTTTCAACAGTAAATTTGGATACGCTGGCAATTGATGGCAAAGCCTCTCCGCGAAAACCCAAAGTGCTCACCATCTCAATCGCTTCATCGGGCAGTTTTGAGGTTGCGTGTCGCTCCAGCGCAAGCGCCATCTGGGCAGCATCCATGCCGCAGCCATTATCGCTGACCTCGATCCCTCCAAGCCCACCATCGGTCAATTTTATGTCGATTCGCGAAGAACCCGCATCAATTGCATTTTCAACCAGCTCTTTGAGCGCAGCGGCGGGTCGTTCGACAACTTCGCCGGCCGCAATACGGTTAATTAGTGTATCAGGAAGGCGACGAATTTGCGGCATTTTCCTAGGGTAGCGCCCTTATGCCCGATATTCGAGACCGGTCGTGGAAAATTGCTTTGGATTTGAACAATTATTTTGGCCTTTTGCATCGCTTTTCGCTAGAGGGATCGCAGTCAGCCACCTCAAAGCTGTTCGGCACACTGATTGGCAGTGCTTTTGCAGCCTCACCATCTACGGAAATACCCCAGAAAAATGAGCTTCTTCACCAAACTCTTCAATTTCGGCCCAAAGAACATGGCGATTGATCTTGGGACAGCAAATACGCTTGTCTACGTGCAGGATCAGGGCATTGTTTTGAACGAACCATCCGTGGTGGCGATGGAAACGATCAACGGTGTGCGCCGACCCAAAGCTGTGGGCGATGATGCAAAGATGATGATGGGCAAGACCCCCGATTCCATCGAAGCGATCCGCCCTCTTCGCGACGGTGTTATTGCCGATATCGATATTGCGGAACAGATGATTAAGCACTTCATCCGCAAAGTTCTTGGCCGCCGCACTACCTTCCAATATCCTGAGATTGTGATTTGTGTGCCATCCGGCGCGACTTCGGTGGAAAAGCGCGCGATCCGCGATGCAGCATCAAACGCAGGCGCTTCTGAAGTTTTCCTAATTCTCGAACCCATGGCAGCAGCTATTGGCGCAGACATGCCCGTAACTGAACCAGTGGGCTCGATGGTTGTCGATATTGGCGGCGGCACAACAGAGGTCGCGGTTTTGTCACTGCGCGGCCTTGCCTACACCACTTCGGTGCGGACTGGCGGCGATAAGATGGACGAAGCCATCGTCTCTTATGTGCGCAGGCATCACAATCTACTGATTGGCGACGGAACCGCTGAACGGATCAAGAAAGATTACGGCGTCGCCATTCCACCAGAGGATGGGATTGGCGAAACACTCACGATCAAAGGTCGCGATCTTGTCAATGGCGTCCCCAAGGAGATCACGATAAACCAAGGTCACATCGCAGAAGCTCTCGCTGAGCCAATTGGCGCGATTGTCGAAGGCGTGCGGATTGCACTGGAGAACACCGCTCCTGAATTGGCTGCTGATATTGTTGACCAAGGGATCGTTTTGACCGGCGGCGGCGCGCTCATCAGCGGATTGGACGAACACCTTCGCGAAGAAACTGGCCTGCCAGTTAGCATCGCAGAAGATCCACTTTCTTGCGTCGCGCTTGGCACAGGCCGGGCAATGGAAGATCCGATTTATCGCGGTGTCTTGATGACCGCCTAACCGGCGTTTTGTAAGGAGATTGGGGGCATGGCTCAGTCATCATCCCGGCGCTCCGGACACTCACGCCGAGCGCAGTTCTCCCTGTTTACGGGGTATCTCGCCGCTATTTTCGGCGCGCTTATCGGGCTTGCCTTACTTGGTCTGTCTATTTGGCAGCCTCAGTGGGCAAGCGACATTCGTGGCGCAGCTAGCGACGTTACTGAACCTGCTGGCACCACTACAGCTGTTGCGCGGACAGAGCGCCAAGGTTTCCTAGAATCGATTGAAGGCTACCTTGAGGCAGGGAGCCAGAACGCGCGCCTCAAGCAAGAGCTGGAATTGACCGAGATCAAGCTTGCAGAAAGCGAAGCACTCAATCTTGAAAATGCGCGTCTCAGAGCATTGTTGGAGTTGCCCCAAGTTGATGAGGCGCCAGTAGCCACGGCGCGTCTTGTCGGCTCAAGCTCAACCAGCTCACGGCGCTATGCCTATATCGGCGCGGGCAGCAAGGATGGGGTTCAAACCGGAATGCCGGTACGCAGTTCACGTGGAGTTGTCGGCCGTATTCTCGAGACGGGCCGTTCCACTTCACGGGTCTTGCTACTGACCGATAGCCAGAGCATCCTGCCGGTACGCCGTGCGAAGGATGATGTCGTGGCTTTGGCGCAAGGGCGCGGTGACGGCTTGCTAAACATCCGTCTACTTAATCTTGGCCTCAATCCACTAGAGGTCGGCGATATGTTTGTGACTAGCGGAACCGGAGGATACTACCGCCCAGGTGTGGCTGTCGGTATCGTCAGTGAAATCACTGATGAAGGCGCGCTTGCAAGGCTTGTCGCGGATCCGGCTAGCGCTGACTATGTATCAATTGGACAAATTTGGGTGCCTGAAGTCGTGGAAGCCGCCCAAACTCCTGATGAAGAACCATTCGGTGACGCTAGCGAGGCCCAGCAGCAAGGCGGCGATGCTCAGATGGTCGCACCACCAACGCCTGCACCCGCTTCGCAACCAGAACCAAGTGCAACACGAGCTGCCCCTTCTCCCACACCGCGCGTGCCCAATCCGCAGGTTTCGCAATAATGGCAGGGAGTCGCAGTCGAGGGGTGAGCAGGGACCGACTGCGTTCGGACAGCTATGCCAGAACCAGCATGCGCGAGCATTCCGGCGTGCTTGCTTATACAGTCCCGTATGCCTCAATCCTTCTGGGCTCGCTATTACCTAGTTTCGCGTTCGCTAGCTTAATGCCTTTTCTACCGCCCATGGGTTTCCTGTTTTTGTTGACTTGGCGGATCATGCGACCTGGGTTTTTCCCAACATGGATTGGCTTCCCCCTTGGCATGTTTGATGATCTGTTTAGCGGGCAACCATTTGGCAGTGCGATCCTATTGTGGTCGCTGATGCTGATTGTTCTAGAAATTTTGGAAGCGCGTTTCCCATGGCGGGGTTTTTGGCAGGATTGGTTCACCGCTGGGATATGTATCGTGCTCTACATCCTAGCGGCAATGCTGGTATCCGGGGTTCTGCCAAATATTCATCAATTGTTCGCCGCTGTACCCCAGCTCTTGCTGTCTGTGCTGCTTTATCCCATTATCGCCCGCATGGTCGCGGTACTCGACAAATTTAGGCTCACGCGTTTCAAGGTCATTTCGTAATGTTTTGGCGCAAGAAGCGTGTGATCGTAAGCGCGAACACTCTCAAAAACGAATTTGATAGGCGCAGCTTTTTTATCGGCTCTGTTCAGGGTGGGATCGGAGTGTTGCTTGCGGCGCGGCTTGGCTATCTCGCCATAGCTGAGAATGAAAAGTATCAGACGGAGTCAGAAAGCAACCGTGTCAATCTTACGCTGATTGCGCCCCGAAGAGGCTGGCTGCTCGATCGCCATGGAGCGCCGCTTGCCTCTAACAAGGCGGATTTCCGCGTCGATGTTATTCCAGAACGCTTGGAAGATCCCAACGCGACGGTGGCCCAATTGGGCGAGCTTTTAGCTCTTGAACCAGATCGAATTGCCGATATTCAAACTAGGGTTTCTCAGGCTCGCGGCTTCCAACCCATCGAGGTCGCAAGCGGGCTAAATTATGATCAGTTTGCGGCATTGTCTGTCCGCTTGCCCGATATGCAAGGCGTGCTGCCGCAGCGCGGTTTCTCACGTTTTTATCCAACGGGCGCAACGGTCGGCCATCTCATCGGTTATGTTGGCCCCGCCACAGCCGAAGATTATGAAGAAGACCGCAATCCTTTGCTGCTCACACCCGGCTTTAAAATCGGTAAGGATGGGTTAGAGAAACAATTCGAACAGCAATTGCGCGGTACAGCCGGTGCACGCAGGGTTGAGGTCGCCGCATCAGGGCGCATCCTGCGTGATCTGGATACGCGCAATGATATCCCCGGCCAGGCTGTGAAGCTGACCATTGACGGCCCGCTGCAGGACTTTGCTGCGCGGCGCATTGGGCTAGAATCCGGCTCTGTCGTCGTCATGGACTGCGAGACAGGCGACATTTTGTGCATGGCCAGCATGCCAAGCTTTGACCCCAACAGCTTTTCTGACGGCATTGGCAGTTTAGAATATGCCATGCTCAACGAAGACAAGCGCGTGCCGCTGCGTAACAAAGTCCTCAAAGGGCTCTATCCCCCTGCCTCAACCGTAAAACCGATGGTGTCAATGTCCTTCCTTCGCGAAGGGATTGATCCAGAAGAGACCGTATTTTGTGGCGGCGGTCTGCGCGTGGGCGACCGTGTGTTCCGCTGCTGGAATAGGCGCGGGCACGGCAATGTAAATATGGCAAAGGGTATCGCCCAAAGCTGCGATGTCTACTTTTACCATTTGGCACAGCGGGTTGGGATGGACCCCATCGCTGAAATGAACCGCGAATGCGGCTTGGGGCAGAGCTTTGAGCTTCCCGTCGTCAGCCAGTTCTATGGCACTGTTCCTGATCCAAGATGGAAAGAGAAGAAATACGGCCGCCCTTGGTACAATGCCGATACGGTGAACGCCACGATTGGACAGGGCTATATGCTTGCCAATCCGCTGCAACTGGCGATCAGTTCCGCGCGGCTTGCAACAGGCAGACAAGTGTTACCTCGTTTGGATATGGGCGGAGCGGTGCGCGACTTTACCCCTCTCGGCTTTCCTGACGAGCATGTAGCATATGTGCGCGAGGCTATGCGCGATGTGGTCAGCGGACGGGGCACTGCCAATCGCGCACGCTTGCCTATTCCCGGAGTGCGCATGGCGGGAAAAACCGGCACAGCGCAGGTCGTTAGCTTGTCAAAGTCTGATGGCCGCTCCGGTCCTTGGAAATACCGAGATCACGGGCTTTTCACCTTCTTCGCTCCATTCGACAAACCGAAATATGCTGGTGCAGTAGTCATTGAGCACGGCGGCGGATCTGGCTCTGCCTACCCAATCGCGCGCGACGTCATGACGTATTTGTTCGATCCGCAAAAAGGGCTAGCGCGGCTTCGCTCGCTTGAACGCGGATGGGGCGGTACAGCGCAGCAACGCCTTGAGCGCAAATATTTCGCTTATGCAGAAGCCGCAGGTGAGACGATTAAACCTCAACCAAAAGGCGCGGACGATATTTTTGCGCGCGTCGATGCAGAGGCCCGTATCGCTGCACAGCGATCAGAAGAAATCGCTGAGAAGACAGTGACCCCGCGCAGCGACCCTACGGCGACAGGTGCCCCTCGCCCTAATCCAGAACAACAAGTTATCAATAGCGCACGGCGATGAGCTCAATCATCCCCTCCCCGATTGCGCGCCAACCATGGCAAATGCTAATTCCACTGCTCATGCTTGTGTTTTTTGGCGCGGCGGTACTTTATTCTGCGGCGGGCGGTTCGATGGACCCATTCGCCTCGGCTCACCTGATCCGTTTTGCTGTCTTTTTGACGATGGCAGCGATTATCGCATGCCTTTCGCGCAATCTGGTCATCGCACTCACCTATCCTGCCTATATCGGTGTTTTGCTACTGCTGTTGGCAGTGGAAGTGATCGGAACATTGGGCGGGGGAAGCCAGCGCTGGCTCAACCTTGGCTTCATGCGATTGCAGCCATCTGAGCTTATGAAACCGGTTGTGGTTGTCACGTTGGCGCGGTTCTATGACACATTGCCGACCGGTTTGATCCCAACATGGCGAGCGTTAGTGCCAGCGGGCATTTTGATCGGCCTGCCAATGATCCTCGTTTTGATGCAGCCAGATTTGGGCACCGCATTGGCTATCGGATTTGGCGGCGGGGTCGTCATGCTGGTCGCAGGTCTGCCACTGCGCTGGTTTGTAACCGCAGGGGCTGCCACAGCCGCTGCTATTCCGCTCGCCTATTTCTTTGCATTGCAGCCCTATCAGCAGCGTCGCGTTACAACTTTTCTCGATCCAGAGAGTGATCCGCTCGGCTCTGGCTATCACATCACGCAATCAAAGATCGCGATTGGATCGGGCGGGTTAACCGGCAAAGGCTTTAACGAAGGTTCGCAAAGCCAACTCGACTATTTACCCGAACCGCATACCGATTTTGTCTTCTCGACCATGGCAGAGGAATGGGGCCTGATCGGCGGGATATTTGTACTTGGCGCTTTCGCTTTGATCCTGAGTTGGGGACTTAGAGTGGCCCGCAAGTCAAAAGACCGCTTCGCTCAATTAGCAGCCATGGGCGTAACTGCTACCATATTTTTCTATGCCGCTGTGAACTTGATGATGGTCATGGGCCTCGCACCGGTCGTGGGCATACCCCTGCCGTGGATGAGTCATGGCGGATCATCGATGATGACCGTCATGATCTGTATTGGCGTTTTGATGATGATAAACCGCTGGAGTAGGGAAAATCCGCAAGGGCGCCGCACGGGCTGGTAGCATCACAATATTGTAGTGCTATCTGCCGAGCGTATCCATGCCTCATTGGATCACGATCATAACTACCTCTGCACGCGGCCTGATCCATCGCCGCTCATCAGCTTTTCAACCTCGGGCA
>CAZAIG010000030.1:0-19489 GCA_964485135.1 uncultured Porphyrobacter sp. | reverse complement strand
GGTCGGAGCGAGCCAGACCATCTTGCTGAGGCAGCACCTGTTTCAGCGCCAATTGCGGGACCCGAACCAAAAGTTCAACCAGAGCCCGTTCGCGAAGACGTAGCCTTCGGCGGCAAAGTGCATGCAATTGATCGCCAGCATTTGGAAGATCAGGGCATGATTGTGCCCGATGGACCGGTAACTGGCCTACTCGAAGAATTCCGCATCGTTAAGCGCCAATTGCTAAGCGATGCGCGCGAGGCTGGCACAGCAATTGCCCGGCGTATGTTGGTCTGCTCACCGCATTCTGGCGAGGGCAAAACCTATTGCGCGGTCAATCTTGCGCTCGCTTTGGCGGCGGAACGCGATATCGAAGTTCTGCTGGTCGATGCCGATTTCCCAAGCCCATCTGTGATGGAGACTTTGGGGTTGGAAGCTGAGCGCGGCTTTATGGATGCACTTTCCGACAAAACGACCAAACCTGAAAGTCTGGTGATGCGGACCGATATTGACGGTCTGTTCGTCCTTCCTGCCGGAAATCGCACCACTTCGGATGCAGAATATCTCGCCAGTGCGCGCACCCGCGATGTACTGGCTCGTTTAACCGAAAGTGCACCGGACCGGATCGTCATTTTCGATACACCGCCTGCTCTTGCTGCATCGCCTGCGGCAGAACTGGCGAAACATGTCGGTCAAGCGGTCTTGGTGGCCCGCGCTGATGACACTGGGCGCAGCGCGTTGGAGGATGCTTTCCAACTGCTTTCCGCCTGTCCTGATATCAAACTGCTGCTGAACGCAGCGCAATTTAGCCCAAGCGGTCGGAACTTTGGTTCCTACGGCGTTTACGGGGAGTAAGACTATGCGTTTGAAATACACCACTAGCCTGCCGTTGATCGCACTGCTCATGGCTGTGCCTGCCGCAGCGCAGGATCAAGGTCAGAGTCAATCTTCTGATGGCCGCAATGTTCAGGTGTCACCGTATATTGAGGTTTCGCAGATCCTTGTCGCGGAACTTTCGCCCGGTGATGAAGTGTTGACCTACACCCAGCTTGCAGCAGGGATCGATACAACGATCACTGGCCGAAACAACGGCGGTTCGGTTTCGCTGCGCTACGAGCGCAATATCGGCTATGGCGACAACACGCTCGATACCGACACAATCAGCGGTGTTGCGCGCGGTTATGCGACCATCGTTCCCAATGCTTTGACATTCGAAGCAGGCGCGCTTGCGAGCCGCACAAATGTCGATGGTAGCGGTGCAAGCACCGTGAATCCGCTCGTTAGCCAAGGGTCTGAAAGCCAGATCTACTCAGGCTATGCAGGACCGAATATCGCTGCGCGTGCAGGCGATGTTTACATCAATGGCCTTGCTCGGGTTGGGTATACCAAAGTTGAAACACAGGCGGACGTTGCAACCGCTGCTGGCGGAGCAGATCGCCTTGATGTTTTTGATGACAGTGTAACCTACCAAGCCAATCTGCGTGCTGCGACACGGGCTGGCGAAGCTCTGCCAGTGGGCATCGGTATTGGCGGCGGTATCTATCAAGAGGATATCTCCAACCTGGATCAGCGTGTGCGCGATGCGAATGTCCGCGCTGATGTTACTGTGCCGGTAACAGATGTCCTACAATTGGTGGGCGGTGTTGGTTATGAAGATGTAGAAGTCTCTAGCCGCGATGCTTTGTTCGATGTCGATGGTAATCCGGTGATCGACGACAATGGCCGGTTCGTGACAGACCGTTCTCAGCCGCGTCAGCTGGCCTATGATGTTGATGGCATCATCTGGGATGTGGGCGCAGTATGGCGTCCGTCGAGCCGAACGGCATTGTCTGCGACCGTTGGCCGCCGTTACGATTCGACAACATATTACGGCAGCTTTGCCTACGCTCCGAGCAACCGTTCGTCGGTCAACCTATCTGTTTATGACGGGGTGCAAGGTTTTGGCGGTACGCTGACCAACTCGCTTGCTGCTTTGCCAACCGATTTCTCGGCGGCTCGTAACGCGCTGACGGGCGACTTTAACGGCTGTGTCTCTGGCGAAAGCGGCGCAAGCTGCGTCGGCGGAGCGCTCGGTTCGGTCCGTTCAGCCGTATTCCGTAGCCGCGGTGTCCAGGCCAGCTATTCGCGTCAATTGGGCCGTAGCCTGAATGCAACGATTGCTGCTGGCTATGATCGCCGCAAGTTTATCGCAGGCGAGAACACTGTTCTGGCTGCTGCAAACGGTCTGGTTGATGAAAGCTACTACGTTTCGACTGCGCTCTCTGGCTCAATCGGCCGCAATGCAGGTTTTGCGCTTAACGCATATGGCAACCGGTTCGAAACAGAGACCAATGGCGGTCAAGCTGTGACGGCAGTGGGCGGCTCTGCTGCTTACAACCGCACAATTTTCCCGCGTCTGTCGGCCCGCGCTGCAGTATCGCTTGACCACTTCGACTCCGATATTTCGGCAGAAGACATCACCACCGCGAGCGGCCTTGTCGGCCTTCGCTACGACTTCTGATCTTCTGGAAAGGCACTAAGCATGTATGAGCAATTTTACGGCCTAACCGGGCGTCCGTTTCAGCTAACCCCTGATCCTGATTTCTACTACGAAAGCACCAGCCATAAAAAGGCTCTGTCCTATCTCGGCTATGGTCTGTCACAGGGTGAAGGCTTCATGATCGTAACGGGCGAGGTTGGCGCGGGTAAATCCACGCTTGTCGCGCATCTCACCGAAAAGGTTGATCCAGCGCAGCTAACCGTCGGCAAAGTAGTCACAAGTGCATTGGATAGCGAAGAACTAATCCACGTTATTGCTCAAAGCTTTGGGCTTGAAGTGGAAGGACGCGATAAAGCTGCGGCTTTGGGCGCGATTGAGCTATTCCTTCAGGATGAGGCACGCGAAGGTCGTCGCTGTCTGCTGGTAGTCGATGAGTGTCAGAACCTCGACATCGCAGCTTTGGAAGAGCTGCGGATGCTGTCGAATTTCCAGCTTGGCTCGCATCCTTTGTTGCAAACCTTGCTTTTGGGCCAACCAGAATTCCGCAAGCTGGTGGCAGAGCACGAGGATCTGGAGCAATTGCGCCAGCGCGTCATCGCGTCGCATCACCTTTCTGCTTTGGAAGAGGATGAGGTCGAGGAATATGTTCGTTACCGCCTAGAAATGGTGGGCTGGAAAGGCAATCCTGAAATCACCGAAGATGTGTATTCAGAGCTATACAATGCCACCGGCGGCATTCCGCGCCGTATCAACCAAGTGATGAACCGCCTTCTCTTGCTCGGTTCGATCGAAGAGCGTGCAGGCTTTACCGTCAAAATGCTCGATGATGTGTGCGCTGAAATGGTTCTGGATGCTGAGCAAGGCGCGCAAAATGCAGAACCAGCCGAGACATCTACTGCAGCAACGCTCCCGGCTATGTCGATGGATGGTGACCTAAAACAAGCGCTGGCTGAGATGACCCAACGTCTTGATGATCAGGAAGCATCGGTGCGCCATGTTCTCACTCTGCTTGTTGAGTGGTTCGAAGAAGAGAACCAGCGCGAGGCTGCCTAATGAACGCGCCCAGCGCCTTTCCAGAGGCTCGCTTAAACCAATCGCTCGTCAATGGCTTATCGGTCGATGTTGAGGATTGGTTTCAGGTGGGAGCTTTTGAAACCGTAATTGACCGTGCCGATTGGGATGGTCTGAAATTGCGCGTTGAAGACAATGTTGCGCGGATCCTTGATCTGTTTGCAAAAGTGGACGCGAAGGGCACATTCTTCACATTGGGCTGGGTGGCAGAGCGCAACCCTGCTTTGATCAAACGCATTGCCGATGAAGGGCATGAGATTGCCAGTCACGGCTATGATCATGCGCGGGTTTTCAACTTCACTCGTGAAGAGTTCGCTGCTGATTTGGCGAAGGCGCAGGCCATCTTAGAAGATGCAACAGGCGCGGCCATTAAAGGCTATCGCGCGCCAAGCTTCTCCATCGATCCGCGTACACCTTGGGCTTTCGATGTTTTGGCAGAGGCGGGTTACGCATATTCATCCAGCGTCGCGCCAGTTGTGCATGATCACTATGGTTGGCCAGAGGCTCCGCGGTTTGCTTTCATGCCAGTCCGAGGAAGCGATCTGATCGAGATTCCAGTCACCACGGCTGTAGTAGGCGGACGGCGCATGGCAGCAGGCGGCGGCGGGTTTTTCCGTGTGCTGCCCTATGCGTTTTCGCGTTGGGCCATCCGTCAGGTGAACGAGAAAGAGGGTCGGCCAGCGATATTCTATTTCCATCCGTGGGAAGTGGATCCGGATCAGCCGCGCGTAGACAACGCGCCGATGCGTTCAAAGCTGCGTCACTACACCAATCTTGATAAGATGGCCGGTAAACTCAGTGATCTGATCACTGATTTTGCCTTTGGTCGGATGGATGAAATTGCCGAACGCGAGGCCGTACGTGCCGAGTTTTGGGACCAAGAGGTGAAGGCATGAACGCGCCTTTTCCGCATCCCACTTTAGAAATTGCGATCGCCGATTGCAGCGCGCAAGCGCAAGCAGATCGCATCGAAGCCTATGTTGCCGAAATGGGTGGCAGCCTTTTCCAGCGCCCGTCTTGGCTTAATGCTGTCGAAACGGCCTGCGGGCACAAGGCCACCGGACTGATCGCAGAGCGCATGGGCGTGATCATTGGCTGGCTCCCGCTGAGCGAAGTGCATAGCCATATCTTTGGCCGCGCGCTTGTTTCATCTGGCTTTGGTGTAGGTGGCGGCGTATTGAGTGAAGACCAAGCGGTGGCAGAGGCATTGGGGCTGGCCGCGAGTGAAATGGCGATCCGTTCTGCTTGCGCGAGCGTGGAACTGCGCGGAGGAGTGATCCCGGCAGGTTGGGACGTGACCGAGGAAAGCCACGCCAATTTCATCGCCGATCTTGCTGAAGATGATGAAGCGCAGCTTTTGGCCGTGCCGCGCAAACAGCGCGCGGATGTTCGCAAGAGCCTTGCCGCTGATCTTGAAATTGGTGTTGGCCGCAGCGAAGCGGACCGCGCCGCGCATTACAGCGTATACGCTGAAAGCGTCCGCAATCTGGGCACGCCAGTGTTCCCGCGCGGTTTGTTTGACGCGATGCTTGATGCGTTCCCGGACGCCGACATTTTGACCGTGCGCCATAAAGGCGATGCAATCGCCTCTGTGCTGTCCTTCTATCATGAGGGAACTGTGATGCCCTATTGGGGTGGCGGATTGTTTGCAGCACGCGGCCTAAAGGCCAATGAGCGGATGTATTACGAATTGATGCTGCATGCCCGGAAGCGCGGGATGAAAAAGTTCGACTTTGGCCGTTCGAAAACTGGTAGTGGACCTTATCGGTATAAGAAGAATTGGGGCTTTGAGCCTGAACCCATGGTCTATGGATCGTGGTCAGCAAATCCTTCTGCGGCGCGCAATGTCGATCCAACAGATAGCGCCTATGCCAAGAAGATTGAGCTTTGGAAGAAGCTGCCGTTGGGCATCGCCAATCGCATTGGTCCGGTGATCGCGCGCGGTCTGGCATAGGGGCAGACCAGATGGGGGGCATCCTTTTCCTTGCGCACAGAATCCCGTTTCCGCCCAATCGCGGCGACAAAATCCGGGCGCATCATTTGCTTAGAGCTTTGGCGAAGCTTGCACCCGTGCATGTTGGCTGCTTTTCAGAAAGCGAAGAGGATCGCAGGGCTGAAAGTGAGTTAGCAGAAGTGGCTGCAAGCTATGCTCTGATCCCGCGTACCAAACCTCTGCCTCTCGCCGGGGTTGAGGCTGTGCTGTTGGGCAAACCGGTAAGCCTTACCGCTTTCCACCACAGCAAACTTACCGATTGGGTGGGGCAGACGATCCATGATCATGACATCAGCGCTATCGTCATTTTCTCTGGGCAGATGGGGCAGTATGTGCCCGATGATTTCCAGGGGCGCGTTGTCATCGATTTGTGCGACGTCGATTCGGCCAAGTTCGATGCATATGGTGAAGGTGGCAGTTTCCCGCGCAATTGGGTCGATACCCGCGAGGGACGTGTGCTGCGCGAAGTAGAAGAGAAATTGGTTGCGCGCGCCAACGTCACCACGCTGATCACAGATGCAGAGGCTCAGCTCCTTCGCTCGCGTCTCCGCAATCCCAATGCAGGTGATATCCGCGCCATTGGCAATGGGATTGACTGCGCGTTCTTTGATCCGGGAGCGACTGATCTGCATCCTGAAATGGGTGGAGAAGGACCACATTTCGTCTTCACCGGTCAAATGGACTACCAACCCAATATCGCCGCTTGCCTGCGAATGATGGATCATATCCTTCCCGCTGTTCGCGCCGAAATACCGCAAGCGATGTTCCACGTTGTCGGACGCGCTCCGGTCGCTGAACTCTCGGCGAGAGATGGCAAAGACGGCGTTCGCGTTTGGGGCGAAGTGCCCGATGTGAGGCCTTTCCTTCGCTCTGCCACTGCCGTTGTCGCGCCGCTTACCATTGCGCGCGGTGTGCAGAACAAAGTGCTTGAGGCAATGGCTATGGAGTGCGCGGTTGTGCTCTCCCTTGAAGCTGCGACTGGCATAGATGCCCAAGATGGCGCGCATTTCGCGATCGGATCAAGCGACGCTGCGCTCGCAGCACATTTGGTGCATTTCGCGCAGTCGCCGCAGCGCGCAGAGGCGGTGGGCAAAGCGGCCCGTGCGCATGTTTTCAAGACGCAAAGCTGGGAAGCCATGTTGGCACCTCTGGCCGAAATAGTGAACGGCGATGCCAAGCTGAAAGCAAAAGGCACAGCGCGCGATGCAGCCTGAAGCCTTTCAAAAAGAACTGCGCGATACCAGCCTAATCGCTAAGTTGCCGCGGGACTGGCGAATGCCCCTTGCCCAGCTCGCTTTGGCATGGGCGGCGATCTTTATACTAACGGCACAGCAATGGGGACAGATGTTCCATCAATGGTGGAATATCGACACCTATAACCACATTCTGCTGATCCCGCCTGTGATCGCATGGTTAATCTATCTGCGCCGCGAAGGTCTGCAGCAGTTAAAGCCTGCGCATTGGGCACCGGGTGTCGCATTCATGGCGGCCGCGCTATGTGTTTGGCTTGTTGGCAAAACGCTTGACATCAATCTGATCGCGCAGATTGGAACAGTCGGTGCGTTTCAGGCGAGCGTTCTCACTTTCCTCGGTCCCCGCATTTTAGCCTATCTCTTGCTGCCGGTGGGCATGCTCAGCGTACTCGTGCCGTTCGGGGATGAAGTGATCCCGTTTCTGCAATCGATCACAGCTGAAATCGCGATTGCGATGACCAAATTTAGCGGCGTTGAGGCGGTGTATGAGGATATCTATATCCACACGCCTGTCGGCCTCTTCATTGTCGCAGAGGAATGCTCTGGCGTGAAATTCCTCGTGGCGATGATGACACTGGGTCTCTTTGTGTCCTTTACCTCATTTCAAAGGTGGAAGAGCCGCACGATCTTTATGGTCGCTTGCTTCGTCGTGCCGATCATCGCCAATGGCCTGCGCGCTTGGAGCACGATCTACATCGCGCAAAGCCAGGGCGTCGAGTTCGCCGAGGGCTTTGACCACATCATCTATGGTTGGGTGTTCTTCGCGATAGTGATGGCAATTGTCCTTGGCGGTGCGTTCCGCTTTTTCGACCGTGAGCCGGAGGATGCCGGATATTCCGTAGACGAGCTGAGGCAGATGCAATGGCTTGCTGCTTTGGAGGCACGCAGCGGATCAGCGAATGCTGCTTTGCTTGCCGTATTCGCGCTGGTCGTCGGTTTTGCGATGGTAGCGATTTACGCCGCGGCTCCAGTCGTTTAGGGCAGCGCCCATGTGCGGTATTGCCGGTATCTTTCATGGGAAAACGCCCAAGCCGGTTGATCCGCGCAGGGTAGAGCGAATGTGCGATGCGCTGGTCCATCGCGGCCCTGATGGTTCTGGCGTGTGGACCGACCAAGGGATTGCGCTGGGCCATCGCCGCCTGTCTATCATCGATTTAGAAGGCTCTCCGCAGCCGATGCATTCCGCCGATCAGCGCGCGGTCATCAGCTTTAACGGAGAGATTTACAACTACCGCGAACTGCGTCGCGAACTTCAAGGCGAGGGCGTCCAATTCCAGACAGATGGCGATACCGAGGTTATCCTCGCTGCCTATCAGCGGTGGGGCGTGGACTGCCTTTCGCGGCTTGATGGAATGTTCGTGTTCGCGCTGTTTGACCGGGAAAAGCGCGAGCTGTTTTTGGCGCGCGACCGGCTCGGCGTGAAGCCGCTGTTTCTCGCCGAGCTGTCGGACGGCAGCCTTGCCTTTGCCTCTGAACTAAAAGGTCTGCTCGCGCATCCGCTGCTCAAACGGCGTGTCGATGCCCAGGCTGTCGATGATTATCTGGCGTGGGGGTATGTTCCCGATACGCGCTCCATTCTACAGGGTGTGCGCAAGCTGCCCGCGGGGCATTTTATGCTGCATGCGCAGGGTAAGGAACTTTCGCAGTCTAAGCAGTGGTGGGACGTAGATTTTTCTGAACGGCGTGGGGGTAGCGAAGCGGATCTATCGGCAGAGCTTGTGAACCTGATGCGGGAGGCTGTGCGCAGCCGGATGGTGGCCGATGTGCCATTGGGCGCGTTCCTTTCGGGCGGTGTGGACAGCTCTAGCGTTGTGGCGATGATGGCCGAGGCTTCAGAGGCGCCGGTGCAGACGTGCTCCATCGGCTTTGATGTCGGCGCGGTGGATGAAACATCCTATGCCGAGCAAGTCGCTGCTTTGTTCAAAACGGACCATCGCGCACGGATCGTTGGCAATGATGATTTTGGTGCGATCGATACTCTGGCAGGCATGTTTGATGAGCCGTTTGCTGATGCATCCGCTCTGCCAACATGGCGGGTGTGCGCCTTGGCGCGTGAGAATGTGACCGTGGCGCTGTCGGGAGACGGCGCTGATGAAGCCTTTGCCGGATATCGCCGCCAAGTGTTCCACGCGCATGAAGAGCGCGCGCGTTCGCTGCTTCCGGCGGGCCTTCGCAAGACGGTTTTCGGATCGCTTGGACGGATATGGCCCAAGGCTGATTGGGCCCCGCGTCCGCTGCGTGCAAAGTCGACCTTGCTAGCGTTGGCGGGTGATGGGAACGCAGGCTATGCGCGCGGCCTTTCGGTGCTAACGCCTGATCAGCGCAGCGCAATCTATGCCGATCCATCGCGTACAGCTCTGGCTGGCTATACGGCTGAGGATGAGCTGACAACGCTGATGGCGGGGGCTCCTGCGCGAAGCGGTCTGGACCGGGCGCAATATGCCGACCTTAAATTCTGGCTGCCCGGCGACATCCTGACCAAGGTTGATCGGACCAGCATGGCGGTGAGTTTGGAAGCGCGTGAGCCATTGCTTGATCACCGCCTGATCGAATTTGCAGCGACCTTGCCCGAGAAGTTTCGGGTTAAGGGCAGCCAAGGCAAATACTTGCTGAAGAAGAGCATGGAACGCTACCTGCCTGACAACATCCTATACCGTCAGAAGCAGGGTTTTGTGACCCCGATTGCGCAGTGGCTGCGCGGTCCTTTGGCAAAGCAAGCGCGCGCGGTTGCACACAGTCAGACACTGGTTGGAACTGGTTTCTTCGACAGCGCGGCTTTGGCCGATGCAGCAGAGGCGCATATCGCGGGTAGGGCGGATAATTCTCGGCTTTTGTGGCAGCTTATTATGCTGGAGAAGAGTTTTGATCAGCTGGGCATCTCAGGCTAGCTCTGCGCTTTGCGCTCCGTGGCCCAGTGCCATGTAATCGGTGCTTTGCATTTCCATCAAACGGCTAACAGTCCGCTCAAATTCAAATGCACCATCACCTGCTGGATATAGCGCCTCTGGCTCAGCTTCGGCGGTGACGAACAGTTTGACGCGGTGTTCGTAAAGCGCATCGACTAGCGTTACAAAGCGCGCTGCTTCATTGCGCATATCCTTATTCATCTGCGGAACGCCAACGAGGATGACAGTGTGAAATGCGCGCGCAATCGCAAGGTAGTCGGGCGCGCCGCGAGCCTCTTTGCAAAGCTTCTTGAACGAGAAGACGCCCACGCCTTTTAAGCTCTTGGGCACATGCAATGTTCGTCCGGTGCCCACAGCGAGCTTCTGCGATGGCACATTGTCGGCATCCTCCGGCGCGTAATCAGTGAGGCGGAAGAACGCCTCGCGCACTTGCGCTGTTGCCGCTTCGCCAATGGGAGTGTGCCAGCTGTCAATGTCGCCCAAGCGGTCGAGCCTGTAGTCGAGCGGACCATTGAGCGGCAGGACTTCCAACCTTTCTCCAATCAAGTCGATGAAAGGCAGGAAATGCTCGCGGTTCAGCCCGTCTTTATAAAGGTCTGACGGCGGGCGGTTGCTGGTTGTGACGATCGCCACGCCTTCATCCACTATCAGCGCGCGGAACAGGCGGCTCATAATCATCGCATCGGCTGAATTGGTTACGACCATCTCATCGAAGTTGAGGCAGTCGAGCTCGCGCCCCAGTGCTGCCGCGACCGGCGGGATCGGATCGCCGCTCTCTTTCTTGCGCTCTTCACGTAGCAGTGAATGAACCTCTTGCATAAAGGCATGGAAATGCACGCGGCGCTTGGCCGCAATGCCAAGTGTTTCGTGGAACAGATCCATCAGCATCGACTTACCGCGCCCCACGCCGCCCCACATATATATGCCGCGCGGAGCCTGCGTCTCGCTGCCGATGAGCCGCGCGAAGAAGCCTGCTTTTCGCGGTTTCTCCAAAGCCATTTGCAGCTGCGCTAGATGCTCCACTGCGCTGCGTTGATCCGCATCTGCTTGCAATTCGCCCGCTGCAATCAGCGCTTCATAGCGGGCCGTGATCCCGCTCATTTTGACGGCGGAAGAGCAGTAAATTTGCGCACGATACCGGAAAATGCCGCAACCGTGTGATCGGTCTGCTCCACGGTTCCGCGCACAAACACAAGCTTGCCCGTTTCGCGCATAATCTGCGTAACAGCATCCAGCGGCTCATCCGCTTTGCCCGCACCGATAAACTGGGTGGAGATTTCTAGCGTGACCGATGGGCCTGCATTGCCAGTGCCCAATACATGCATGCAGGTGAAGAGCGAGATGTCGATGAGCGACTGCGTAATCGCGCCATGCACGACTTCTTGAAGGTTGAGGTGTTTGCGCTCTGGAAACATGCGCAGGCGGCAAAAAACACCTGCTGCAGTCTCTTCTCGGCGAGTGATGAGCTTGCCCATAACCGCGCCATTAAACAGTGTCTCGTCTTTTAAGTTCCAGTGATTCCAGCCCGGATTGGCTGGATCAGGGGCGTGTTCAAACACATCATCTTTGAAAGCCACGCCGCCGTTTCCCAATGCGTTAGATTTGGCGTTCTGCCATCATCTTCTTCGTTTCAGCAATCGCCTTCGCAGGAGACAAGCCTTTCGGGCAGACATTCGCGCAATTCATGATTGTGTGACAACGGTAAAGGCGGAATGGATCTTCCAGCTCATTAAGGCGCTCACCCGTCATTTCATCGCGGCTATCGGCCAGCCAGCGGTAGGCCTGAAGCAGGATTGCCGGGCCAAGGAATTTGTCAGAATTCCACCAGTAAGACGGGCAAGATGTGGAGCAACATGCGCAAAGGATGCACTCATACAGGCCGTCCAATTGCTCGCGCTGCTTTGGTGATTGCAAGCGTTCTTTGCCCGATGGCGTGGTCGACACTGTCTGAAGCCAAGGGCGGATCGATGCATATTGCGCGTAGAAATGCGTGAAGTCAGGAACCAGATCTTTGATTACATCCATATGGGGCAGGGGAGTGATGCGTACCTCGCCCTTTAAATCTTCGATAGACGTTGTGCAGGCTAGCCCGTTCTTACCGTTCATATTCATCGCGCAGGAACCGCAAATCCCCTCGCGGCAGGAACGGCGGAATGTCAGCGTCGGATCGGTTTCGTTCTTAATTTTGAACAGAGCATCCAGAACCATCGGGCCGCATTGCTCGGTATCAATTTCATACGTGTCATAGCGCGGGTTTTCGCCGCTATCAGGATCAAACCGGTAAACCTTGAACTTCTTCACCGCACCCGCGCCGTCCGCCTTGTGGACATTGCCTTTCTGAGAAATCTTGGAATTCTTAGGGAGAGTGAAGGTAGCCATGGGCGTAGTGATCCTGTAATTTCCGAAAGTTCTATTTAGCGGCTTGAACGCGCAGGGCAAGGCGCAGCATGTTGAACAATTTGGTAGGGCGGTTGCTCGCTTTACATCGCCACACGCGCTCTTTTGCATTGCCGTGTTGGGGACAGTTGGGACACTGTACAAAGAAAGAAAAAGCCGCGCTCTCCAAATCGGCTCAAATGGCGGGGAAATTTTGATGAACTGCACAGGCCATAAAGGAGCCTTTACCATTGAGTGATCCAGTAGGAAAACCGCACGAGTTACCGCAATCCGCCGCGATTTTTGGCACGAGCGGCGGGATTGGCGGCGCGATGGTTGCCGAATTGTTGGAGCGCGGGGCAAAGCGGGTATACGCTGGGTCACGCAGCGGTGCAGAGGTGCTGGGCGCAGTCCCATTTGCCTTCGATCTAACGGAAGAAGGTAGAATTGCAGCTGCGGCCGAAATAATGCGTGATGATCCGCCGCAGCTTGTCGTGGTTGCAAGCGGTGTTCTCACCTTGTCAGACGGCACAGGGCCAGAGCGAACATACAAACGCATGGACGGCGCGGCGATGGCCGAAATGCTTGCGCTCAATACGATCGGTCCAGCACTGATCGCCAAGCATATGCTGCCGCTGTTCGCGCGTGATCAGCGCTGCGTCTTTGCGGCATTGTCGGCGCGTGTCGGGAGCATTTCGGACAATGGGCTGGGGGGCTGGCATTCTTACCGCGCGTCCAAAGCCGCGCTCAATATGCTGCTGAAAAACTTCGCAATTGAGCTCGCGCGCACCCATGCGCAGTCGGTGGTTCTGGGATTGCATCCGGGTACGGTGGATACGGCGTTGTCTCAGCCCTTTCAGAAAGGGCTGCCCGATGGACAATTGCTTGAGCCGCAGCAATCAGCGAGCGCTTTGCTTGATATAATGCTCTCAGCAGGGCCCGATCAGTCGGGCAAAGTGTTTGATTGGAAAGCTCAGGAAGTCCCCGCATAGCCGGGGCAGGCTGACTGGTAATTGTCCCGTGTGTTCAGGGCCTTGCAATCAAGGTCTTGCTATCTCGGTTTTATGTTCAGACCTTTTGTAATTGCGGCGGCATTGATTGCCGCCTTGCACTTCTCCCCTACCGCGCCTGCGCGGGCAGACGGCCCAGCCGCATCGCAGTGGTCGATTGGACCGTTCATTAGGGGACGCAATTACTCGGTCAATATGCCGCTCACCATGTTTGAGACCCGCGATGGGCCAGCATTTGATTTTCCCTATCCCAATCGGGCGAGCGGCCATGTCCACTATGTGACGGTTCCGGTACGCTCTTTAGAAGGTGCGAAGCGGATCACTTTACGCTACCGGATCGATGCGGCGCCCGGTACGCGGTTTTTTCCGCAAGAAAGGCCCAGCAGGCAGGCAACTCTGTCGCTGTATTTTCAGCGCGCAGGCGACCGCTGGACACGGCGCACTCCGCATCATCGGTGGTATTCGCCGGGCAACCGTGTGATGCCGCTTAAGCCGGGCACGCACACAGTATCGATTGCATTGGATGAACCGTGGGTCGCTATGATGGGCGGCAATGCGCATACACTGCCCGGGGCGTATAGGAAGGCGCTGCGTCAAACAGCAAAAGTTGGCTTTACATTTGGCGGCGCGGGAGGGCGCGGACACGGCGTGTATGCAAGCGGGCCGGCGCGGTTCACTGTCCTAGATTACCGGATCGATTGACCCTGTCTGGGTATAAGAGGCGCGGTCTTCAGCCCATTAATCCGTGCCGCCGCAGCCCTTCGGCTAGGATTGTTTCAATCAGCTCTTCTTGTGTCCATCCAGCAAGTTTAGCTGCGCGGCCAAAGACTTTTTGCGACCACAGATTGCAATTGAGATTAAGCTCAAGGAAAGTGATTTCGCCTGTCTTTTCATCAACGCGGAACTCAAACCGGCCATAATCGAAAGGGCGGTATTCTTCCCAAGCCTTGCGGGTAAGCGCATCAATCTTTGCCACCATTTCCGGGTTATCAAACGGGTCGAGCGAGTACTTCTGGCTGCGGTCGACCAGATCGCGCTTCTCCTGATAGGTGCGCAGATGCGAAGGGTCCGCTTGGCGGAAAATCATCATAGGGAGGATTTGCGGCTGACCATTGATAGTGATGACCGGCACTTCGACATCGCTGCCATCTAGAAACGGCTCGACAATCGCATCCTGACCGCCATTGGCTGCATCATTGTGAATACGCTGAACTGCATCCACTACGCCTGCCCAATCGCTCGCATCGCCAACGCCCCAACTCGCCGATGATGCATTGGGCTTGATCACATAGCGTTCTGCTTTTGGGCATTTCGCTTCGTCAATTGGCGCGCCCTTTCGGTAGATAGCCCAAGGTGCCGTTGGCACCCCTGCTTCCACCGCTGCGCGTTTGGCGAGATGCTTATCATCCGAAAGTCCGCGCAATATCGGGCTTGCGCCGAGATAGGGGATACCCGCGCGCTCGCACAAAAGCGGCATCAGCATTTCAGAATTGAAGAAACCTGCGCGGTTGAGCAGCGGGAAAACGAAATCCACATCCGGTTTATCGAAGAGAATCTCAAAACTTTCGCTAATGGTTAGGTTAAGGCCCAACCCCTCCAGAACATTGCGCATTTCGCGGTGATAGAGCGCGTGATTGCCGTCCTCTGGGTGCAGCTCGCCTTCCCACAAAGCGTTCTTTGCGATGAACAACAGTTTGACCCGTTTTCGGGTCGCTGCATCAATTTTTAACGGGGTAAGCGGGGTTGCCAATGCGCATGAGCCTTTTCTGATCGTCGCGCGGGCTATAAGGACACAATCAGAAAAAAGACAACGATGTTCTTTGAAGGAACGCACTTCGAAGGGTCGCGCTCGAAAGGCGAAAACGTGAAGGGTCCGCCGATGCCTATTGCCGATGTACGGCTCGCTAAGCCTGCACATGGGTTTGTCGACGACGCTTTGTCGCGCGAACTGATCTATTTGCTGTCTAGCGGAGGAGATGCTCGCATTGCGCTCGATCCGGAAACAGGCCTCAACAAATATCTTTCCGCCCCCTATCCGCGCGATGTCACGGCTTTTGCTTCCTCAACGGCCAACGATATTTCCATCGATGCATTCACCTATCTGCGCCGCACGGGCGTGCCCGATGATTACAGCGCGGCGTTGGAGGATTTGCGCGGGCGGATCAGGACAGCCTACGGACTCGACAAGGATGTTGGTATCGTCTTTGCACCATCGGGCACGGATCTCGAATACGTCGCGCTATATTTTGCGGCGGGCCAGTCAAAGGCGGGCGTCCACAACATTTTGCTAGGCGCGGATGAAGTGGGAAGCGGATGCATTCATTCTGCCCATGGTCGCTATTTTGCAAAAGAAACCGCGCTTGGCATAACGGTTGAACCTAAGCAGCCTGTTGCGGGTTTAGGCGAAATCTCGCTGGCCGACATTCCGCTGCGCTGCCTCAAAGGGCAAGTGCAGACAAGCGCGCAAATTTGTGAACAAATCGCGGTAGAGATGGGGGTGGCTGCCATCGACGGGCGACAAGTGCTGCTGCATGTTGTGCATGGTTCAAAGACTGGGCTGATCCTGCCGTCTCTCGACGATATTGACGCGTTGCGCAGCGAATATAGCAGCCGTTTGAGCCTAGTTATTGATGCATGTCAGGCGCGCATCACGCCAAAGGCTGTGCAGGATTATTTGCAGCGCGATGCCATGGTTTTCCTAACCGGATCAAAATTTATGGGCGGCCCTCCGTTCAATGGGTTCGTGATTATCCCGCCCGCTTTGATGGCGAAGGCTCCACCCATCCCTCACGGCTTTAAGCAGATTTTTCGGCGCGCAGAATGGCCGGTGCGGTGGCCGGGCGCGGATGCATTGCAGGATAGCGCCAACATGGGGTTAGCGCTGCGTCTCTCCAGTTCAATCTATGAGTTGGAGCGTTTTTCAGCGCTCGATCCGTCACGGGTCGGTCACATCATCGCTGCGTTTCGGCGCGGTGTTGCAAGCGAGGTGATGGAACCGTTAGGCTTGTCGCTGGTAGAGCCGCACCCACCTGGAGAACGCAGCGAAATGCGTGAGCATCCGATCGAAATGCAATCGTTAATTACTCTTGATGTCTCCAGCATGAAAAACATGCGCACATTTGATGAAGCGCAGGCGGTACACAAAGCAATGGCAGCGGACGGACTGCGGCTTGGACAATCGGTCAAATCCGTCCGCGCCGATGGCATATGGGCGGGCACGCTTAGGATTGGGCTTTCGATGCCGCAGATTGCGCGTTGGGCTTCCATGGACGCTGAGAAACTGGGTGCAGATTTGCGCGGCAAATTTACTCAAGTGGCTGAGGCACTCAGGGCACAGTCGCAATAATTGCTGTCGCCAAACCGAATCTGCGCGCGCGAGTATGTTGCGCACGGCCCATCATGTGATAGCTTACTTCTCTTGATTGCCAGTCTTGGGAGGGATGCCAGTGGGACTAGCCAGTTGGTATGATGCGAAAGTTATGCCCAAATTGATCACCTATGCCTGTGGGCAGGGGCAGATTATGAAGCGCCGCAGCCAGCTTGTGCCATTGGCCAAGGGATCGGTTTTTGAACTCGGGTGCGGGGGCGGCCTTAACCAAGAATTCTACGACACTGATGCCGTCACCAGTTTCGCTGGGATTGATCCACACGGCGGCTTGCTTGATCAAGCGCGCGCGACGGCAGAATCTAAAGGTTGGGCGACCGACATTCGTGAAGCGTTTGGCGAAGCGATCCCCTTTGGCAACGGCCAGTTTGACACAGTCGTTTGCACTTTTACTCTCTGCTCGGTTGATGATCCTCAGCAAGTGATGTCGGAAATGCGCCGGATTCTAAAACCCGGCGGACGGCTCCTCTTCCTTGAGCATGGGCGCGCGCCCGATGCCAATGTTGCCAAATGGCAGGACCGGATCGAGCCGACCTGGAAAAAGCTCGCTGGTGGCTGTCACCTTACCCGTCCGATTGGTTCCGCGCTGCGCGGTGGAGGGTTCGATGTGGAGCCAATGGGGCAGGGCTATCTTCCCAAGGCGCCGCGCTTTGCTAGCTGGAATGAGTGGGGTATCGCCAGAAAAGCAGGTGCCTGAGCTAGGAACGGGGTGGGAGCGCGTAATCCCAAACCCCGTTCTTTTCCGATCGCTCGGTTAATCGCCGAATGTACGCTGCCACCAACCGCCGCGTTTCGCAGCGGGCTTTTCGGTCGCGCCTTCGTCTGATCCAGCATCTGCGTCAGCGTCAGGTTTCATTTCTGACTTGGTTTCAGCAGCAGATGCAGCGCTGTCTTTTGCTTTAGTCTTGGCTTTGGAAGCGGTCTTAGAAACCGCTTTTTTACGCGGAGCAGCTTTGCGCTTCGGCTTCGGCTTTTCCTCCGCCTCTGTTTCATCACTTTCAGGTGTAGGCTCTGCTTCAGTCTCGGCCTTTTTCTTGCGCGGAGTGCGTTTGCGTTTGGGTTTCTCTTCAACCTCAGCAGGCGCTTGCGTTGAAGCCTCAGAATCGGACGCAGGCTCTTCCTCGACCTTCTTTTTGCGTGGGGCGCGTTTGCGTTTGGGCTTCTCTTCCGTTTCTGCCGGAGCGTCTTCGCTCGGAGCGGCATCAGCTTCAGGTGTTTCAGAAGCTTGTGCCTCTTCTGAAGCCAGTTCGCCTTCTACTGGCGCGCCATCTTCATCGCGGTTCTTGCGCCGGCGGCGACCACCACGGCGGCGGCGTTTCTTTGGACGATCTTCGCCATCCTCATCACCGGAACGCTCGCGGCTTTCGCTGTTTTCGTCGCTGTTCTCCGAACTGTCGCCATCATCATTATCACTGCGATTGCGGTTCTTATTGCGGCCCCGGCCACCACGCCGGCGGCGGCGCTTTTTCGGGCGATCATCTTCTTCCTCGTCACCGAAGTCCTGAACCTCATCATCATCTTCGTCGTCATCGATGATCGGCTCAAACTTCGGAGCATGAGCAGGGCGCGGACCAGAGCTGGTCACAGCCATCTTTGCGCCTTCATCTTCACCTTCTGGCAGAACCTGAACGCTGACGCCATAACGCTGCTCGATCTCGATCAGATCATCGCGTTTGGAATTGAGCAGGTAGAACGCAGCCTCTGTGCTGGCTGCAAGCGCGATCACAGCGCCTTTGCCCTTGGCGGCCTCGTCTTCAATCAAGCGCAGTGCTGAAAGCCCAGCAGACGATGCTGTGCGAACAAGGCCTGTGCCATCACAATGCGGGCAAGGACGTGTCGTGGCTTCGAGCACTCCGGTGCGCAGGCGCTGACGGCTCATTTCCATCAGGCCAAAGCTGGAGATGCGGCCAACCTGTATCCGCGCTCGGTCGTTCTTGAGCGCATCTTTCATCGTCTTTTCGACTTTGCGGACATTGGAATTGTAATCCATGTCGATGAAGTCGATCACCACAAGGCCGGCCATATCCCGCAGGCGCAGTTGGCGCGCAATCTCGCGCGCAGCCTCAAGGTTCGTTGCCGTTGCGGTCTGCTCAATCCCATGTTCTTTGGTGGAACGGCCTGAGTTGATATCGATCGAGACAAGCGCCTCGGTTGGATTGATGACCAGATAGCCGCCTGATTTCAGCTGCACGACTGGGTCATACATGGCGCGCAATTGATCCTCTGCGCCGTAACGCTGGAACAAGGGCACCGGATCGGAATAGGCTTTCACCCGGCGCGCATGGCTGGGCATCAGCATTTTCATAAAGCTTTTGGCGGACTTGTATCCGTCTTCGCCTTCAACGATGACCTCTTCGATCTCGCGGTTGTAAATGTCGCGTATCGCGCGTTTGATCAGATCGCTATCGGAATGCACCAGCGTAGGCGCTGTCGATGATAGCGTTTTTTGGCGGATCTCGTCCCACAGCCGCGCAAGATAGTCGAAATCGCGCTTAATCTCTGTTTTGGTGCGAGTGATGCCTGCGGTGCGCACGATCAGGCCCATTGTTTTGGGAAGGCCAAGATCAGAGACAACTTGCTTCAAACGCTTGCGGTCTGAGCCAGAGTTAATCTTGCGGCTAATCCCGCCGCCATGCGACGAATTCGGCATCAGAACCGTATAACGACCAGCGAGGCTAAGATAAGAGGTAAGAGCAGCGCCTTTATTGCCGCGCTCTTCTTTCACCACTTGGACTAGCAGAACCTGCCGGCGGTGGATGACGTCCTGGATTTTATAGCGGCGGCGCAAAGCCATGCGTTTTGCGCGCACTTCATCGACCTGTTTGGAGCGGCTTCCGCGCCCTTTCTGACCGCCTCTGCCGCCCTGACGCCTGCGGCCGCGTTCTCTCGACCGGCCGCGTCCGCGGCCTTTGCCGCGTTTCTTTGTTGCGTCTTCATCAGACTCTTCGCTGTCTTCTGAATCGCTGTCATCATCTTCTGACTCTTCGTCCGAATCCTGATCATCTGAAGCATCGTTTTCCGAAGCATCGTCATCGTC
>CAZAIG010000029.1:9607-19553 GCA_964485135.1 uncultured Porphyrobacter sp. | reverse complement strand
GTCACCTTGATGTGGCACCGTAAACCGGAGAAGAGCGGCGTTTCCAGCGCTCTGCAACTCTTCGATATTGCGTTTGAATAGGCCGTGTTCGCACGGCTGGCTGTGTGTGATCAGTCGTGCGAAAACTGCTTGGGCAAGAGATAAGGAAATTGCGTCGCAGGATCGATTTCGACCTGCATGATCGGCGCCATATACTCTGCCCAGCGCGCATTGACGGGATTGTCCGCCAAAAACGCCGCCGTCGCCTCGAAATCATCGGTTTCGAAATAGCCGAACAGCGTTAGGCCATGCTTGAAGATGTGGTAATTGCGAATGCCCGATTGCTGCAAAGCCTCGGTCATTTCGGGCCATATCTCGTCATGGCGTTTCTTATATTCTTCCTCATAACCCGGGCGAATACCCAGTACCCATGCGTATGACGCCATCGCCAATCTCCTCTTTTCAAGTTGACGATTAGCATGCATAAACATGCATGAAAATTCAAATTCATTCAAAACCAATCAACGCCTATCTTTTCGGAGCCTTCCGCAATGCTTGACCGTAAATTCGCCGCTGATCAGCAACGCTATCGCACCATGCGCAATGAAGAATTGCGCGACAGCTTTGTCGTCAATGATCTGATGCGTGAAGGCGAGTTGATGCTGACGCTGTCCGATATTGATCGCGGTATCGTGGGCAGCGCCGTGCCAACAGGCAGTGCTCTAGAATTCAGCTCTTTCGATGAATTGGGAGGTGGGGTTTTTACGGCGCGGCGCGAAGTGGGCGTGATCAATATTGGCGGATCGGGCACGATCAGCGTGGGCGAAGAAACTTTCGCGCTGGAGCGGCTCGATAGCCTTTATATTGGGCGCGGCGAGCATGCGGTGCGATTTATGAGCAATGATGCGGCGAACCCTGCGCGTTACTATCTCGTCAGCTATCCTGCGCACACGGCCTATCCCAGCAAGCTGGTGAAGCAGGCCGAGGCCAACCGGATCGATCTGGGTGAGCAAGCAACGTGCAATGAGCGCACAATTTTTCAGCCGCTTCGCCCCGGTATTATCGAAAGCTGTCAACTGGTGATGGGCTTTACCTGCATTGCTGAGGGAAGCGTGTGGAACACATTCCCTCCGCACACGCATGATCGCCGCTCGGAGTTTTATTTCTATTTTGACCTCAATGAAGACGCGCGAGTATTCCACTTCATGGGACGCCCCGATGAGTTGAAAGCGCTGCCTCTCTCTAATGAAGAGGCGGCTCTCTCGCCATCATGGTCGATGCACTGCGGTGTGGGAAGTGGGGCCTATAGCTTCATCTGGTCCATGGGCGGCGAGAACCAGGAATTCGACGACATGGATCACGTGCCTCAGGCCGCATTGGCTTAAGGCACTTTTCCATTACTCCGAGTGCGCTATTGCTATTGAGCGTAGCGCGCTTGCTCTTCCAATTCCGCGTCAAAGCGTTTGGCGAAATCTGCCGCAATCTTTGGATATTTCGCGGCGACATCATTCGCTTCACCGGGATCCTTAGTCAGATCGTAAAGCTGGACCGGCGCATCGGTGTTCATCCGCAGCGCTTTCCAATTGCCGATCCGGCCCGCTTGCTGCGTCACACCGATCACGCCCGAATTGGGATCACCCAATTGGCGCGAGAATGCCCAATAGAGCATTCTTTCGGGTAGCTCGGCGCCGTCATTTTTCAGAATACTAGCCAGCGATACGCCATTCGCGCCCATCGCCGCCGCCGCATTGGGTTTGCCCGCAAGGTCGCCCAGAGTGGGCATCACATCGGCAAACATCACAGGCGCATTTTCAACGCGGCCAGCCTCAATCATCGCGGGCCAAGATGCGATAAAGGGCATGCGAATGCCGCCTTCGGTCAAATCACGCTTGCCCCCGCGAAACGGGCCAGCCGCCGCGATGCCGGTGGGGTCGCCGCCGCCCTCTGAGTGCGGGCCATTATCCGACGTGATAATGATCAGCGTGTCGTCTTTCAGGCCTTGCTATTCCAGCTTCGCCACCAATTCGCCGACATAGGAATCGAGTGCGGCAATCATGCCCGCCTGAACCGCATTAGGCTCATCAATTGCGAGTGGGTAGTAATCGGGGAACTGGCTATCGGGCGTCGGCCCTTTGAGGCCATTATACGGCGTCTCTGGAAACTTCCCGCGATAAGGCGCGACGAATTTCTCAGGAGCCGCCATTTCCGAATGGGGCGATGTGTAGCTGACGAAAGCGAAGAACGGCTGTTTGCCATCCTGCTCGCCCAGATATTCCAGGGCATCATCGGTGAACAGGCGCTGGGCATAGCCACCGCGCGCACCGGCGCGATTATCCGGCACGGGCACCATCTTGTTATTCTCGAATAGGAACATCGGGAATTGGCGATGCGCCTGAATATTGTGGAGCAACCCTTTCCATTCCTGAAAGCCCATCGTCATTGGATCGGTTTCGCCAAAGGTCGTGCCGATGCCAAACTTGCCGAATAGCGCCGTTTTGTAGCCTGCATCGCTGAGCAAATGGGCGAGAGTTTTGTCACCCTTGCGCAGGGAAATGGTGTTGGCCGTGCTGTGCAGGCGCGAGGAATCGCGGCCCGTCATCAGCGAAATGCGCGATGGCGAGCAAACCGTGCTGCCCGCATATCCGCTGGCAAACAGCATCCCTTCGCTTGCGAGCTTGTCGATGTTCGGCGTCTTGATGATCTTGTGACCGGTAACGCCCAATTGGCCATAGCCCATATCATCAAACAGGATCAGCAAGACATTGGGGCGGGGCGCAGCAATGGGCGCTTCGCTAGCGGCTAAGGTGGTGGCTTGTTCATTGGTTGAGGCGATGCTGGAGGTTGTCGCGCAAGCTGAAATGGCCAGCGCGCTACCCGCAGCCAGCAATGAAAGCAATTTGCGTGTCATTGGCTTGATCCTTTCAAAGCCTGCAACTCTTTATCGATCAGTTCAACAAAGGCATCGCGCGAGGTCACGCCCTGTGTGTCCAACTCCCACGCGGCGAGGAAGCCATATTCAAATTCGCCGCCGTTGAAGCGGATATACTGCGTTTCATTGGCCAATCCGCCGAAGCTCGCCTCTCCAGTGCGATAAAACAGCGCCATGCCAAGCCCGTCCTTATTGTCGCTTTGCTCATCGCCCCATGTCGCGATGTAGCGCCAATCGCCATCTGCACCATCATCAGACTGCAGCAACTCCGCGCCTTCATGCATCACGATGCCGGATGCTAAGGGCAGGTCGCCGGTGGCTTTAACCGATACGCGGGTCAGTGGGCTGCCGCTGGCAATCGAGTAATCCGCGACAAAGCCGCCCGTTCCGCCGCCGGGCGCTTCAATGCCGCCCGCATTGATAGTGAAGGCTCCCGCCTCGCCGCCAGCTTCGCCGATGGTGGCCGACAATTTGGGCACAGCGCCAAACTGCTCCGGCTGATCACCGCGCATAATGCCAAGCCCGCCAATGCCAAGGCTAGGGCCGACTTTCAGCACATCCATGCCCCATGGCGCGAGATCATGATAGCTGCCGAATTCAGCGATTTGGGCGAGGGCAGGCTCGGGCGTTTGCTTGCCGAAAATATCGCTCACCAAACGGCCATCGAGATAGAGGCGATAGCCCACAAGCTCATTTTCCCAACCGATCCCTTCATACGGCATCATGCCATCGCCAATCTCATGCGAGGCGGGAATGGTGAAGGCATCCAGCGTTTCATAAGCGCTTTCCTCATTTTCGCGTACGCGAAGATCAATCGCAACTTGTCCCGCCGATTCTGAAGATGCGCTTTCGCCAGTGTCGCCAGCATCACTTTGCGCAGTGCAGGCCGCCAGGGCGACGGAAAGCGCCACGGTAGTGGTTAAGTTTACGGTTTTCACTGATGGGTCTCCTTGCGCCGCCTAAGCAGCCAAATGAATGGGAAGCTGCCTATTTCTGCGCCGCTGTCTCGGCTCTGACGAGCAGGAGGGCGAAGACAAAATAGGTTAGTGTTGGCCAGATGATCAAAGATTGGAACTGCTCCAGATCACCTGAAGTCAGCGTCATAATGCCCAAGTAGGCTGCCGCGATCAGCGACAATGCAGCCCCGCCGAAGAACAGCTTGTTTCCGCCCGATTTCATCAAGCCAGAAGTTTCATCGCTGACGAGGAATTCGCGCTCTGCCTTTTGGCGGGCGCTTTCGGTTTGCTCCGATATGGCGAGCGCGCTGGCGTCCACCGATTTCGCGCCCATGAGCGATGCAAAGATTGGATAAAGGACTAATGCTGAGAGCCAGGCGGGTATGAAAAGGAAGAAAACATCCACCTCAAGCCCAAAGCCGAGCAGAGCGGCCACTCCGACGCTCACAAGCCATGTCAGCAAAGCGGGCGCATTCAGAGCCGAACCTGTTGCCGAATGCCAATAACGCGTGAGGCCGAAGCTCTTAAACAAGAAATGTTCGGAGAAGATCAGGCCGCCAATCGGTGCCATCACCAGTGCCATCAGGCCAAGGAAGCCGAGCAACTCGCTAAAGACAAAGGGCGAGCAGGCGATGATCGTTGTGATGACGCCCACGATCAGCGTCACCCGCTCGCGCGACCAAGCGGGATGGAGCGATTGGAAGGCCAAGCCTGAGCGGTAGATCGTGGGGTTAGAAGTCGTCCAACCCGCGATGATCACGGTCAAAATGCCGATCGCGCCCAAAGCTTGAAAGGCAACGCCGCCCGCATCGAGTGAGCCAAGATCTGTGTTGAGGATCATTGCTGCGCCTGCGCCCATGATGCCCGCGGCGAGCCATGCAGCGAAGTGGCCAATGAACATGCCGAGCGAGGAATACCAAGCGTAGGATGATTTGCGAGCAAAACGCAGGATCGACATATCGCCAAGCCCGCCGTGGAAGGCAAGGTTCGCGCCCCATGCGAAGGCCGCGACATGCCAGAAACCGGCGTCTGTCCCTTTCTCGATCCAGATGCTCGTTTCGGCGAGCGTCAGAAAATCGCCATAGCTCGAAATGCTCGAAACAGATGGCGTGTTCGCCAGAATGACGGGTAACATCGCCGCGCCGCCGACAAAGAACATCACGATCATCCATGGTGCGGCGACCTCTGCGAAGCGCGCCACAAAACTGAAACCTCGCATCGCCGCGAAAGACACGACCGCGCCCACGGCCAGAACGATCAGAACAAAAGCAAAGCTGGATGGCAGCCATCCCACCTGAGGCGGGATTCCGAACAGGATGCGCACGGCGCTTGCCGAAACGGTGATCATCGCGCCCGCAAGAACGCAGAACAGAGTGCCGTTGATCACGCTGTACACTTTAACGAAGCCTGGCCCGGCGATCTTTTCAAGATAGGCGTAAAGGGTGAGGCGGGTGTCTGTAGCGATAGGCGCGCAGATCAGCACCCAGCTTAGGACAGCGAGCAGATTGCCAACCAGCAATCCGGCGATAACCTCACCTGCGCCAACGCCCATGCTGACGAACAATGCGCCGATCACGAATTCGGTGCCAGCGACATGCTCGCCTGCATAGGATCCTGCAAAATACCGACCCGGTTTCAGCGCTGCCGGAGCGACCGGCTCGCGTTCAAACTCTTCCATCTCCACTCCCCTTGGATTCTTCTCTTGAAGACTAACCGCGTTTTTCGCTTATGCAAGAAAATGATCGAAAATGATCAAAAAAGATTGCTGATCATGTGCGCACCGGAGGGTGCGTCGCAACAGTCAATCGCCACTGGCTTTGGGTCAATCCATCATGCCGAATAGTCGCGGCAAGCCCTCTGACAATTGCGGAACAGCTGTTGTCAGCACCAGTGCAGCCAGCATTGCGACATAGAGCGGAATCATTGGCTTGATCATCGAGGCGACTTTGGTTTGTCCTACTGCAGCGCCCACAAATAGAACGGTGCCCACTGGCGGGGTACACAGACCAATGGAGAGGTTGAAGATCAAGATCATGCCAAAGTGCACTTCCGAAATCCCCAATGCGGTTGCGACGGGCAGCAGGATCGGAGTGAATATCAGGATCGCCGGTGTGATATCCAGAAACGCACCGATCAGCAGCAGGATCACATTGATCAGCAGCAGCAGCAGCAGCGGGTTCTCGGATATTGTCAGCAAGCCCTCTGCAATCGCGCCAGGCAAGCCTGAATAGGCCAGCATCCATGCCATGCCGGTGGAAGCGGCAATCAGGAACAGGACAATGCCCGTTGTCTCAGCCGATTTGACGATAATTCCGGGCAATTCCTTCCACCCCATTTCGCGGTGGACGTAAACACCCAGCAATAGCGAATAGACCACGGCAAAGGCGCTGGCCTCTGTTGCGGTGAACAGTCCTGAGACGATCCCACCCACCACAATCGCGAGCAAGGCGATGCTGGGGATGGCGGGGATGATCGTGCGCAAGGATTCGCCCAGTGGCAGCCGCTCTGAAACGGGATAGCCTTCTTTGCGTGCGACCAGCATAGCGGCGATGATCAAGGCGATCCCTGCGACAAGACCGGGTCCATATCCGGCAAGGAACAGTGCGCCAATGGAGACGCCGCCAGCCGCTACGGCATAGACGATCATCACGTTGGAAGGCGGGATCAGCAGGCCTAGGATGGAGGCCGAAGTCGTCACCGAAGCTGCGAAGGGCGCATCATAGCCTTCCTTTTTCATAGCGGGCACCATGAAGGAACCAATCGCCGATGTTGCCGCCACTGCGGAGCCTGAGACGGAACCAAACAACATGCTGGAGATGATATTGACCACAGCAAGCCCGCCCGGCAGCGCGCCGATCAATCCCTTGGCGGCGTTGATCAATCGGCTGGCGACACCGCCTGCGCCCATCAAATATCCGCTCAAAATAAAGAAAGGGATGGCCAGCAAAGTGAAGCTATCGAGGCCGGCAACCATGCGCTGCGCAAGGGTCGTTGTAGCCGGATCAAATGGCATGATTGAAACGAGCGCGGCGAGCGTTGCCATGCCAATAGCAAAGCCAATCGGCACATTGAGCAAAACGAGAAGGAAGAAAACGAAGACAAGAATGAGACCGGTGGTCATTTCTGTTCTCCCGCATCGGGGGCGCTATCGGTCGAGATACCTTCAATCAGGAAGGAGATCGCGAAATAGGCAATTACAAGGCCGCTCAGCGGCATGATGGTGTAAATGGTCCACATGGGTATCCCCATCGCGGCTGAGGTTTGGCCCAAAGTCATGGTGATATTGACCAATAGCCCTCCGCCATAAACCATCACACCAAGCGCGAAGATGGCGCAGATCAGCCAGATTGCGCGCGCCGCACTGACGCGGGAGGCGGGAGCGAGGCGGGCGGAAATCAAATCGACGCCGACATGCATACGCTTGGCAAAGGCATAGGCCATGGAGACTGTGCCCAGCCAAATCAGCAGGAACCGCGCGATCTCCTCCGTGTCAGAGCTTGGCGCGTCGAGAATGTAGCGGCCAATGACTTGCCAAATCACAGTCAGCACCGTCGCGCTGAACAGAATGACGAGCAATCCGGCGAGTAGTTTTTCAAGCGCTAATCGCATCATGCATTCTCCGACATGGCTTCGATCCGGGCTGCTAAATCACCGACAGGGGTGCCGTTATAGCTCGCTCTGAGGTCAGCCACGGCTTCACGGAATGGAGTCTTGTCTGGCCGATTGACGATCACACCGCTGGCCTCGATCTCAGCCAATGCCTCATCAGAGGCTTTGCGCCACAAATCACGTTGGTAGTCCTCTGCGGCTCTCATGGCCTGTTTCACCCAGCCTTGCTGCTCAGGCGTCAGGCCATTCCATTTGTTCTGATCCATAACGATTACGTCAGGCGCGCTGACATGCTCATCGAGCGAGTAATATTTCGCGACCTCATGATGGCGCGCGCTCAAGACGCTGGGAGGGTTGTTTTCCGCGCCATCGACAACGCCTTGTTGCAATGCGGCGTAGAGCTCGCCGAATGCGATAGGCGTGGCCGCGCCGCCGAAGGTTTCAACCGTTTTCACCAAGGCCTCGCTAGGCAAAACGCGTACCGTCATACCGCGAATGTCATCGGGCGTGTTAATTGGGCGATCAGCCATGTAAAAGCTGCGCGCGCCCGCATCGAAATAGCCGACCCCTTTTAACAATACGTCGCTCAAACCATCGAGCAATTCCTGTCCGATGTCGCTCGCCAAAACGCGGCGCTGATGCTCGCTACCATCAAAGATATAGGGTAGCGAACACACGCCGAAATTTGGTGAGAAACTTTCAAGGGAAAGCGAGGAGACCTTTGTCATGGAAAGCGCGCCAAACTGCACAAGTTCGACCAGTTCGCGTTCGGTGCCGAGCTGAGCATTGGGAAATATCTCTACCGCCATGTCATTGCCCGACACTTGCATGAGTTCCTCGCCAAATCGCGACATGGCGAGATGAACGGGGTGCTTAACATCTGCTGTATGCGCAACAGTAATCCGCTCGGTCGCCCCCACCTGCGAGCAAGCCGGCATTAGACCGGTTAGTCCAGCAGCGGACAACAGCTTTAGATGTGTGCGCCTCGATTGCACGAGCAAACCTTCTCTCCCGGTTTTGGCGGGCCAAAGGTTTGGCCAACGTCCGCCATTATGGTAACCGGTGTCACAGCAACTGCAAGTGTGATTTGTGTGATTGCCATTGCTAGCAAAAGTTGTCAGCAAAAGCGGGCACAAGCTTGTGTGGCTTTTCTCAGGCTTGCCAGAAGGAACAATGAATGTTGTCAGAGGGCGTAAAAGCACCAAGTCAAAGCACACCAACCATCAACGATGTGGCGGCATTGGCTGGTGTTTCGAAGAAAACCGTAAGTCGCTTCATCAACAATTCTCCGCTGATGAGTGAGGAAACCCGCAACAAAGTTTCAGACGCGATCAAGCAATTGGGATATGTTCCCAATCAGCAAGCTAGGGCATTGGCACTGCGCCGCAATTTCATGATTGCGATGCTGCATGACAATCCCAACGGTCAGACAGTGCTCAATTTCCAGAAGGGTGTGTTGGCGGCGATAAAGGACTCCGACCTCGCGCTTGCGGTTAGGCCGCTTGATCGCACTTCCCCAGCGCTTCTGACAGAGATCGAGTCATTTCTTACAAAGCAGCGTCCTTTGGGTGTGATGATCCTGCCGCCGATCTCAGAGCGCGATGACATTGTCGATCTGTGCAAGCGCCTCGACATTACTTATATTCGCATTGGTTCGACTGTCCTCGATGATCCTGCGCATTGCGTCGCTTCGAATGATCGCGATGTGGTGTATGAGCTGACGACAGCTTTGCTGGACAAAGGGCATCGCAAAATTGGCTTTGTTCGCGGCCCCACTGGTTTTCGATCCCCGCTTGAGCGGGAAGCAGGCTTTCGGAATGCGTTCAAAGATAGCGGCGTTGAGATTGATGAGACCTTGATCGTTAAAGGCAATTATCGCTTCAGTTCCGGTTTGGAAGCTGGGCTGGAATTGCTAGACCGCGAGGATCGACCGGGCGCGATCTTTGCGAGCAACGATGAAATGGCGTCTGGCGTTTTGCACGCTGCTTATAGCCTAAAACTGTCGGTGCCGTCGGACTTGGAACTTGTCGGGTTTGATGACACGGTCACCGCCTGGCACGTGTGGCCACCTTTGACGACGATTCATTGGCCCACAGTGGAGATGGGGCGATTGGCAACGCTAAAGCTGGTTCCCGAATTTCTTGGAGAGGCTGCGGCTCAAGCCGATCTTGAGCAGGTTTTTGTCCGCTCTCACATCGTAGAAAGAGGGTCTGCACAGCTGAAGTGACAAGCGGTGGTGCAACTCCTCGATTTTGGACTAACCCACTATGTTGCCGCGCGCGCCACTGGGGATGTATCGCTGAAGCCTTTGCTTGACTGCCGCCATACTCGCTGCGCCCGCGATATTGTTCCATTCCATCGGATCGCTATCATGGTCATATAGCTCCTCTGACCCGTCGGCATATCGGATGTAGCGATAGCGCTGGTCGATTACGGCATAATTGCCCTCGCCATAAACGGAGGTTTGCGGTTG
>CAZAIG010000029.1:0-9507 GCA_964485135.1 uncultured Porphyrobacter sp. | reverse complement strand
GCGGCGAGGTCACGGCCCGCTTGCGGCACATCCTCCAGATCATTGGCCCGTACCGTTGGCAGCTCTATGCCCTCGAGCGGAAACATATCGAGCCATTTTTGCGGCACGTACCAGGGGACATGCGGCCTCACAAAACCCAGTGCCAGCATGAAGGGATTGGCATGCTCTCGCTGTAAGAACTGTGCGCCCCAAGTGGCCGCTATGTGATCCTGCATATCCTCATCTTTCGCAGGATATGCGCCCCAATCGGTATGCGTTCGGTTGCTTTCCCATTTGAAGCGATCGGGCGGCTTGGGTCCATAATTCTTCTGCCAGCCATGATATTCATCGAACATCCCCTCCTGACCGCCGCCATGCGACACCTTGCCGCGCCCAGCCGTGTAAAACCCGTGTGAGCGCAAATATTGCGGCAACAGCAAAGTAGGGGACACAGCGGCCACGGCAGGCCCCAATTGGTCATCTTTGATCTGGCCATAAATGCCGGTTTGCGCAGGGTAGAGGCCAGAGAACAGGCTGGCGCGCGATGGCCCGCAGATGGGCGCTTGCGCATGGGCATTGGCAAAGGTGGTGCCCGATGCGGCCAGCGCTTTCATATGCGGCGCGGTCACTTGAGGATGATCGCCCAAAGCCGTGACCCAATCATTGAGATCATCGACAATGATCAGCAGCAGATTTTGCGGATTGGTCTCGGCTGACGCGGTCGCGCCAACAAAGCCCCTTTGGGCGCATCCGGTCAACGCTCCCGCTGCCGCCAGAGCGCCTAGAGAAAAGCCTCTGCGTGTGAAGTGAACCATCTCGCCTCTCCCGATTTCCCGCAGGCCTTGCTTGCCTTTGCGCATTTTTGATCGTATTTGAGTGGGTAGACTTTGTAACCCCCCGCTGCAAACAGAAAAGGCAACTCCTAGCCTTCATGCGAGAAGGGGGAGCGCATCAACCCTCGGGAGAGAGACCGAACTATGAAATCCTATCTACGTTTTGCCGCTGCCCCGCTCGCTATGGCTATCGCCGCTCTTCCAGCGCAAGCCAGCGCGGAGCATGGCGGAGATCACGCAGAAGCAGCTGCGCCCTGCGCCATGATCAGTTCGGCAAGCCCGGCGTCTGCGCTGATGGTGCCCGCCAAAGCATCGCCTTTGGAAATTGGCTGTGCGGTGGCCAATTGGCAGCTCGAAGCCAACAATGACATGAGCTATATCGATTTCCGGTATCCCCAATCTGCCTACAATCGTGGTTGGGTGAAGGCGACCTTCTTCGTCGGTCTGGATCGCTTCGCCGAAGCGACCAATGACAAGCATTTGCTCGCACGCGTTCGTCAATACGCTTTTGATGCCGGCATGGAGCTGGGCGAACGCGAATGGCATGGCGATGATCAGACTGTCGCGGCGGTCTATGCCTCCGTCGCGCGGCGAGACAACAATCCTGAACTGATGTCCAAGACCATGGAGGAATTCGATCATATCATTGATCAGAATTACACCATGAGTCTTGAATTTATCGAGCCTGAAGATGGTCACACAGAGGGCACTTGCCAGCGCCGTTGGTGTTGGGCCGATGCGATCTTTATGGCGCCGCCCGCTTGGGCGCTGACCACCAAAATTTCCGGCGACAATAAGTATCTCGATTATGCCGCGAAAGAAACGCGCGCCGTAATCGAATATCTGCAAGATCCCAAGACTGGGCTGCTGTTCCGCGACAGCCGTTATTTTGAGCTGAAAACGCCTAGCGGTAAGCCCGTGTTCTGGAGCCGGGGCAATGGATGGGTATTTGCTGGGCTTGCCCGCTTTATCGAGGCGATGCCTGCCGATCACCCAGAGCGCCCCTTAATGGTCAAGACGTTCAAAACTCTTGCGGATTCGCTTGTTTCGATCCAGCGCGCAGACGGCTATTGGCCCACTTCCTTGATGGATGCGGACTATCTGACCAACCCCGAAACCAGCGGCACAGCCTTCTTCGGTTTCGGTCTTGCTTGGGGCCTAAACAATGGCCTCTTGAAAGGCGCGAAATACGAAACCGCTCGCGACAAAGCATGGGATGCCATGCGCGGTTCCATTTCGGACAGCGGCAAGGTGGGCTGGGTTCAGCAAATCGGCAAAGACCCTCAGCTAACCGATAAAGACTCGACACAGCTTTACGCGGTGGGCGGCACTTTGTTGTTCGCCTCTGAAATGCTCGATTGAGCCAGCAACACCAGGAACGACCCATGGATAGAAGGCACTTTTCCTTTGGCGCTGTTGCCACCTCGTTAATCGCTTTAACTGCGTGCAGCGCGTCCAAAATCGCCGTCCCTGCGGCATCTGCAGTTGATGGCGCCTCAGGCGCGATGAGCGATCACTTTGCTGAAAATGGCCTTGGCAATGCAGTGGCGGTGATCCAGCATCCCGCTGGCGAGCATCTTAATGGGACTACCTATTTAAGCTATCAGGGGCCTAAAGAAGACCCATATGTTGTCTCTTACAACCATGAGACGCGCGAATGGTCTGGCCCGTTTAAGGCTGGCGTGAGCATCATGGGCAAAGACCCCAATCGCCGGAAAAAAATCGACAATCATGGCAAGCCCACCATGATCATCGACAATGATGGCTACATCCATGTCTTCTTCGGCGGGCATGGCGGTTTGGCGCACCTTCATGGCAATAACCCGCTGGGCAATCATCACTATGGTGAGAATAAGCATGTCGTCTCTAAGCGTCCGCTCGACATAACCGAATGGGAAGAGCTGGACACGATCCCGCCCTTCGGCACCTATAACCAAGTGGTGAAGATGGATAATGGCGACATGTATCTGTTCTATCGCCATGGCGCGCATCGCAGCGATTGGGTTTATCACAAGTCGACCGACAATGGCCGCACCTTTGGCGAGGCGGTGTCTTTTTTAAAACATAAGCGCCGCAAAGATGTGCCCGCAGTGGACAGCTGGTATCCTTACGTGACCAAGGGCTTGGGCGACGAGATTATCGTCAATTTCGATTACCATTTGTGCTGGGATAATGCCGGTGCGCCCGATGCGCGCGGCCATACCGCCAACCGCCAAGACATCTTCTACATGGTGTTTGACACCGCCAAGAATGAGTGGCGCAATATTCAGGGCGAGGCTCTGCCCATGCCGCTCACCCGCGAAGTGGCAGAGGAAAAGACATTGGTGGCGCGATCAGGCGAGCTGTGGTCGTTCAATGGCCCGGTCACGCTCGACAACAAAGGCTATCCGCATATCGGGATCACGATGGGCCCCGATCTTGGCGTCTCCAAAACGGGCGGGCCTAAGGAAATGCGCCATTATCGCTGGACAGGCAGCGAATGGGTAGGCGGCAAGGCGGGCGTTCTGCCCATTTCCAATGGCGCGATCCATGCCGATGATCCTGAACAAGTGCGCTTTGTTTTGGCCACTCAGAACAAGGCCGACGGGGCTACAGTCGGCTGGTGGGATAGCAAGGATGGCGGTGAGACGTTCACTATGACGCGCGAATTGCTGCGCCGATCCAGTCCAAGCTTTGCGATCAGCAGTTTCATTCGCAATGCGCACCCTGATGCGCAGATCATGGTCGCGGAAAGACTGCGCGGTGATGACCGCCGCAATATGTACCTTCTGGGCGAGAGCGGCGTGGTGCCGAGGCGCAAGTCTGAAACTGCGCTGACGCGAGCATAAGAGCTGACACAATGACCACAAGCCTGCTGCGGGCCCTATCGCTAATGGCTGTTGCCTTGGCCATGTCGGCATGCGGCGTGGTGGATGTCGAAGAAGAAAGTGCGCAATCCGCGCCAACTTCGGCGGTCGATTTTGCGGCAACTAAGCAATGCGAAACTCCGTCCAGCGCCCCTGTCCAGATCGAAGGTGGCTCATTCACCATGGGAAGCACGGCGGTTTATACAGAGGAAGGGCCCGAGCGGCTGACCCAAGTGGACAGCTTTTGGATCGACCCGCATGAAGTCACCAATCGGCAATTTGCCGAATTCGTCGCAGCGACCCGCTATCTCACCGTGGCGGAAAAACCGGTTGATCCTGCCCAATTCGGCGTTCCTCTTGAGCAAATTCCTCCCTTTATGCTGGAGCCGGGCTCAGCCGTGTTCACTCCGCCAGAGCAACCATCGCAGCGCTATAGCGATTGGTGGGAGTATATGCCCGGCGCGAGCTGGAAAAAGCCCTATGGCCCCGAGGGCCCCGATGCGGTTGATGATCAGCCGGTGGTGCATCTCGCATGGGAAGACATGGTGGCTTATGCTGAGTGGAAAGGCGGGCGCATTCCGACCGAGGCAGAGTGGGAATTTGCAGCCAGCGCGGGCGCAGAGAAATACACTGAACAGCCCGATTCCACCCTCGTGAACAGCTGGCAAGGAGCCTTTCCCGCCGTGAACACGGGTGAGGATGGCTTCAAGGGTATTGCGCCTGTTGGATGCTTCGAAGCCAACGCCTTTGGCCTTTACGATATGATCGGCAATGTCTGGGAAGTGACGGGTGATTACTTCCGCCCTGGTCACGATCCAGCCGATGCTGACAATCCGCGCGGGCCCAGCGAAAACGCGGCCTATGATCCCTACAATCCGGGTATGGCGAGCCGCACTATGAAAGGGGGCAGCTATCTGTGCGCACCCAATTATTGCCAGCGCTATCGGCCCGAAAGCCGCCAAGGACGCGACCCTGGATTGGGCGCATCAAACGTGGGCTTCAGGCTAGCTTACGACAATCCGCCGCAGAACTAATCTGTTCCTAAAGATCGGGGTAGAGCGTTTGCTGGGTCTGCTTAGGGTCAAGCGCGAAATGGCTGGCAACGCTGGTCGCGATCACTGTCTCTAGACCCGCCGTAGGCTTCAAATCGCGGCCTTGATAAAGGTCACTTTGGCGCAGCCCGGGCCAATCGCCCATCACCGTGCCACCGCCCAACGCGCCCCCATACATGAGGGTTGCTGACGCGGTTCCATGATCGGTGCCGCCCGTGCCATTGATCGCCGCCGTGCGTCCAAACTCGGTCGCAACGATCACCATTGTATCGTTCCAGATCGGCCCAAGCTCATCTTTCAGAGAACCGATGAACGTATCGAGGTGGCCCAGCTCACGCCGCAGTCGCTGGCGCTGGCCAAAGTGCGTGTCCCATCCATTTGTCTCGACCATCGCGATGCGCGCGCCATCCTCGGCGGAAAGCATCCGCGCGGTGAGCGCCGCAACGTCGGCGGCTTGGCGCATATTGCCGCCGCCATCCATGCCCTCGGCCACCGCGCGGGTGGCAACGCTCTCTTCCCACAGCATGTGAAGCCGCGGGTCGTTTGAATAGAGATTGCCGATCCGCTTCATATAACCATCGCTGGCATCGGGCAGCCGCGACGGGGCATAAGAGCTGGCATTGTTGGGGCCTTGCAACGCCAGCGGGATCGTTTGTGAGATTGCTATGCCCGAGGCGTCCGTCTCAGGGATGAGGCCGACCAGCCGGTTGAGCCAGCCATCCTTGCGCTGATAGGGGCGCGTACCGCCGCTCTCCAAGATATTCTGGCCATCAAAATGAGAGCGGTCACGATAGCTTGAGGCGACCGCATGCACTGCCATCATCTCGCCAGCTGCGAACATCTCTGCCGACTTTGCCAGCGCAGGATGCAGAGCGAACAGCCCGCTAATCTTGGGCGCATCGGCATAATCTTCTGCCAGAGCGCCTCGCAATGCCGCGTAATTCGGATCACCCACAGGCGCGACAATGCCCATCCCATCCGCCGCGCCGCGCTGCAAGACGAAGACCAGCCGCTTTTTGCCACTGCCGTTCGCGGCGAAGGAGACAGTGGGCAGGGCTGCAACGCCAAGCGCCGCTGCCGATCTGCTGAGTAAAGTCCGTCTGTTCACATTCATCGCCACATCGCCTCCGGGCTGGCCAGCATCAGCGCCATCGCCTGTGCCGGGCTTTCTGCGCGGGCTACCGCCTGCGCGCTGTGTTCGCTCCAAATGTCGCCATAAAGTGCAGGGCCTAGGTTGCGCGCATCGTGATTGGCGGCGCGTTGCCCAAGGGTTTGAGCCGCCTCGACCCTGCGATGCAAAGACTCAGGGGCCGCCCACCGCGCCATATTGTCATCAAAGCCGGATGGCGCGCCCGGCTTCCACAAATCTTGACCCAGCAGGATCATCATCCGCCGGATTTGCCGTGCGGGCGGCCCGCTTGGCTGGATTGCGCGCGCAGACATGATCGACCACTCCCACGGAGAGAGGAATTTATTGCGCTCCTCGCTCCAGACCTCTGGGGAATTCAACAAGGTGCGGGTGAGAGACGCGAGATTACCGCTGCTTGCAAGGAAATCCTTTTCCAATCGGCTGACCAGAGAGGGCGGCGGATCATCTGATGTGAAGTGCCGCGCGAACTTCGTTGCAACATGTTTGGCTGTGGCCGGTTTGGCGGCCAAATCCTCGAGAATAGCAGCGGCTTCGCTCGCGCCATTTTCTCTGTATGTCTTGCCCAGCACCGTCTTGGGGCCGGGCTCATGCAAGCTGGCGTTGAACGTGTAAGTCAGATTGCCATCACCGAACATATTGTTGCGGCGATTGGCACGCATCGCAGGAACGGTATGACCCGTCAGCGCCTTTGCAAATTCGGTCACATCCAGCTGTGTGTATCCTGAGCGAACGCCGAGCGTATGCAATTCCAAGATTTCGCGGGCGAGATTCTCATTCAATCCCAATCTGCGGCGACCGCGCTCCGTCACCCGCAAACCTCTGCGACTGTTGGGGCCAACGCTTTGCGCTTGATCAAGATAGATTAGCATGGCCGGATGCGATTCCGCCGCCAGCAACAGATCGGAGAACTTGCCAAAAATATGCGGCCGGATCGCTTCAAACTCGAAACTACCCGCAAGCGGGCCAGTGCCGCGTTTCTCGGTCGAGACAGCGAAGTGATTGGCCCAGAATTGAACCAGCCGCTCGGCAAAATGATCGGGCGTTTGGATGGCGTGGGTGATCCGCGCGCTTACCGCGTCACGAACATGGGTGCGCAATTCGCGGCGGGCCATGCGCCGTACTTCCTGATCGCCCCGGCGCAATTTGCGGTATTCGGCAAATTGCTTTGCGATTGGCTTTGATCCGGGTAAGCGGCGCAGCGCAGCGGGCGCGGGGTCGTAATTGTCGATTTGGGCGAGCAGCCAATTGGCTGGTGATCCGGCGGGCATATCGGCTGGCTTTCCGCCATAGCCAAAGCGCCTCAAGGCGATGCTCCAATGTTTGTCAGTCATCCTATCCTCGTCTTATGCCTGCATACAATCACACATGCTGGGCCAAGAGAAGCGTATCTTCGTCGCAATTTGTCACAGCTTTGTATCGCATCCTCCCCGAGGAGACCGGAACAGCTCTCTCGCATTGCTGAGATTTACTGGCGGTGAAGCTGAAATTCTGTCTCCATCAAACATCCCTTGTCATTCGCAATGACACCGGTTACCTAGGCGCGAAATAAGCCGAGTCCACCGGCTGCGAAATTTGTCCTAGAGACCGGAGAAGACACCCGATGAAAATTGCATTGATCAGCGAGAACAGCCAAGCGGCGAAGAACGGTATCATCTATGATGCTCTGACTTCTGTGGTGAACCCGATGGGTCACGAAGTGCACAATTACGGCATGTACACAGCTGAAGATGACGCTCAGCTGACTTATGTGATGAACGGTTTGCTCGCTGGCATTCTGCTTAATTCGAAAGCGGCTGATTTTGTGATCACCGGTTGCGGCACTGGCATGGGTTCTATGCTGGCTTGCAACTCCATGCCCGGCGTATTCTGCGGCTTGGTAATCGATCCAACCGATGCGTTCCTGTTCAATCGCATCAACGACGGGAACGCCGTTTCCATGCCTTATGCCAAGGGCTTCGGCTGGGCGGCGGAGCTGAACCTGCAAGATTGCTATCACAAGCTCTTCGGCGAAGAGGGCGGCCTTGGCTATCCCAAAGAACGCGCCGAAATCATGGCGAAGAACCGCGGCATTCTCTCTAGCCTCAAAGAGGCGACCTGCCACGATATGCTGTCAGTTTTGAAGTCGGTCGATCAGGACTTGCTCAAAGCAGCCATCGCGGGTGAGAAATTCGCTGACCTGTTCTACCCCAACTCACAAGATGACGCGATCAGCGACTACCTCCGTAGCCTTTAATCACGGCGTCAAGACAGGATCAGGGAACCGAGAATATGGCTCAAAATATGTTTGATCTTTCCGGCAAAGTTGCGCTGGTCACCGGCGCCAACACGGGCATTGGGCAAGGCATTGCGGTGGCGCTCGCGAAAGCGGGTGCAGATATTGTTTTGACCGCGCGCCGCGACCCGTCCGAAACGCGCGCATTAGTGGAAGCCGAGGGCGTGCGTGCGCATGTCGTGATGGCCGATTTGTCCAGCACAGAGCCATGCGAGCGGATCGTTTCTGAGACCGTCGAAGCCTTTGGCCGTCTCGATATTCTAGTCAACAATGCGGGCATCATTCGCCGCAATGACGCAATCGACTTTTCCGAAGAGGATTGGGATGCGGTGATGGACACCAATCTCAAAGTCTTGTTCTTCCTGTGTCAGGCATCGGGCCGGGTCATGATCGACAATGGAGGCGGCAGCATTATCAACATCGCCTCTATGCTCACCTTCCAAGGCGGCATTCGGGTCGCGAGCTATACCGCTTCGAAAAGCGGTGTCGGCGGTTTGACCAAAATCCTCGCCAATGAATGGGCGGCAAAGGGCGTCAATGTGAACGCGATTGCACCGGGCTACATCGCCACCAACAACACGGCGGCTTTGCAAGCGGATGAAGATCGCAACCGCCAGATTTTGGAGCGTATTCCAGCCGGTCGCTGGGGCGAGCCAGGTGACATTGGCGGCGCGGCGGTGTTCCTCGCTTCAGACGCGGCGAAATATGTCCAAGGGCATATTCTTGCCGTCGATGGCGGCTGGTTGGCGCGTTAATCCATGCTTGGGGCTAGGCTGTCTTTCCGGCTGTCTGCCCTGATTGCTTTGTTCGCTTCTGCGCTGATCGTTACACATCCCGTTGAGGCGAAGAGCCTTCCCTTTGAAGCCATTAAGGGGGAGCCGGTTTGCCGCGCGGGTGCCGGCTATTCCCAAGATTTTGGCGGGCGGCGCACATTTTTGTGGCGGCCTGCGTGGATCGAGGGGATAGCCGCGAACCCTCAGCATGCAGCGCAGATTATCCGCAAGGCAGAGGACGCGCTTGATAATGGCCCCTATAGCGTAACTGATAAGCCCAGCATCCTGCCGGGCGCATCGAAAAACGACTATGCCTCTATCGGTCCCTATTGGTGGCCCAATCCCGATACTAAAGACGGTCTGCCCTATTACCGCCGCGATGGTGAGTTCAACCAAGCGCGCAACGGTTCGGCATTCGACAAGAACCGCATGTTCAGCATGGGTGATGATCTGGAGGCACTGTCTGTTGCCTATTACCTGACATGGGATGAGCGCTTTGCCGAGCAATCTGCAAAGCTGCTGCGCGCATGGTTTCTCAATCCCGAAACCCGCATGAACCCCAATATGAACTTTGCTCAAGGCATTCCGGGGCGGGTCAATGG
>CAZAIG010000028.1:0-19613 GCA_964485135.1 uncultured Porphyrobacter sp. | reverse complement strand
ACCGCCATCTCGCTCATATGCATCGGCAGATCGCGGATTGGCCCATCAAGCCGCGCAGCTTCGGGCACATCGACGAACAGATCATCAATCGATGACGCTCCAACGCGCTCCAGCATATCGGCGCGGTCAGTATCGGTCAGGGGTAAATAGCGCATGGGGTGTTCTCGTCCTTGAGATTACAGACCGTCGACAAAAGCCTTGTAGGCCTTGTCATCCATCAGGCCTTCGAGTTCTGACGCATCGCCGACCGTCATGCGGAAAAACCAGCCGTCTTCTTCGGGCGAGGAATTGACCAGCGCAGGCTCGTCTTCCAGCGCGCCATTGCCCTCGGTCACTTCGCCCGTGATTGGTGCGTAGACATCGGAGGCTGCCTTCACACTTTCGACAACCGCCGCATCGCCGCCCTTGTCGAGCGGCGTGCCCACATCGGGGAGTTCGACAAAGACGATGTCGCCCAATTGCTCTTGCGCGTAATCAGTGATGCCAACCGTGGCGCTCTCGCCCTCGACATCAATCCATTCATGTTCATCGGTGAAATAACGCGGCATTGTTGATTAGCTCCCTCGGTAATATTTGTGCGACACAAAAGGCATGGGTGAAACTTGGGCAGAAAGGCGCTTCTTGCGCACTTCAATCTCCAGCGCAGTGTCCTCTTGCGCGTATTCAGCGCTGACATAGGCCATGGCGATGGGCTGTTCGAGCGTGGGAGAGAAGCCTCCGGATGTGACGACGCCGATTTTCGCATCGCCAGCAAACACTTCGGCCCCTTCGCGCGCGGGCATGCGGCCATCCACTGTGAGGCCGACCCATTTGCGCGTCGTGCCCTCCGCGATTTCGCGGCGGATGCGCCCTGCTCCGGGGAAATCGCCTCCGTCTGCGGTGCGGCGGCGCTTGTTAATGCCAAAGATCAATCCGGCTTCAATCGGGCTGGTGTCGGGGGACAGATCATGACCGTAAAGCGGTAGACCGGCCTCCATCCTGAGGCTATCGCGCGCGCCAAGGCCAATCGGTTTCACCTCAGGCTCACCACAAAGCAGCGTGGCGATCTCTTCCGCAGCATCGCCCGCAACCGAGATTTCGAAACCGTCCTCGCCGGTATAGCCCGCGCGCGCAATCGTCGCCAAATGGCCCGCAATCTCAAACTTGCCAAAACGCATGAAGGTGAGATCGGACAGCGCATAGTCGCCCGTCACATGGCGCGCGAGCGCGTCGGCCGCCTTCGGCCCTTGCAAAGCCAACAGCGCGTGATCCTCCATATGATTGAGCGTAATACTATCGGGCAAAGCCCCGCGCAGATGAGCTATATCGTCCCACTTGCATGCGCCGTTCACCACCAGATAGAGCGCATTCGGCCAGCGCGACACCATCAGATCATCGAGCACGCCGCCATTGTCATCGAGCAATAGCGAATAGCGCTGACGCCCGAGTTTGAGCGTCGACAAATCTATGGGCAGAATGGCCTCGACTGCTTCGTCCAGCCCCTCACCCGACAAGACAACTTGCCCCATATGCGAGACATCAAACAAGCCAGCGCTGGTGCGCGTCCAATTGTGCTCTGCGGTAATGCCCTCATACTGAATGGGCATTTCATAACCCGCAAACGGCACCATGCGCGCGCCGCGTTCGCGGTGCCACGCATCAAGCGGCAATGGGGCCAGAGTTTCTGTGTCAGTTTCGCTCAATCCGGATTCCTTACAAGTGCAGTCATGCCCGCCCGAAAGCGTGCGTTGGTAACTGCCCCCTCTGTCGGGAAACCTGAGAGCTTAGCCGCACATATTGGAGCGCAGCCTTCCCCTTCGGTGACGCTTGCCAGCCGCAAGCGTGCTTTCCAGAGTGCCGATCACGATAGCGGTCCGTTTGCCTGAGAGTTTCCGGGGCGGTTGCTCCTTCGGCGCTGCCTGTTTGGAAGGGCAGCTCTCCCGCTAATGTGTCCGCAGAATCACTTCCGCAGCGACGGTTTTTTCCTGCGCGATTGGGGGCGCAAGAGTCAATCGAGATTCGGGCGTAGCCAGCGCTCGGCCGTGGATAGATCCACACTGCGCCGCGCTGCATAGTCTTCCAATTGATCGCGGCCAATGCGCGCCACACCGAAATACTCACTTTCAGGATGGCCAAAATAGAAGCCGGAAACCGCCGCCGTGGGATACATGGCGAAGCTTTCGGTCAGCGTCAGGCCAACGTTCTGCTCCGCGTTCAGCAAATCAAACAGGATCGGCTTGAGCGAATGATCGGGACAGGCCGGATAGCCGGGCGCTGGGCGAATGCCGCGATATTCCTCTTTGATCAGCGCTTCATTGGTCAGCTGTTCGCCGGGCGCATAGCCCCACAAGGTGGTGCGCGTATATTGGTGCAGCCGCTCTGCAAAAGCTTCGGCAAAACGGTCAGCCAGCGCCTTCAACAAGATATCGGAATAATCATCCTTATCGGCTTGGAAGCGCTCAATATGCGGCTCAATCCCGTGAATGCCAACCGCAAAGCCGCCGATCCAATCGCCCGCCGGATCGATAAAGTCAGCGAGGCACATATTAGCCCGATCACGCGATTTCTTCACTTGCTGGCGCAGGAAAGGCAGCGTGACCGGCTCTGCGCCATCGCCTGCGTTTAGGATCACATCATCGCCATCGCGCGAGCATGGCCAAAAGCCAGCAACACCGCGCGCGGTCAGCCATTTTTCCCTGATGATCTTCTCGAGCATCGCATCGGCATCGGCCTTCAAGCTTCGCGCGCTTTCGCCAACGACTTCATCATCGAGGATTTTGGGATAGGTGCCGTGCAATTCCCATGCGCGGAAAAAGGGCGTCCAATCGATGCACTCGCGTAAATCTTCGAGCGACCAATCGTCAAACACATGGACACCGGGCTTAAGCGGGGCCGCTGGCTTGTCAGCAATGGGCGCGTCAAACGCATTCTCGCGAGCCTCCGCCAGTGGCAGCAATTGCTTGCCGCCCTTGCCCGCGCGCGCTTGGCGGGTGTTTTCGTATTCGTCCGCCGTTTCCGTGACGAAGGGATCGCGCCGCGTATCGGACAAGAGATTGGACGCAACGCCGACCGCGCGGCTTGCATCCAGCACATGGATCACCGGCCCTTCATAAGCGGGATCAATTTTCAGCGCGGTGTGAACCTTAGAAGTCGTCGCCCCGCCAATCAGCAGCGGCATCTCCATTCCGGCGCGCTGCATCTCTTCTGAAACAGTCACCATCTCATCGAGTGATGGCGTGATTAGGCCCGACAGGCCGATCATATCGGCATTGTTGTCATTCGCAGCTTTAAGGATGTCCTGCCACTGCACCATCACGCCAAGGTCAACCACCTCATAGCCATTACACTGGAGCACCACGCCGACGATATTCTTGCCGATATCGTGCACATCGCCCTTCACCGTGGCCATAATGATCGTGCCCTTGGCCTTGGCGCCCTCGCCGCCCAGAGCGGCCTTTTCCTCTTCGATAAAGGGGATGAGATGCGCCACCGCTTTCTTCATCACGCGCGCGGATTTCACCACTTGGGGCAAGAACATTTTGCCCGATCCAAACAGATCGCCGACGACATTCATCCCGTCCATCAGCGGGCCTTCGATCACCTCGATGGGCCTGCCGCCTGCCTCGGCTGTCGCGGCGCGCATTTCTTCGGTGTCATCGACAATATGCGCGTCGATCCCTTTGACCAGCGCATGTTCGAGCCGCTTGCGCACTTCCCAACCGCGCCATTCGGCGGCCTGCTTGTCATCCTCTTTCGATTTGCCTTTGAAGCTCTCCGCAAGGTTGATCAGCCGCTCGGTCGCGGTTTCCTCACCATCAACAGGACGCATCAGGATCACATCTTCGCACGCATCGCGCAGCGCCGGATCAATCGTGTCATACACATCGAGCTGACCCGCATTCACAATCGCCATATCAAGGCCAGCGGGGATCGCATGATAGAGAAAGACCGAGTGCATCGCGCGGCGCACTGTCTCATTCCCGCGGAAGGAGAAGGAGAGGTTGGAAAGCCCGCCGCTCGTCTTGGCATGCGGACACGCCGCCTTAATCTCGCGGCATGCCTCAATAAAATCGAGGCCATAGCGATCATGCTCTTCAATCCCTGTCGCAACCGCAAAGATATTGGGATCAAAGATGATGTCTTCCGGCGGGAAGCCGATGCCGGTCAGCAGATTGTAGGCCCGCGTGCAAATCTCGACTTTGCGCTCTTTGGTGTCTGCCTGCCCCGTCTCGTCAAAAGCCATCACGACCACAGCCGCGCCATAGGCCATGCATTTGCGCGCTTGTTCCAGGAAAGGCTCCTCGCCTTCTTTCATCGAGATCGAATTCACAATCGGCTTACCCGAAACGCATTTGAGGCCCGCCTCAATCACATCCCATTTCGAGCTATCGACCATCACGGGAACACGGGCGATATCTGGCTCGGCCGCGATCAATTTGAGGAAGGTGGTCATGGCGTGCTCTGCATCGAGCAAGCCTTCATCCATATTGACGTCGATCACCTGCGCGCCGTTCTCAACCTGTTGGCGAGCGACGTCCACGGCGGTGGTGTAATCATCCGCCATGATCAGCTTTTTGAAGCGAGCCGAACCGGTGACATTGGTGCGTTCACCAATATTGATGAAGCGAGCGGAGGTAGGAGCGTTCATAGTCTTAAAACTGCTTCTTGGGCTGGCTAAACGTCAGGCAGCCACGTTGAAAGGATCGAGGCCCGCAAGGCGAAGCGAAGGTGACTGCGCGGGCGGCACACGCGGGTTAATGCCCTTCATTTCTCTGGCCATGGAGGCGATATGCGCCGGAGTTGCGCCGCAGCATCCGCCCAGCACATTGACCGTTCCGCTTTCTGCCCATTCCTTGACCAACTGCGCCGTCGTATCCGGCTGCTCATCATATTCGCCCAGCTCATTGGGCAGACCGGCATTGGGGTAGGCGAGCAGATAGGTATCGGCGATTTCCGACAGCAATTGCACATGCGGGCGCATTTGCTCTGCGCCAAAGCTGCAATTGAGGCCCACCGTGATCGGCTTGGCATGGCGCACGGCATTCCAGAACGCCTCGACCGTGTGGCCCGACAAATTGCGGCCCGATAGATCGGTCAGCGTCATCGAGAGCATGATGGGAATATCGCGATCCAGCTCTTTAGCCAGCTCCAAGACCGCGAAAATTCCGGCCTTGGCATTGAGCGTATCGAACACAGTTTCGATCAGGATAAAATCCGCGCCGCCTTCGACCAGACCAGCGGCTTGTTCTTTGTAAACATCGGCCAGATAATCAAAATCAATCTCGCGATAACCGGGGTCTTCGACATCGGGGCTGAGCGAGAGCGTCTTATTGGTCGGCCCGATCGCTCCCGCAACAAAGCGGTGCCTACCGTCTTTGACCTCATATTCATCGGCGACTTCGCGCGCGATGCGGGCCGAGGCAACGTTTAACTCGTGCACCTTGCCTTCAGCCGCGTAGTCAGCTTGGCTGATCCGGTTGGAGGAAAACGTGTTGGTCGCAACGATATCCGAACCGGCATCGAAATAAGAACGGGTCACGCCCGCCACCACATCAGGGCGCGTCAGGGCAAGGATATCATTGTTGCCCTTTTGCTCAGCATTGAGACCCAGCGATCCTGAAAAGTCCTTTTCACACAGACAGCAGTTTTGGATCTCTGTTCCAAAGGCCCCGTCAAAAATCAGGACCCGTTCTTTGGCAGCGGCCTCGAACTTCTCGCGCGCGCTCAAACTCATGCTCGCTCACCTTTCGGGCGCAGGCCCAGCAAATGGCAGATCGAATAGCTCAGCTCTGCCCGATTGAGAGTGTAAAAGTGGAATTGGCGAACATCGCCTGCGTAAAGACGGCGGCACAGTTCAGCGGCTATGGTCGCGCTGACCAATTGGCGCGCCTTGGGATGATCATCTAGCCCATCAAACAATCCCGCCATCCAATCGGGGATGGCGGTTCCGCAAAGGCTGCTCATCCGTTCGACAGCCGCAAAGCTGAGCACCGGCATCACTCCAGGAACAATCTCGCCCGTTATCCCGCGTTTTACAGCTTCGTCCCGGAAGGCAAAGAAGCAATCGGGTTGGAAGAAGAATTGCGTGATTGCGCGGGTCGCGCCTGCCTCAAACTTGGCTTTGAGATTGTCGAGATCAGACTGCGCATCGGGGCTGTCAGGATGGACCTCTGGGTAAGCTGCAACCGAGATTTCAAAATCTGCGATTTTCTTCAATCCCGCTATTAGTTCAACCGCATTGGCATAGCCGCCGGGATGAGGCGAATAGGCACCGCCGTCGGGCGCATCGCCGCGCAAAGCGACGATATGGCGGATGCCGCTCTCCCAATAATGCCGCGCAACCTCGTCCACCTCGTCTTTGGTTGCATTGACGCAGGTAAGATGCGCGGCGGCAGGAATGCCCACTTCATTATTGATCCACTCGACCTGCTCATGCGTGCGTTCGCGCGTTGAACCACCCGCGCCATACGTTACCGAGACGAAACGCGGATCAAACGGGCGCAGAGTCTCAACGCTGGCCTTGAGCGTTTCGCCCATTTTGTCGGTCTTGGGCGGGAAGAACTCAAAACTTACATCGATGTCGCCAGGCAATGAAGCGAACAAAGGCGCGTCATGCGCGGTGCGCGCTTCTTGATCAGAATTCAGGCAATCACTCATCGTTCGACCTTTGCATCCGTGCGCTCACCAAGCCAAATCTTGACCACCAATTCTTCTCCTTCGAATGCAATCACCTGCGCCAGTTCAGCGCCAGCATGCTGCAAGAATTTCTCCATTTGATCGTCATCGAAGCCCAGACGCGCATGCGCATGACGCTCACGCAGTTCCTCGCGCCCATGGCTAGCGAAGTCGATAATCGCGACCCTGCCGGTGGGCTTTGTAACCCGCGCAGCTTCTAGCAAGGCGGCCTGCGGATCCTGCGCGAAATGAAGCACTTGATGCAGGATGACGGTATCAAAGCGCGCATTATCAAAAGGAAGATCAGCAAAATCCCCTTGCACCAACTCGGCGGTATTGGCGGGCAGATTTTGGAGTTTGGCGCGCGCGATCCGCAGCATTTCTAGGTTTTTGTCCAGCGCGACGATATGATCGGCATGCGGCGCGAACAATTCCGCCATCCGGCCCGTCCCGGTGCCTATGTCCAAGAGATTGCCGATAGGCGCGCCGGTCAAGGCGTTGAGCAAAGCTGCCTCAACTTGGCCATCTGGGCTATGCCTTCGGCGCAGATCGTCCCATTCTTCGGCATGCTGGGCGAAGTAATCCTCCGCTGATTTCTCACGAGCCGAGCGGACCGCCGACAGCTTGCGCCGATCGTCCGCGCACTGTGTTTGCAGCTCTTCATCCTCAATTTCGGCAGCATCCAAAAGCTGCGTCACGATCCCATTGATCGCAGAACCATTGGGACCCCGCGACGGAGCGCGCAGGAAAACCCAGCTGCCTTCGCGGCGGCGCTCAGCCAATCCTGCATCACACAATATCCCAACATGGCGCGAAACACGCGGCTGACTTTGCCCCAAGACTTGAGCCAGTTCCCCGACGGCCAGCTCCATTGCGCCCAGCAAGCGAACAATTCGCAAACGGGTCGGGTCGGCTAAAGCCTTTAGAGCAGTTTCGATACGCATGACACCGCAAGCATATAAAGATATTTATATATCTGTAAATGCCAGATGGTAGTTCGGATCCAAAGCGGCCGGGACGAGGGCCCAAAGGGTCGCAGCGCAAGCTACTCAATGGAACCGCCACTTGCCCCGCAGGCATAGCCTACTCGACGCGGCAATGGAACCGTCCAGCTGTCTTAGGGGAGTGCCTTAGCCGCCATTAGCGACTTCAATATGAAACGGCTTCCTTGCTCATATCCTGTGTCGAGCGACATTTCAGCCTTATGCAGCTCGGCGATCTTTCTGCATGTTGTAAGGCCAATGCCGAGCCCCGAATAGGCATCGTCACTATGCAATCGGCGAAACAATTCGAATATCTTTTCAGCAAATTCTGGTTTGATCCCGATCCCATTGTCGCAAATGGAAAGGGTAACACCGCTCGCTTCCTCGGCAATCTCAATTGCGATATTGGGCTGCATGCCGGCTTCAGTGTATTTTACCGAATTGCTGATCAAGTTTTGGACCAAGGCAATCAGCAGATCGCCATTGCCCATCACCTGTGCTTCGCCCTTCACTTCTATGATCGCTCGCCTAGTGGAAATTTCGTCTGTCAGGTTCCGTTGAGCAGCCGCGCAAACATCCGCCAAATCGCATGGCTGCATCTCTTCCTCGCGCAGGCCAATGCGCGCATAGTCGAGCAATCCGCCAACCATGCTGCGCAAACTCTGTGCGCTTTGCGCGATAATCTCGGCATAGGAATTGGTTTGTTCTGCTGACAGCTCTTCGGATTGATTTGCGAGAACTTCAGAATAGCTCGAAATATGGCGAAGCGGCGCGCGTAAATCATGCGCAACCGCAGATGTAAATTGCTCCAGATCGCGATTGGAGCTGACAAGCAGGAGCGACCGTTCCCTAAGTCCAGCGATCTGGCGCTTTTTCTCAGGATTATTGAAGACCCGCACGGAAACCAGCCCGCCATCTTCGCGCGTTAGATCCGCTTCAAGATAGAGATCGACCGTATCAAGCTGGTTTCCATCACTCAATACGGTCATATCATTGAGAAGCACCGATCCCTCATTCAGGGTTTGCGCCAGAATGTCGGTCCAGCTTTTCGCGCTGAATTCGGGCGTCAGCCGGGTGATGCTGAACCTATCCTCTGCAAATTCGCCACTCTTTAGACCAAGCAGCACGCGCGCAGCACGATTGGCAAAACCAACTCGCGCCGTATCGGGCGAAACCAGCATCATGGCGTGATTTGAATTGCGAATAGAGGAAGTCAGCAACCTATCGGTGGACATGAATTGATCAGCGAAGTCAGACAATTCAGAGATATTAAGCCCATCAAAAACGAGGCCAATAACCCGCCTGTTTTCTTCGACAGGCCGGTAGCGCACCGAGAACAGAAATTTGCTGCCATTGACGCTGATTTCGCGGATATCATCACGGCTGCCGCCGGCCAGTACGGTATCAATATTCTCTCCGGTCAGATCGCAGAGCAATTGCTTTGGAAAGACATCGCAAATCGGCTTACCAATAATTTCATCCTTGGTCGTACCAAACAATGCGCAAAATTTGTCATTGGCAAAGCCGAATGTCTGATCGGGCCGGATAAAGGCTTTGTATGCCCGCCCTGCGACCAACATTGCCTCTAGAACGGCAGCTTGCTCTCGTTGGGACAATTCGGCTCGGTAGATATTGTCGACATCGGTGGCCACAATTTGCCAATTGCCATTTTCCAACCTGTCAGCGACCGCTTTTACATATCGATATTCGCCGTGCTGGGCGGAATGCATGCGGAAGATAAACTCTGCGCTCTTGTGTTCTATGGCAGCGCCAAACTGTGCTGTGAGCGGACCTATATCATCGGGATGGACCGTTCCATAGTCGAGCATATGCGGTAGCTGAATGTCCTCCAATCCCACAAATTCGTCATAACCAACCTGACTGAAAATCCGGCTAAAACCCGGATCGCATTCATAGTAATAGGCATGAGTAATCCTGCGCATGATTTCGAGCATGGAATGCGTTCGGCGCACCTGCGCCTCGGCATTGCGTAGCTCCGAAATGTCGATGAAGGTCATGACAACGCCGAAATTTTGGTCATCGCTCACCAGTCGAATGAGCCAAGGAATGCCTAGCATATCTTCGCGTTCAATCTCGACAACATGTCCGTTCTGCGGGGCTTCCTTCAGAACTTCGGCAATATCAAAATCGCGAAAAGGTGATTTGAAGTTACCAAGCGGGCGACCAACGTCGCTTTCTTCAAAGTTGAAAAGGCTTGCAGCCAGGCCCGTAAAGCGAGCGATATTGCCATCATCGTCTAGGAATAAGACGCCGATCTGTGTGGCATGAAGCAACATATCAAAGTCATGAGAAAGCCGGGAAAAGTCATCATTCTGACGCCGGTTTTCTGCGTTGAGGGAATAAAGCCTCTCATTGACCGAGCTTAATTCCTGATTAGTCGATTGCAGCTCTTCATTGGTAGAGATGAGCTCCTCATTCGATGCTCGCAGATCTTCATTCGCTGTCTCAATCTCTTTGATTGTCGACTGCAACGCTGCTCGCGTATGCACAAGTTCTTGTTCCAGACGGACTTGGCGATCATCTATCAATTGGCCTGCATCTATCGTCGCCACCGCGCCGCCATTAACATCGCCTCGATCCACATGGTCATCGATAATCGCAAGGAATTGCAGGGCCCCCGTTTCTCCATCTGCCATCACCGGCCGTACCGTCAAATCAACCATCATTCCTTCTGCTGGGTGAGACGTGAGAGCGATTTTGGCGAATGTCAGAGGCTGCATGTCTGTTGCCGATTGCTCAAGCGCAACAATCAACGGAGTCTTGAGCGCTTCATCGACCAGCTCGGCCACATCAAAATTGGCGAAGCCTGAAGGCGGCCGCAAGAACCGGTGCGCATCGCCAAATGTATGGAGCAGTCGGCGTTCGTCAGAAAAGAGCAAGCTATCCGGTGCGTAGTCCGCCAACAATGCGGCATAGGCGGGTTGCAGATCCTCGCGGCGAAGCGCCCTTGAGCTCTTCGCCGAATGCGCATGGGACATTGGCAGGGACGAGGGTGGATGGGACGCAGCGCCTTGCCGCAAGGTTCGCTTCGGCTTCTCGCGCTGATTTAACCCGAGTTTTGTTCGCCCCGGTAAAGTCGCGGATTTAAGGTCGCAGGCCGATTGCTCACTCATCCTGAATATCAATCAAGATTGTGCTCAATTCGCCGCGCTGAAAAACCGTGAGCTGGTGCGCATCCAGACCAAGCAGCATAACCAAGGCCGTCATCAATACCGTCGGCCCCAAGTCCCTTGGATCAGCGGGAAGATTTCGGCTCGTGATATCATCCACATTGAACGGTAGTGGTGCATCCGATGAAATGCTCAACCGGACGCCATCGCAATTCATCAAACCGTTGAAACGCAGCGTAGTCCCCTCACAAACGCCCATCATCACAGCATTCAAAACGGAGCGGATCGCCGTATCTATTGACGGTGGCGCCGCCTCGCCAAAGATCGAGGCCGTCGTTTGAAACACAAGTTTCACCCCGCGCTGCTTGGCCAGCGCCAACGCACCGCGCTGAAGGTGGCGAATGACCTGCGGAACCGGTCTGCCTGCTTGGTGCCGGACGTTGTTTTCGTCTTTGGAATGGGACGCAGTAGGATCGCAAACATAGGTCTTCAGCAGAGTGTGAGCATCGGCGATTGCGCTGAAAATTCGAGCCGCGTTTGCCGCATCAGCCGGCAGGCTCGCAGCCTTCCGCAAAGCATCGCCAATATAACGGCTCGCTTCTTCAAACCGCTCGGGATCAAGAGCAGCGAATTCGCCACCTTTACCGCCTGTATCCCAGTCCGCTGGAGCCAAAGCTATCAAGCTCGCTTCCTCGGGCTTTTCCTTGCCTCCTGCTTGCGGAGAGACACTTTCCAAAGCGGCGACCAATCCATCGGCGGTCAGCGCCTCTTTTTCCAAAACACCTTTTGCACCAACTTCCAAGGCGTCGGTGAGATAATATTTCGCCTCATCGCCTGTGATAAAGAACACGGGCGCATGGGTATGGATCCGAATGCGTTTAATCTCTTCTTCAAAAGGAAGCGAATCTGGACGATAAATATCGACCAGCACGAAGTCCAATTCGCCGCCGCTCAACCAATCACCGAAATCCTCTAGGCTTGTGCTCGTGGTCAGGCTGATCCCGTCTTCTCCACCCAGCATCCCTGTAAGCGCGAGCGCATCGAGAGCATCGTCTTCAACGTAGTGACCCATCATCGCATCCACGCCCCTTATATCATCAACGCTCGTATCCTTACGCTTCCAAAATTGTCACCCATTCCTGCGTGACACATTCCTGCGTGACACATTCGATCGCCTCCGCCTGATCTGAGCAGATTGGTTGCATGTTCCTGTGTTGTAGCTGGAAAGACCTAGGAAAAAATCCGTAGGAACACTTAGATTGGCGCCCAAGGGTAAAGGCAATGGCCGCCTAGGCGCTCAATCAGATCCACCGTGGCTTTATGCATCCCAATTTTCCTACATCCGGCAAGCGCGCTAACTTTGCGCTGGCTTTTCTTACCCTGCATTTTGCGCTCGCCCCTTGGGCATGACAAAAGGAGATTTTGCGGCACTTCAAACGCCAATCCCGCGTATGCACTTTATCAACTTAGCCCCTTGGTCATCAACGTGACGCTGCGAATCAATCCGGCCGCACTTCGCCAATCGCAAAGCTGCGCGTTTTCATATAGCATTGAAGCTGACCGGGTGCAGATCGGCGATCCGGGTCGACCTCAATATCTGCAAGGTCCGCATGACAAATCGTGCCATTGGGTGCGACAACTTTCAGACGCGTATCTTCAGCGGCTTGGTTGATTTCGATCAGACTGCCGTGTCCCACAAGATACCGCGTGTTGGATGGCAGGGCGATCAGACGCGTTCCTGGTTTGAATTCAATACCGCGCTGATCGGTCAGGCGGATGCGTTTTGGTTGATAGCGTTCCAATTGCAGCGATACTTTCGCCACCGCGCGCGGTGAAACGCTGACATATTCTTCCACGCTACGCGCTATTACCGAGGTCGGTAACTCAGCCGGATCAACTCCAACCTTCGACACATTATAGGAGGGCACTCGGTCGATTAACAATTGGCCGCGTTCGTTGGTCAGACCCGATTTGCGGTTCTCTCGCTCTACTTCGATCCCGCCAATGCCGCCGCTATCGACCAAGAGGTAGGAACCGCTACCACCGCGTGCCGCAAACACATTGCCACCTGCCGCAATCAAAGCGCCGCGTGCATTAATTCGGCCCGCAACATAACCATCGACCATTTCGCTTTGCGCTTCAAGCCGTCCCCAATGCATCTGGCGGCTAATCGAGCCGGCGACCCGTTCTACCCTGCCCAGCCCCACGGCGGCTGAATAGCCATATTCGCCCGGCTCAATCGCTGGTCGCGCAACACTGGCCTGAAACTCGCCGCTTCCCTGCCCATGCTGATAGCTGGCTTGCGCAAAACTGCGCCCGCCCAAAGTGATGGATACTCCCAAGAGGCCGCGCCAATCCGTGCGATTTCCGCTGACACGGCGGGTAACATCAAATGAGAGGCCAGCTCTTCGCCCCAATCGGCGGCGATAGCTTCCCGAAACTAGCGTGGTCGTGTTTGCGAATTGGCCCCGCCAAGGTCGATCAGGATTGGATTGCCTGATCGCAGAAAGCTGCATGCGGCCGTGTTTTGCCAAATCAAAGCTGATATTGGCTGCCAGCTGCGAAGGTGGCGGAGCATCGCCGCTGGCGCTCGCCACGTCACTATACCCGCGTGAGACTTTGCGCATGTCGAGCGACGCTGAAAAAACTGGCCCCGCGCTTTCGACGCCCGCTTCCAGCAAATAGCCTGATCGCACACCAAAGGGCCCATTATTGTCATGGCTGGCTCGGGCGGTCAGATTGAGCAATGCTGCGTTGGCGATTACCATATCGGCGCCCAGCCCTGCATTCGCGATCCCGTTTGATGCTTCTGCTAACCCCGTTACGGTGAATGTGTTGCTCAAACCCTTGCGCGCCATAGCGGATAACGCAAGCGGCCCATAGTCGTTTGAGCGCACGCCAAAGCGCCTGCGGATTGCGCCGATGTTCAAAGCACCTTCAAACAACCCCTTGGCCAGCAATCGGCGCGCGCTGTAAAACGGAACGGAAATAATGGTCTCTCGTCCAAGTGCATCGCGCACCACCGCACCCACTTCGCTTCGACCAACGGGCACGGGCACCGATTGCACGGTGAATTCGCCGCGCTCCACTTCGCGGCTGGTCACTCGCCGATCATTGACCAGAACATCAATCGCGGTCGGCACAGCAACCGATCCAACAAAGTCCGGTAACGGCTGAGTTACCAAATCAGGGCGCAGTTCAAAATCAGTGCCGATCTGAACGCCGCCCATACGCACGGCACGCGCACCTGTGGGCACTTGCGATACGAAGTCGCCGATGGTCACACTGGTCGCGCTATGGGGAAGACGTTGCTCGAAGAACGTATCAAGCCGAGTTATGCGTCTCCCAGTAGTGCCTTTGTCGCTGCTGAGGCGAATGCTCGCTTCGAGCGTGCTGTCGCCTTTCGAGAAACGCGGTGCAAATAGCCCTGTGGCGCGCAGGCCATTGCGATCCGCCTGTACCGAGGCATCATAGTCAACAATAAACGCGGCAACATGCTCGCTCGCCGCTGTTGTGCGTTTGGATCGCTGGCTCAAATCAATCAGATTAGGGCCGGTTGACTTCAAATCTTTAATCAGAGTGAGGCGGTAGGTTTGCGTGTCAAAGGTGAAGGTCAATCCCGCGATAGTTGAAAGGGTAACAAATTCGCTTTTGGGAAAGGTGGCGGTGATGCCTTTGGCAAAAGCAAATCCGCTTTCGATAGCCAACTCGCCATCGATATTTTTGATCTTAGCAATGCCGTCCAAATTCGTGCCGTTCAGCACGACATCAGCGTAGAACACATAAGCATCGGCTCTTTGTGAGGAGATGGGCGAATTTGGCGCTATTGCGAAGGGATCATCGGCTGCCCTGATTTTGTCAGGAACGCGAAAATCCTTGCCCGGCAAAGCAAATGGATCGTCAGTTGCGGCGCTTAATTGCGAAGAGGACAGCGTGGCCAGAACCGTGGCCAGCCCGCTGGTTGCTTTAAGGGCAAACCTGTTGGGCGATTGCGTCATAGGCTTTAAGGTCTGCCTGCCCTTTGACCCTCACTGGCGGCTGTGCACAGTCGGTGTTGTCGGGCAGTTCGATTTCAATCCAGCTACCGCCTTGGACATAACGCATCCGATCATTGGCTTTGATCGGAATAGTCTGGTCACCAGAGCTAAGCGAAATTCCAGCCAGTCTGACCGTCTGTTCACCAGTATTGGTGAAACGCAGTTTCTGCCCATTGGTAGAAGCAGCAAGAGCGCCGGGTTGGCTTGCATCTCGGTCAACAAAAAGCGGTATTGTCAGCCTAAGGGTCGTTTGCGCGACACCGGGTTGCGCCTCGAATTCTCTCGGCAATTCATCGATCACGACCCGGTACCGCTTTTCGCTTGAAATATCGCGCGAACCGTTGGCAACAACATGGAATGACTGAGCCTCTGAAGGCGCGATGGTTACGATAGAGGGGGATACAAACGCATCATCGGTTGGCGCGTATTGATCTTCGCCTTCCTCCTGCGTCCACGCAAATATGCGCAATTGCACGTCAAGCGGCGTTTGCGCATGGTTGCGGATCATCATCTGGGTGGATTGATCGCTAGTGGGGACTTCAAGCCTTAGTGGCGTAACATTCATTGATGCCGTTGCGTTTTGCGCAAACGCCACACTAGATGTCGCGGCGAAGGTGAGAACAGTAAGCCCGAGCGAGAGAGTGAAAACGAAAAGGGGCAGCGGGTTTTTCATTCCCACTGCCCTACATTTTTATGCCTAATAAAGGATTAAAAACGCAGCGAAAATCGCCTTATCAAAAGTTGACCGTTACAGTCACAAGGTCAGAGTAGGCGCCAGCGCTAACAGGGGTTTCACCCTGATTGATCCGGCCATAGGCAGTCAAAGTCGCAACCCCAACTGCATCAGCCACACCGCTGACGGTATCAACCGAGAGATTGTCACCCCACCGCGAAGTGCGCGAAAGGTCGGAGTAGATATCGTAGTTGATGAATTCCGTGCTAGTAACATTAGCGAGCCGGCGCTGTCCCGCATCGGCATTGATGCCGTCATTTAGCTGAACTTCATACGCCGCATTGGGTGTGCAGGCGAGCGCGATAGTCGACGTCGAGTCAGTGTCAGCCACGTCAAAATCAGTGATCGTACCAAATGCCATTGGCGATGCAGAAATCGTACAATTGTTCACCACAATGGCCGTCACGGGCATGTCACCCGATGATTGATTGGCGAGCGCAGGTTGGGCCGCAGCAGCCGTCACGGCAACTGCGCCAAATGCTAGGAATCGGGAAAAAGAGGTCATTAAAAAAGTCCAACTCGTGTTTCTTGGTGATCCCCTCATTAAGCAGAACGCCGTAAGTCTTGATGAAGATCCGTGGTTGCCAGAACATTAAATTGCAAAGATTTCATCGAGATGGGTTTCGTGCAATGGTTCTACCAGAGCTGAAACGGGTTACGACCAACAGTGCTGTTCCCCCTCGCTTCGAAATTCTTGGCCGTCAGTGGAAGGACGGTTGGGATTCGAAGAATTGGCGGAGTTTCGCAGCGTGTCCGCATCGGGGTCGGAGTGTGCAAGGCTCTTTTAATCTCCTACTATGAAGGCATTAAAACAGCTCTTACTGGAGACCCGTCCCCGCCTTCTATTTTTAACGGCAGCGCCATTAAATTATACAATCCGGGTTGGACGGCGGATAAATTGACGTTTTCTAAGATGAGAACATTATTGCCCAGAAGCGTTCTGTGGGCGGGGAAGGTTTCATCACCATATGCGTCCACACTTAGATAATCGATCCCAACCAAATTAACACCGCGCTCTATGAGCGCTTTGGCGCCGCATGACGTTATAAAAACATGGTTCTTGTCGAAAGCTGAGCCTTGCTGAGGGATAGAATGGCGCGTTTTGAAAAGAACATTAAGCCCAGATGGAAAGTCGAATTGATCAATGACATTCGCATTTATGGCATCAACATTGACCTCGACAACAAGAGTCTTTCCCATAAATCGCTTTAAGGGAACCTCGTCTAAACTCGCCCCGTTTTCGTCAAAATGGCAAGGCGCATCAACATGGGTTAGAAAATGCGTGGTCCAGTTTTCAAGTTTGGTGATCCGGCAACTGCAGGTTTGATAGATTTCATATTCAGGCGAAAGATCTATGGAAGCATCACCTGGATAGACCAGAGCTTCGTTCGAAATTGTCCGTGAAATATCAATAATTGTTTTTGGCATTTACGCTCGATTAGACACTTCACAATCGCGCAAAAATTTATCGACGATACAGCTGGCGATAGCAACATCTTGTATGGCAACGCCCGTCAAATCGGCGATTGTTATATCGGTGTCTTTGCGTTCCAAATGGCCTTTTGACAAAACCTGTCCAAGAGCTCTGATTTGGTCAGCCGTGATTTCACCTGAAGCAATCGCATTGGATATTTCGCCATGTTCCACACACTGGGGAACGGAGTCGGCTATCACGATACTTGCCTTCCCAAAAATGGCGCTATCTAACTCCTGCTTGCCTGGTGAATCGGCGCCTACCGCCGTTATATGAGTGCCGGGACGAACCCAATTTGCCGCAATAACCGGCTCTGTGGCCGCGGTCGTTGTCACTATTGCGTCCGCTTGCTCGCAAACATCTTCAGGAGAGTGTGCCGCGATCAATTCGGCATTGGGAAGATGATTTCGCAGGTCACTTGTGCATTTTTCAACTTTGTCCGGTGAGCGGGCCCAGATGATGACCTTTTTATAGCCCAACAGATCACAGATCATCCGGGCTTGCAGTCTGGCCTGAATGCCGGAGCCAATGACGCCTAAACAGGACGAATTTACCCGAGCCCCAAGACGCGTCGCAATGACACCCGCCAAGGCTGTTCGCAAGTCGGTCAAAACGCCTTCATCTTGCAATATGGCGAGAGGCTCTCCGGTTGCCGCAGAAATAGCGGCCATAAAGCCGTTACTGGAACTCAAGCCATGTTTGGCATTGTCATAAAACCCGGTGGCCAATTTCACGACGAACATGGGTTCTTCTTGAATATGAGCAGACTTTACATGGCACTCTCCCTTGGCCTCTGGGAAGGCCAGATGCGTAACGGGGGCAACCTGAGCAAGCCCATCGGCAAATTGGATAAAGGCCTTTTCAATCGCGCTTAAGACCTCTTGCGCGTCGAAGTTTTCTAGGATTGTCTGTTTAGGTATAATGTGCATGGCTATTTTCTTTCCGCCATTTTGATTGCATTGACATATTTATAGACCGTTGCACGTCCCAGCTTGAGAATACGCGAAATATAGGTCGCCGAATTAGACCAGGCAAAAGCGCCTTCTGCATGCCTAGTCGAACCTTTTCATGAAATCAGCTAGCTGCGTCAGGCCCGCTTCGAGATGCTCCTTTTTCTCACCGATCCCAAAACGTAGGTAACCGTCCAAGCCATAAACATCGCCGGGCAGCACAAGGACGCTTTTTTCCTTGCGCAGGGCATGGGCCAGTTCCGTGGAGTTGATCGGGGCCTCATATCGGACAAAAGCCATTCCGCCGGCTTTGGGCGGGCATAGTGAAAATCTTGGATTGTTGGCGACCCAGTCCACCAACATCTGACGATTTTCCCTCAAAATTGATTTACTTCGCGATAGGATCTGTTCTCGTTTTTTAGGCTCTAAAACGATGGGCGTGATAAATTCACTGAGAGCGGATGTCGTTATCGATGTGTAATCCTTATATCTCCAGGTTTCATATATCTCATCCGTAGGGCCAACGAGCCAACCTATTCTTAGCCCGGGGAGAGCCAAGGCCTTGGACAGACCGGCTGTGATAATGGCTTTTGAATAGAGATCAGCAAAACTGGGGGGCTCATCACCATCCAATTCGGAACCCTTATAAACTTCGTCCGCATGGAGATAGAGGTCGTGCTTACGGGCAAGCTCGACCAGTTTTTCCATGTCAGAAAGGTCGAGCAAGGCACCGGTTGGGTTATTGGGATGGCATATAGTGATGAATTTGGTTTTGGGCGAAATCAGACTTTCAATCTCGTCTAGATCGGGCTTCCAATCCCAATCTTCACGCAAGGCCGATGTTTTGACGCTCACACCAATGGCTTTCGCCCAGCCAAAGATTTGCAGATAATTGGGCGTGATGACGATAATCTCATCACCTCTATCCAAAAGCGAGGACGCCATAACAAAATTGGCTTCGGCTGAACCATTGGTGACAATGACCTCATCAGCTGTGCGTCCGGGATACAGTGAGGCAATGGCCTCGCGCATTTCGACGGCCCCGTTCGTCCAGCCATAACCGAGCGTCACGTCTTTCAGCTGATCTATTTGCTCTGGCGTTAGAAGTTCGTTGAGCGTGTAGGGATGCACGCCGCTGTCAGACAGGTTATGGTCGACCGTGTTTTCATAAAGAGATTGGATGCGTTCAAGAGAGAATTCTTCTATTTTCATGGTTTACCCTCTTGTCGTGTATGCTTTCAAAGTCGTGTCTATTTTTGTCCGCCCCCCCTTACAGCCACAATAATTTCGATAATAGCTGTAATTAAAAAGGCTCACCAAGGCAGGCCAAAACCCACAGGTACTCAGTAAATGAGAATGGACAAAATAGGCGTCAGCAGAACGTTTGGCATTCGCGTCGCGACATGTTCTATATGATCGCATCCCGACGCCAGAGAAGAGAGGACTGTGGTGTCGGAAATCGGTGACCAATGGCCTTCAACAAACGGCGCCGCTCAAAACGGCAACGATAGCCATCGGTAGCAAAGTGATCCTGTCCTGACACAGTGCCTATACCGTTCCACACTATACCCACAGGGCACTACCAGCCGAACGGCCTTTGCGCTTGGTGTGAAGAGCTTTCCTAAGGAGAGTGGTGGTGCCGCTTAGAGGA
>CAZAIG010000027.1:3772-19781 GCA_964485135.1 uncultured Porphyrobacter sp. | reverse complement strand
GGCTTTGCCAAACGCTTTCCAGGCCGCGTGTTCGAAACACCGTCAGTGATGGGCGGAGAGGATTTCGGGCAGTATTACCGCGCCGACCGCGAGAATGTGGAATCGCTGATTTTCTGGGTGGGCGGCGTGCCTAAGGAACAGTTTGAGGCATCGCAAAGAGGAGAGGTTAAGCTTCCTTCGCTCCATTCGCCATTTTGGGCACCCGATGCCGAAGCGGTGATTGCAACCGGCGCCGAAGCTCTGGCCAGTGCGACATTGGAACTGCTTCCTGCAAGTGGCGGCTAAAGCACGCTCGCATTCGAAAAAGTAACGGCCGCCGAAAGCTGTGGGGTAGCTTCCGACGGCCGCATTCTCCTCCCCAGGAGATTTAGTTGTAGGTGCCGAGCCGGTGGTGAAGCGCGTTGATCTTGGCGAGCTCTTCTCGGTCCTCGGTTGCTTTGGCATGGCTTTCCAGCGCGCGGCGCAAAAGCCTCATGTCTGCGGTAGAGAGTAGGGCGCGAGCCCGGCCCGGTTCACTTGGGCGTTCTTTGGTCATCGTCGTCATCTCCAAACTCCTTTTTAGGCTGCTTCGAACTGGTTCCCACGAGGGGCCGTTAGGCCGCCTCGAACTGATTCATTGTGTTGTCTTTGCCGCCCGCTTTCAGGGCCGCTTCGCCAGCGAAATATTCCTTGTGGTCATCGCCAATGTCGCTGCCAGCCATATTCTGGTGCTTGACGCAGGCGATACCCTGACGGATTTCCTGGCGCTGAACGTTCTTGACGTAGCCCAGCATAGCTTGGTCACCGAAGTACTCCTTCGCGAGATTGTCTGTGCTCAGCGCCGCCGTGTGATACGTTGGCAGCGTGATTAGGTGATGGAAGATACCGGCACGCTTGGCAGCGTCTGCTTGGAATGTGCGGATCTTCTCATCCGCCTCAGCGGCCAGATCACTCGCGTCATAGTCTGCGCTCATCAGATTGTCGCGGTCGAATGCCGACACGTCTTTGCCGGCTTCTGACCATGCGTCGAACACTTGCTGACGGAAATTCAAAGTCCAGTTGAACGAAGGCGAGTTGTTATAAACTAGCTTTGCATTCGGGACGACTTCGCGGATCCGGTCAACCATGCCTGCGATCTGCTCAACATGCGGCTTCTCGGTTTCGATCCAGAGCAGGTCAGCACCTTCTTGCAAAGATGTGATCCCGTCGAGGACGCAGCGATCTTCACCAGTGCCCGGGCGGAACTGGAACAGGTTCGATGGCAGGCGCTTCGGACGCAGCAGCTTGCCGCCGCGGCTTAGGAAAACATCGCCGTTCTTGATGTTGGCTGGGTCTACTTCTTCGCAGTCGAGGAAGCTGTTGTACTGATCGCCCAGATCGCCTTCTTCCTTGGTGTAGGCAATCTGCTTGGTCAGGCCAGCGCCGAGGCTGTCTGTGCGGGCAACGATGATGCCATCTTCAACGCCCATTTCCAGGAACGCATGGCGACAAGCGCGGATTTTTTGAGCGAAATCCTCATGCGGAACGGTGACTTTACCGTCTTGGTGGCCGCATTGTTTCTCATCCGACACTTGGTTCTCGATCTGAAGCGCGCATGCACCCGCTTCGATCATTTTCTTGGCCAGCAGATATGTCGCCTCAGCATTGCCGAAGCCTGCGTCAATGTCAGCGATGATCGGTACAACATGCGTCTCGTAATTATCGATAGCGTGCTCAAGCCGCTTCGCCTCAACCTCATCACCGGCCTCGCGTGCCGTGTCCAGAGCGCGGAACATCCCGCCCAGCTCGCGGGCATCGGCTTGCTTTAGGAAGGTGTAGAGCTCTTCGATCAGCGCAGGGACTGACGTTTTCTCGTGCATACTCTGATCAGGAAGAGGGCCGAACTCGCTGCGCAGCGCAGCAACCATCCAGCCTGAAAGGTAGAGGTAACGCTGTTTCGTTGTGCCGAAGTGTTTCTTGATCGAAATCATCTTCTGCTGCGCGATAAATCCGTGCCAGCAGCCCAGTGATTGTGTGTATTCAGCAGGGTTCGCATCATAGGCATCCATGTCGGCGCGCATGATCTTTGCGGTGTGTTTGGCAATATCGAGGCCGGTGGGGAAACGGTTCTGGATCTGCATCCGGGCCGCTGCCTCTGCATCGATTGCGCTCCATGCTGCGCCGCGGTTCTGGATGGCTTCGCGGAAGTTTCCGACGGTTGCTTGGTAAGTCATGATGTGATCTCCGTAAAAGGGTTGGGGAGGTTCCCGTTGAGAATCACAATGGCTGGTCGCGGCCCAAATTTACAGAAAAACTTACAAACAAACTTGTCTCATTGAGCCATAATGGGCTAACTGGATTGTAATATTGTAAATATATTTACAGCATATAGAGGCTCACTATGTCCGATTCCTCCCTCCTCGCTGGCCCTGCCTTGCGCCGATTGCGCAAGCGCGAGGGAAAGACGCAAGCTGCTATGGCCGCCACGCTGGGTATTTCGGCTAGCTATCTCAACCTTATCGAGCGCAACCAGCGGCCATTATCCGCGCGTGTCTTGGTGCAAGTGATTGAGCAATATGATTTCGATCCGCGTGCGTTGAGAGAAGATGAGGCGATCGGCGGCGTCGATGGGCTTGCCCGGCGTCTCTCCGATGAACGTTTTGCTGATCTGGGAATTGACCGCGACGAAGTAAGCGAATTTCTTGCCTCTGCGCCGCAAGCTGCGGCTGCATTTGCTCGGCTCTTTGACCATTCCGGCCCCGATACGGTCGGCGTTAACGATGCGCTGCTTGCCTCGCGTTTAGAGATTGAACGCTGGCGCAATCACTTTGCCGATTTGGATCATGCGGCTGAGGAGCTAGCTGATGAATTGCGCCTGTCGCGCGGGGATTTGGCCACCGCATTGACAGAGCGCCTGAGGGAAAAGCACCAGCTATCGCTGCGCATCCTACCGCTGGAAGTGATGCCAGAGGCTTTGCGGCGGCTCGATCTGCATGCGCGGCAATTGCAATTGTCCGAGATGCTCAATGCGTCTTCCCGCAATTTTCACGTCGCATTGCAGATTGCGCAACTGGAACAATCGCAGGCTATCACGCAATTGGTTGCGGGATCCCAGCTTAACGATAGCAGTGCGCGCCAATTGTTTGAACGCCATTTAACGGCCTATTTCGCCGCCGCGCTGATCATGCCGTATGGGCGTTTCCTGCGCGCGTGCGAGCAAACAGGCTATGATATTCGCGTGTTGCAGCGCCGCTTTGGCGCGAGCTTTGAGCAGGTGGCCCACCGCCTCACGACTTTGCAGCGCGTGGGGCAGCGCGGCCTGCCGTTCTTCATGGCGCGGGTGGATCGGGCAGGGCAGTTTTCCAAACGGTATTCTGGTGCAAGCGGAGCGACGTTGATCGAAAGCGAGATAAGCTGCCCGCTTTGGAGCGTGCATCAAGCTTTCGAAAAACGCGGCGAGCTGCATGTGCAATCGATCCGGGTCGAAGGTGCAGGCTCTGGCCCAACCGATTGGCTGACTATGGCGCAGACTGTCGACGGCACTTGGGGTGTGGGTGAGGCAAGCTTCGTTGTTGTGCTCGGGCTTGAGGCCAAATTGTCAGCGGATTTGGTGGCCGCACGCGGCGTTGATCTTGATCCAGACAAATCTCAAGCCATCGGGCTTGGCTGCGCGCGGTGCCACCGCGCTGCGTGCCGTCAACGCTCTTTGCCTCCGAAGGGTGCGCCGCTGCACATCGATAAGATTATTCGGGGCGTAACCCCGTTTGATTTTCGCACAATGGAAGAGCGCGGCCAATGATTAGGCGCTTTGAGGCGACGTTTAGCAAACGTTAGGGCTAAAAATGGCAACAATACAGCGGGTTAAGCTTTGAGAAAATGTTGTTGTAAAGTTTACCGACATTTCACCTATGCGCGTTAAACCGTCGCTGAACTAACAAGGTTTGGCAAAGCGCAACGCACATGATCCGTCTCTTTAAACACTACATTCCGCATGCGGTTATGCTGCTGGCGATGCTCGATTTTGCATTGCTGGTGCTGTCTGGTGAGCTCGCTTGGCAATTGCGAGCGCATCAAATTGGTATCGAAGCTGGTGCGTTTAGCGAACGCGCGTTGGCTTTGGCCGGAGCTGCTTCTGTGGTCTGGCTCGCGATGGTCGCGGTTGGGGTATATGGGCCCTATGCCTTGCGATCCTTGCGCTTTGCTTCGGCCCGGCTGTTGGTGTCGATCAGCCTAGGCATTCTTGCCTTGGTCACGATTGATTTTGTCGTGCAAACAGAAGCGTTCTGGCGTTCAACACTGTTCTACGGAATGTTCTTTGCCATCGGCATGATGGTTGTGGACCGGTTGCTGCTCAACAGTTTCCTTGGTTCATCCGCGTTTCGCCGAAGGGTTATGATCTTGGGAGCCGGAGCGCGCGCTCAGCGTTTGCGCGAACTGGGTGAACAGCCTGAAAGCGGCTTTTCCATCGTATCCTATATTGCGATGAATGACGGCGAGCGCACGGTTGAAGAAGCGATTTCTCGCGATGCGATCCATGATCTCGGCCGGTTTGTTGAGAATTTGGGCGTCAGCGAAGTGGTTCTCGCTTTGCAAGAAAGGCGCAATGCTCTGCCTCTCAAAGATCTATTGCGGATTAAGACTAAGGGTGTGCATGTCAATGATTTCTCAAGCTTTTTAGAACGGGAGACGGGGCTAGTCGATCTGGATACAGTCAACCCCAGTTGGCTGATTTTCTCCGACGGTTTTTCGTCAAGCCGAATGCTGTCGAGCGCAATGAAACGTGTGTTCGATATCGTTGCGAGCTCGCTTCTCTTGCTAGTTACTTTCCCGGTCATCGCGCTTTTTGCACTTCTGGTAAAGATGGACAGCAAAGGTCCAGCATTCTTTCGCCAGAGGCGGGTCGGCCTTTTCGGCGAAACTTTTGACGTGATCAAGCTGCGCTCGATGACGACAGATGCGGAAAAAGACGGCGCGAAATGGGCAGAGGAGAACGATCCGCGTGTAACTCGTATCGGTAAGTTGATCCGCAAGGTGCGTATCGATGAACTGCCGCAAACCTGGAGCGTTCTTAAGGGCCAAATGAGCTTTGTCGGGCCGCGACCAGAGGTTCCAACTTTTGTCGATGATTTGGAGCAACAGCTACCGTTTTACGCAGAGCGGCACATGGTCAAACCGGGCATCACCGGTTGGGCGCAGATCAACTATCCTTATGGCGCTTCTATCGAAGATAGCCGCAAGAAACTGGAATATGATCTGTATTATGCAAAGAACTACACGCCGTTTCTTGATCTGGTGATCTTGCTCCAGACGGTTCGGGTCATCCTGTGGCCTGAGGGCGCTCGATGAATGACGTCCTACTTCATCTGACTCCCAATATCGCTTTTGTTGGGCACCTGAGCGCGGCCGTGCTGTGTGCAGCGGCGGCGCTTTGGATGGCAAAGAATGGCGATACAGCGCGCAAGGACCGTAATGCAGGTATTTTGGCCGCGGCGGCCACTTGTATGTGGTGTGCGCTTTCCGCAGCGCTGGATCCCATGGCCCCGCAGGCGCAAGCAGCAGAAGTCGTGCGCAATCTCGCTTGGATCTATCTCCTCTTCCGCTTGTTTGCGAACGATGGTCGTGATGAGAATATGCGCCCCGTTCGACCGGTAATTTTAGTGCTTGCAAGCGTTGAGATTATGCAGCTGCTGCTGATCAGTTTCGCTGTGCGTTTCGCAGACATCTTAACGATTGCACAAGCAACATTTCAGATTGAAGCGCTCTTGCGCGTGCTGGTTGCAATTGGCGCGATGGTGTTGCTCCACAACCTTTATGCAGGTGCAACCAACAATGCTCGGCAATTGCTGCGGTGGAGCACGATTGCCTCCGCCGGAGTTTGGATCTTTGACCTCAACCTCTACACCATAGCCTATCTCAGCAGTGATGCGCCGGTGCTCCTTTACGGACTACGCGGCGCTTTCACGGCGGTGTTTGTGATGGCATTAGCGATTGGCGCCAATACTGCAACAATGGGGTATCAGCTGCGGCCATCGCGCGCGGTCACATTCCAATCTCTCTCTTTGCTGATCATAGGTTCCTATTTGCTGGCGATGTCTTTGCTTAGCGAGGCCTTGGTGTCGCTTGATGGTGAGTTTTCGCGCCTGATCCAGACGGGCTTTTTGTTGGTTACGATCCTCGCGGCCATTATCTGGCTCCCATCACAAAGAGCGCGCAGCTGGCTGCGGGTTACGGCGATCAAACATCTCTTCCAGCACCGCTATGATTATCGTGCAGAATGGCTGCGTTTCACGCAAACGATTGGCCGTGCGAATAGCGGGCAGGACGGGCAAACTGTCAGTTTTGAAGAGCGCGCGATCCAGGTCTTGGGCGACATCACAGAAAGCTCTGCTGGGCTCTTGTTGGCGCCGAATGAAGAGGCGGAATTGGAGTTAATGGCGCGCTGGAAATGGCCAACGATAGAAGTGCCTGCGCAATCAGCGGATCACCGCCTAACTGGCCTGCTGGAACAGCACGGTTTTATCGTCGATCTTGATGAAGTGCGCAGCGGGACCGACCATCATGGCGAGGCTGATCTTGTTCCTGAATGGATGAGAGTTGCGCATGATGCCTGGGCTTTGGTCCCGTTGCTGCATTTTGACCGTTTGGTCGGCGTGGTGATGCTGGCGCGTCCACGTGATAGCCGTCAGCTTGATTGGGAGGATTTCGATCTACTGCGCGTCGTGGGACAGCAGCTGGCGAGCTATTTGGCCGAGCGTTCCGGACAGCAAGCGCTGATGGAAGCGAGCCGGTTTGACGAATTTAATCGCCGCATCGCCTTTGTTATGCATGACGTAAAGAACCTTGCCAGCCAGATGCAATTGCTGGCGCGCAATGCAGAAAAGCACGCTGATAAACCCGATTTCCGGGCCGATATGCTCGTCACTTTGCGCAACTCCTCTGACAAGCTTAATGCACTGTTAGATCGGTTGGGGCGCTACGGCACGGCGCAATCGCTTGAACTGGCACACGTCAATTTGGCGCAGCTGGCAGAGCGGCTGAAGCAGCGGTTTGACAATGTCCATGATGTGCAAATCGTGAGCGAGGCAGACTGCACGATTTTGGCCGATGAAGAAGCTTTAGAGCAAGCTTTGGTGCATCTGGTCCAAAACGCGGTCGATGCTAGTGAGCGGGATGAAACGATCTTTATCGAGGTGTCGAGCGACGCGGCTCGCGGCTCTATTCAGATTATCGATGCCGGACGCGGTATGTCACCGAACTTTGTGCAGAGCGGCCTCTTCAAACCGTTTGTTTCGTCGAAGTCTGGCGGCTTTGGCATTGGTGCTTTCGAAGCCCGTGAGATGATCCGCGGCATGGGCGGGCGGCTTGATGTGGAATCGCGTGAAGGGGTCGGCACCCGTTTCAGCGCGTCGCTTCCTTTGGTTGAGGCGGCAGAGTTCCTCCAGAGACAGAATCTTCAGGCGGCAGAGCCTATTTCAATTAAGGGAATGTGATGGCAGATAAGAAACCTGCACTGCTTGTGATCGAGGATGATGAAGGTCTGCAAGCTCAGCTAAAATGGGCGTATGACGATTTCGAAGTCGTAATCGCAGGTGACCGTGAAAGCGCGATTGCAGCTCTGCGTTCTTACGAACCTGCGGTTGTCACGCTCGATCTGGGCCTGCCTCCGGACCCGGATGGCGCGACAGAAGGCATGGCCGTTCTCGATGCGATTATGGCAATGAAACCCGATACAAAGGTCATCGTTGCCTCTGGTCACGGAGCGCGGGAAAGTGCGCTGTCAGCGATTGAGCGCGGCGCGTATGACTTCTATCAAAAGCCGGTTGATATTGATGCGCTGGGCCTGATCGTTCGCCGCGCCTTCAATCTCCATCAGATTGAGGAAGAGAACCGCCGACTCGTATCGCGTGCGGGTGAGGATAAGAAGGTTCTTGGTCGGCTCATCACGGGTGCGCCAGAAATGGTGAAAGTTGCCCGCACGATCGAGCGCGTTGCCTCAACCAACGTCTCTGTCATGCTGCTTGGTGCAAGCGGGACGGGTAAGGAACTGCTCGCCCAGGGTTTGCACGATGCAAGCGACCGCAAGGACGGTCCTTTTGTGGCGATCAACTGTGCGGCTATCCCTGAAAACCTCTTGGAAAGCGAACTGTTCGGGCATGAAAAAGGCGCGTTCACCGGCGCAGTCAAAACAACTGAAGGTAAGATTGAAAGCGCGAATGGCGGTACGCTTTTCCTTGATGAGGTTGGCGATATTCCACTACCTTTGCAGGTAAAGTTGCTGCGGTTTTTGCAAGAGCGCACCATTGAGCGGATCGGCGGCCGCAAAGAGATCGCCGTCGACACGCGTATCGTCTGCGCGACCCATCAGGATCTAGAGGCGATGATCGCCGAGCAGGCTTTCCGCGAAGATTTATTCTACCGGCTTGCCGAAATCGTAGTCAAAATCCCGGCTTTGGCGGAGCGGCCTGGTGATGCGACGTTGCTTGCCAAAGCATTCCTCAAACGCTTTGCTGAGGAAATGAACCCAGCGGTCACTGGCTTTGCCTCTGATGCGCTGGCCGCGATCGATGGATGGGGCTGGCCGGGCAATGTTCGTGAGTTGGAGAACCGCGTTAAGCGCGCGGTGATCATGGCCGATGGCAAATTGGTGGCCGCCGATGACCTCGATCTTACTTCAGAGGGTGATGATGAGCCTTGTGCGCTCAACCTGAAGAGCGCGCGCGAGCAATCGGACCGCAAGATCATCCGTCATGCTTTGGCTCGCAGTGAGGGCAATATCTCTAACACAGCCAAATTGCTTGGGATCAGCCGCCCGACGCTTTACGATTTGCTAAAGCAATATGATCTTTCGGCCTAAGCTTCTTGCAATAAGTCTTTGCAGCGCCGCCGCGCTGTCACTGGCCGCGTGTAGCGAGCCAGAGCAAGAGCTGACACCGTTTGAAACAGGCGTCGAGCGTCTAGATGCAGGCGATGGTATTGGCGCTGAAAAGGCCTTTCAACAAGCACTCAAAGACGGCATGCCGCGCGAAGAAGTTGCCGCCTTCATGGGCGAAGCAGAGCTTCTTCAGGGGCAGTTGGCTGAGGCCCGTGAGTGGCTCGCCAAGGGCGAGTTTGCAGATGAGCACCGATCGCGCGGCTATCATATGCTCGCCAAATTGGAGATGCGTGAAGGAAACCTGCCTGCCGCAGGGCAAGCCTTTGATCAGGCCCTCAAAACCAATTTAGATGACCCAGAGTTATGGGTGGATATTGGCCGTCTGCGCTACATTGGCGGTGAACAAGTGCAAGCCATCGATGCGGCGGTGCGAGCGGTAGAACTGGGTCCGCAAAACGCCAATGCGCTTCATTTTCGCGGGCAATTGGTGCGTGATGCGCACGGGATGGCAGCGGCGTTACCGTGGTTTGAAGCGGCGCTCAAGCTTGAGCCCGATAACCCCCTTATGCTCACCGATTTGGCCGCAACGCAGGGCGAGCTTGGTCAGGCAAAGGCGATGCTCTCCACCATCCGCAGGCTGGCAAAAGTAGATCCCGGCAATCGCCAAAGCGTCTTTATGCAGGCTGTGCTCGCCGCGCGTGCTGGCAAAACAGCCTTAGCTCGATCTCTGCTCCAACGTAGTGGCAATATCGACCGCGAAGTGCCCGCCGCCATGCTGCTATCGGGCGCGATTGACTTACAGAACGGCAACTACGCCAGCGCTGCCCAAACGCTCGATAAGCTGGCGAAGAAGCAGCCGGAAAACAAGCGCGTGCAGGTTCTGCTGGCGCGCGCTCTTGCGCTGGGCGGCAATGACCGCGAGCTCGTACACCGTTATGGTGATCTGGCTTTGCGGCCTAGTGCATCGCCTTATCTCATGGAACTGGTGGGGCGAGCCTATGAGCAATTGGGTGACCGCAAAGCGGCTGCCTTTTTCCTCGACCGAGCCGCGCAGCCTCGCAGCAATAATCTCATCGCTATGCAAGGGTCAGAAGCGCGCGCCATCGCAGCGCGCCGAGCGGGCGCATCAGGCGATGCAACTTTGGCTTTGGTGAGAGAGCTGATTGTCAGCGGGCAAACTGGCGAAGCGCTTGAACGTTCAGAACGATTCTGGAAACAATTTAACGGGTCTGCCGATGCCTCAAGCCTTGCAGGCGATGCGCAATTGGTCCGCCTCAACGCGCAAGCGGCGCTGCAACGATATGAAACCTCGGCAAAAGTGCGCCGACCATGGCATCTGGCGCGCCGGATGGTCATGACCTACCGCGCGATAGGTCAATGGGCAAAAGCAGAAGCTTTGGTTGCAGATTATCTGCGCGGTGACCCCGGCAATGTTGAGGCAACTAGCCTGATGGCAACCGCGCTCGCCGATGCGCAGAAATGGCAGGCCAGTGCGATGCTGCTCGACCATGCAATTGCGCAAGGCGGTTCGCGCGATCCCAGCCTAGTCGCCCTGCGCGCGCGGGTTGCGCTTGCATTGGGCGATCGGCCTTCTGCGCTTGCGTTTGCCGAACAAGCTTATGCGATGCAGCCAGCGAACCCCACTACGGCCAATATTCTAGTGCTGGCGCGCAATTCTAACGATATGCCGAAGGAACCAACGCGGTATCTGGCAGCGAAGGCGCGTGTGCTTGGTGCAAACTAGCCTACTCGACAAATCATGATCAACGCGGCACTGCGCTAGGGCGATGCGCGGTTTCCTCTCAAAATTCTCCGATCCGATGATCGTGTTGCTGCTGTTGGCCACGGTGCTCGCGAACATCTGGCCCGCAGTCGGCGAAGCGCGAGCCACCGCGCAAGAGATCGCCAATGTGGGCGTGTTTGTGCTGTTTCTTGTCAATGGCATGCGCATCAAAAGGTCAGAGATACTCGCCGGATTTGCCAATTGGCGGTTCTTCCTGCCACTGGCCTTGTGGGTGTTTGGAGCGATGGCTTTGGCTGGCCTTGGTGTCTCAAAGTTCGCTGGGCACTACCTTGATCCAAAGGTTGCGCTGGGTTTTCTCTTCCTCGGCTGCTTGCCCTCGACCATTCAATCGGCGACGAGCTACACCACGCTAGCGGGCGGGAATATTGCTTTGTCGGTCGTTGGTGCTGCCCTGATCAATATCGCTGGCGTGTTCATCACCGCGCCGCTTTTCGCTCTGCTTGCAGGCGGGGAAGCAGTGCAAATCGGTAATGAAGTTATCATCCGCATCGGCATTATCCTAATCCTGCCATTTATCATCGGACAAGCCGTGCAAGGCTGGACCTATGAATGGGTCAATGCACGCAAGGCACGGATTGCGTGGTTGGACCGCATTGTGATTGCGATCCTGGTCTATGTCGCTTTTTCCGGCGCGATTGAGCAGGGCATGGCGCAAATGTTCACTGTGGAAACGGCGGCAATTTTGTTCGCAATGACCGGCGGCTTTATGTTGATCGCCAATGCCGCGGCATGGGGTGTGGGCGGAGTTCTCGGCTATCCCCGCGCTGACAGAATTGCCTTCCTTTTTGCAGGTGCGCAGAAAAGCGTGGCCATTGGTGCGCCCATGGTGGCGATAGTCTTCACGCCGGAAGTAGCCGGTTTTGTTATCGCGCCGCTGCTGCTCTATCATCTATTGCAATTGATATTGGCCGCGCCGCTCGCATCGCATTTCAAGCAGGCAGGGTAAGCGGGCTAGATAGTCTCGACTGCATCTTCTGGGTGGTGCTTATTGTGCCGCAGCGACCACCAGAAAGAAAGGCCGATTAGCACCGCACCGATGAGACCTGTGATCGTCTCTGGAATGTGATAGCGAGCCGACACCAGCATAATCACGCCCAGCGCAATGATTGCCCAAAACGCACCATGCTCCAAATAGCGAAACTGGTTGAGCGTGCCCGCGCGCACCAGATGGATTGTCATGCTGCGCACGAACATTGCGCCCACTGAGAGTCCCAGCGCGATAATCACCATATTGTTGGAAAGGGCGAAGGCGCCAATCACTCCGTCAAAGCTAAAGCTTGCATCGAGCACTTCTAGATACAGAAACCCGCCGAGACCGCTTCGTACGATCTCGCCAGCGGCTTTCTTTCGCGCCTCTCGCTGCTCGATGATCGCACCCAGCGCGTTGACGCCAATAAAGGTGAGCAGGCCAAGTATCGCGGCGGTAAGGAAAGTCATCGCATCCTCGCCGCTCAGCATGGTTGAAACGCCATAGACGAGGGCAAGGACGAGCCCGATTTCAACCGCTGGGACGGAGGAGAACTTATTCACTGTGCGCTCGATCGCTCCGATCCAGTGCACATCTTTTTCCTCATCGAAGAAGAATGTGAGGCCGACCATCGCTAGAAACGCTCCGCCGAATCCGGCGATACCGATATGCGCGCCCGATACGATTTGCTCGTAACGGACCGGATCATTGAGCGAGAGGTTTATTGCCTCTGCGGGGCCGATGTTGGCTGCAATCGCAACGATGGCGATGGGAAAGACGATCCGCATGCCGAATACAGCAATGAGGATACCGATGGTCAGAAAGCGCTGCTGCCACACTGGATCCATTTCACGCAGGACAGTGGCGTTCACCACGGCATTGTCAAAGCTCAATGAGACCTCAAGAATGGAGAGGACAACAACGATCCACAAAATGCCCAGCGTGGCTGTGATAGAGCCTGTGCTTGCCCAGCCATACCATCCGGCCAATACGAAACACAGCGCGGTAAAACCAAGCGAAAAGCTGTAATATCGCCAGAGGGTTTGCATTGAATATTAAACCTATTTCTTAGGTTGATAGGTTTGATCAGCGGTTGGAAAAGTGCGCGCACGCACTTCCTCAGCATATTGCGCGACCGTCTTGTCGATCACTTCGGCGATATTCTCATAACGCTTCACAAAGCGCGGGACACGTTCGAACATGCCGAGCATGTCTTCGGTGACGAGAACTTGCCCGTCGCATTCAGCAGAGGCCCCGATACCGATGACGGGTATCTCAAGGCTCTTGGTGAGCGAGACCGCAATCGGTTCAACCACGCCTTCTGCAACGACTGCGAAAGCGCCCGCATTTTGCACTGCCTCGCCATCAAGCATGATTTTTTCATGCTCTTCCTGAGAGCGTCCGCGAGCGCCATATCCACCCAGCACATTGACGGCTTGCGGGGTCAGGCCAACATGCGCCATCACCGGAATGCCGCGATGGGTGAGAAAAGCGATGGTGTCTGCCATCATCTCGCCGCCCTCCAACTTGACAGCTGCGCACCCCGTTTCCGCCATTATCCGGCTTGCGGTATCAAATGCGTCTTCAGGCGAGGCTTCGTAAGAACCAAAGGGCATGTCGACCACGACTAGGCTGTGATAGCTGCCGCGCACGACCGCAGCGCCGTGATTGACCATCATGTCGGGCGTGACGGGCAGGGTGCTGTCGAGGCCGTAGATGACTTGGCCAAGCGAATCGCCGACCAGCAAAATATCGCAATGCGCATCGAGCAATTGCGCCTGCCGAGCAGTGTATGCGGTCAGCATTACCAGCGGCTCTTTGGTTTTGCCGTCTTTTTTAAAAGATCGGATGCGCGGCACGGTTAGGCGCTTTCGCGGCTTGGGCGTCGGTGTCGCCCGGCTTGTTGAGGTGTCGAGTTGAAAAGTCGTAGACATGCGCGCTGCTTTAGGCTGCGATCGGGTGAAAGGCAAAGCTTTGGCGTTTACGCCCGCGTGATTTCGTTGCATGAATGCTGACGAGAAGGGCGCTGGGAAAGAGCGCTGGGATAAGGGTAGAGAGTTTTATGGCGGGTGCAGCTTCATCGGGTCACGAAAACTGGTCGTCGCGAACGGCATTTATTTTGGCTGCGGTCGGCTCTGCTGTTGGTTTAGGCAATATGTGGCGTTTCCCGGCTGAGGCTGGCGAAAATGGCGGCGGCGCGTTTGTGCTCTTCTACATTTTCTGTGTGCTGCTGATCGGTCTTCCGGTGCTTTTGTCGGAGGTACTGATTGGGCGTCATGGACAAGCCTCAGCGCCTGAGAGTGTGCGCAAACTGGCGCGCGATTCCAATGCCAGCGAGGGGTGGAGCGTGCTTGCCTCAATGGGCGTGTTTGCCGCTTTCCTGATCCTCAGCTTCTACTGCGTGGTCGGCGGCTGGGTCGTCTATTACATCGGCGTGTTCCTGTCCGATCTGTTCCAGTCGGGCGTTACGGGTGGCGCGTTTGCAGGACAAGATGTCGAGGCGATCAAAGGGCTGATGCCGGGCCTGTTCGGTGATGGCGGGCTGATGGTGGCGCTCAATCTGGGCTTTCTCGCTGTCACCCTGTTCTTCGTTGCGCGCGGCGTGTCAGGCGGGATTGAGTGGGTGGCGGTTTACCTCATGCCGCTGTTCTTCCTGCTCTTCCTCGGCATTACGATTTACGGCGCTTTCTCGGGCAATTTTGGTGAAGCGGTGAGTTATCTGTTCACTTTCGACTTTTCCAAGTTGACCGGCGAGGTGATGCTGGCTGCGGTTGGCCAAGCCTTCTTCTCGCTGTCTTTGGGTGTTGCGGGCATGATGACCTATGGCGCTTATGCCAATCGCAACACCAATCTGGGCGAGACCTCGGGCATTATCGCCACTGCGGATACGTTGGTGGCGCTTCTTGCGGGTTTGGCGATCTTCCCGATTGTTTTTGCAGCGGGTCTTGCGACCAATGCGGGGCCGGGTCTGATGTTTGAATCGCTCCCCTTGGCGTTTCAGGCGATGCCAGCAGGCGCGCTGATCGGGCTGTTGTTCTTCACTATGGTGTTCTTCGCTGCGCTCACTAGCTCGGTGTCGCTGCTTGAGGCGCCGACTGCGTATATCAAGGACAAGTTTGGCCTTGCGCGCCCAGTTGCGACGATATTGGTGGGCACCGGCGCTGCTGTTCTGGGCATTTTGTCTGCGCTGTCTTTCAACGACATGGCGGATTTCAGACCGCTTGGTTTCATCCCGATCTTTGCTGAGGCGAATTTCTTTGATGCGCTCGATGGAGTGACGGCGAAATTGTTTATGCCCATCGGAGCGATTTTGACCTGCATTTTTGTGGGGTGGATCGCAGATGCGCGGTTAGTGGATGATGAGAACGGTTTGGACGGCCTGTTGCACCAAGTATGGCGGGCTTTGGTGCGCTTTGTATGCCCAATCGTGCTGACGGTGATTTTGGTGTTTGGCCTGTTTGGCTAAGATCTTTCGGCTGACCTCTTTCGACTTACCTCTTTTCTGAAGTTTCAGTTCTAGCTTGTAAGGGATCGGAGCGTAATCCGGAACAATACCTATTGCGCGCTTTTGAAAAACAGAACATAAGAAGAACGTATGAGTCGTTCCGTTCCTTCTGTTCCTGCATCCATTGCAGCCACTTTGCGCCCGTATACAGGCGTAAATTCTGGCAGTATGACGTCACTTTTGCCGTTTGATGCGCGCCATTCTAGCCGTTGGCGACCAGGCCTGCCTGATCCACAGCAGCACCCCTGCCATAATGAGATTTTTGCCTCTGGCTCTGATGGGGCGGGCGCTGCCCTTGCGCTGGCATTGGCGCGCGATGCGTTGGTTCAAACTCAGGTTCAAATGGATGATCAGCGTCATGTTCTTTGGGTGCAAACGCGCGATGCGATGAAGCTGTGCGGGCGGCCCTATATCCACGGAGTTCCGCCTGCATTGCGCCGCCGCTTGATCCATGTTGAGGCGCAGGATGCGCGTGATGCTCTGTTCGCTTTAGAAGAGGGGGCACGGTGCCGCGATCTGACCTTTGTCATTGGTGAAGTGCGGGGCAATCCGCGAGAGCTTGATTTTACCGCTTCGCGCCGATTGACATTAACCGCGCAGGCGCATGGATCGCGGCTCTATCTGGTGCGTTTGGATGCGAAAGCGGACCTTTCCTCTGCCCGGATGCGCTGGAATGCGCGCTCTGCTCCGTCGCAGCGCCCGCAATGGAATGCGCATGCGCCGGGAAATCCGGCGTGGAAGGGGGAGCTGTTTCGTGCGCGCGCGCATCCGCCGGGAGAATGGAGCTTATATGAAGAAGCGGGAAAGCTCACCGCCGCCCAATCTCAAAAGCACCTTCGAAGAATTCCCATTCCGCATGCCGCCAATGCTTCAAGCGAAACCCCGAACACAGGCCCCAACACA
>CAZAIG010000027.1:0-3672 GCA_964485135.1 uncultured Porphyrobacter sp. | reverse complement strand
AACACACATCACAAACCCGCGGCGCATTATGGCGATATGGTGCGCTCAACTGTCGGTCGATCACTGGCGGCTCTCTAGCGGGATTAAGCGGGGCGAAGGGAGTGATAGTGCGCCGCTCGCGCTGATTGCGGAAACTGCCCATGGCCCGCGGTTAAAGGCGGTGAATGATGCTGCGCGCGGGGTTGGTTTGCACAGCGGGATGATGCTCGCTGATGCGCGCACGCTTTGCCCCGATGTGGAGGTAAAGCCAGCAGATCCGGTGGGTGATTTGGCGGCGCTGGAAAAGCTTACCCTATGGGCGCAGCGCTGGGGACCGTGGAGCGCGATGGATGCGCCCGATGGTGTGATCGTCGATGTCACTGGCGCGTCGCATTTGTTCGGCGGGGAGGATCACCTGCTGGATGATGTGTATGCTCGTTTTGCTGCGCGTGACATTACTGCGCGCGCAGCGATTGCGCCCACGGCAGGGGCGGCATGGGCGCTTGCACACTATGGGAGATATTTGGACCAGCCTACTTTGAACACATCCACTCATGCCATTCTTTTCCCTGATGACAATATGGCTGCGCGCCTTGGGGGACTGCCAGTGGCAGCTCTGCGGCTTGATCCTGATGTGCTTACGGTATTGCGGCGGCTTGGGCTGAAGCGCTTGAGTGATTTGCAACGAGTGGAGGAGGGGGCTGCCGCCAACCGCGCGAATATTGCGCCCAATGGTCGTGATGCCTTGCAGCGCCGTTTCCGCCGCAAGTTTAAGGGGCGCACATCACCTTCTGCCAATCCTCTTGTGCGGATGGACCAGCTGCTCGGCCGTGTGCCTGAGCCAATGCTGCCGCTGGTGCCGCATAATTTGCCCCTGGTACAGTGCCGCTTGGCCGAACCGATCCGCCACCGCAGCCTGCTTGACCAAGTGCTCAGCGATTTAACGCAGGATATGACGCGTGTTTTAGAAGGCCGAGGCGAGGGTGCACGCCGACTTGATCTGGGGCTATGGCGGATAGATGGAGAGGTGATTGTCCGCACTCTTGAAATGGCTGCCGCCACACGCGATCCCGCGCATATCATCCGGCTGTTTGCGGGCAAGCTAGAGGATATTGACGCAGGTTTCGGGATCGAAAATGTGCGATTGCGTACCAGCTGGGCCGAACCGCTTACTTTGGGACAGGATGATATTGAAACGGTGAGCGGTACTACAGGCGGTGCTGGAAAAGAAACCTCCGGTACAGCGCTTAACGCCTGCATCGACCGGCTCACGGCCCGGTTGGGATCAGCCGCTGTGACGTGCCCCGTGCCTCATGCCAGCCATATGCCAGAGCGCGCGCATCAAGGGGTTCCTTATGGCAGCGAGCTATTGATGGGAGCAGCGTTTACCCAGACTGCTTGTCAAGAAGTTCAAAAGTTTCATAAAAGACCACTGAAAATACTTGATTATCCAGAGAAAATATATCCATTCGGCGATTTTTCAGAGGGCGTTTTACAGGCGTTTCAATGGCGCGGGCAAATGCATCAAGTGCTGCGGTCTGAAGGGCCGGAGAGGATCGCGCCTGAATGGTGGCGGATGCGTTCCACCACCCGTTTGCGCGATTACTACCGTATTGAGGACGGTGAGGGGCGGCGTTTCTGGATCTATCGCCAAGGCGTGCTGGGTGATGGCCGCGGGGGTGCGCCTTGCTGGTATATTCAAGGACTTTTCAGTTAACGCATAAGTAAGACCCTGTCGCTAAAGAGGATGGAGAAGACCTATCAACACTTGCGGAAACGGTGACCATGCAAGAATCTGAAGTACCACGTTCTTCCAATCGGAGAGAGCTCAACATACTGGTTGAGGGGCGCCTGCGCTCGCGCGGTATTTGCGTCGAATTGCTCGATGTTTCGGAAGGCGGTTGTAAAGTTCGCGGACGGATGGGCTTTGCTCAAGAAGGCGAAACCGTGACGCTCAAAATCAATGGCATTCGCGCGCCATTGGGCACTGTCATGTGGGTCGATGGTAAATGCGCGGGATTGGCTTTCGAAGGGCAATTGCACCCCTCGATTATCGATCACTTGTGCGATGAGCACAATGTCGACCGGACCGCTTTCGCTTAACTAAGCGCGGCTTCACCGCCATCCATTGACGAGAACGTAAGTAGAACATACGCTGATATGTTCTATGCCCGACGCACCGCTTACACCTGAAAAGCACACGCTACAAATCGACCCGAATACGGTTGAGCTGCCCCCGCGCGCCGATTTCGTTGAGCTGGGAATAGTCAGCTGTTTCAGCTTTTTAACCGGTGCATCCGATGCAGTGGATCTGGTCAGCATCGCGCGCGCTCTCGGTTATGATGCGATCGGAATTGCCGATGCCAACAGCATGGCCGGCGTGGTGCGCATCCATTCAGAGGCGAACACGCTCAAACTGCGGCCCGTAATTGGCACGCGGGTTGAGATAGTGGAGGGACTTACCTTTCTCGCCTATCCCAAAAACCGCAAAGCATATGGCGCATTGTGCCAGCTGATCTCTGCTGGCCGGATGCAGACATTGGAAGGCACATGGCAGGACAAGGGCGCGTGCCACATTTCGCTCTCGATGCTCGCTGAATTTTGCAGCGATGATGATGTTCAGTTGATTCTGATCCCACCAAGCAATTTTGACCACACTATCAGCGTTCCATCCTGGGCGAGCAATGTTGTCCCTTTGGATGGGGAGACACATCTTAGGCAGGTCTCAGGAGGTCTAGAGGTCATCTTGCCTCATCTTTGCGCTGGCCTGCCGGGGCTGAAACATGTCGCGGCGAGCTATCTCTATCGCGGCGATGACATTGCACGGATCAACTGGCTCGATGATTTAGCGCAGGCGAATGGTCTGTGTTTGCTCGCGACCAATGATGTTCATTACCACGCGCCTGAGCGCCGTCCTTTGCATGATGTGATGACCGCAATCCGGCACAAGACGACCGTGGCGAGGGCGGGGCATTTGCTCCATCCCAATGGCGAGCGGCATCTCAAAAGCCCGCAGGAAATGCAGCGCCTGTTTGCGTGCTGGCCGCATGCAATCGCAGCAGCGCGCCAAGTAGCAGATGCATGCGATTTCTCCTTAGAAGAGCTGAAATATGAATATCCAGAGGAGATTTATCCTGATGGGATGAGCCCGCAAGAATATCTGGAAAGGGAGACTTGGGCGGGTTCTGAGCGGCGCTATCCCGAGGGAACGCCAGAGGCCGTGCGCGAAACGCTGGAGCGTGAGTTGGCGCTGATCGCCAAACTCGATCTTGCGCGCTATTTCCTCACCATCAAGGATATTGTCGATTTTGCGCGCTCGGTTGATCCGCCGATCCTGTGCCAAGGGCGCGGCAGCGCGGCGAACTCAGCCGTTTGTTTTTGCTTGGAAATTACCAACGTCGATCCAGCGAAGCATCAATTGCTGTTCGACCGCTTCATCTCAGAAGAGCGCAAGGAGCCGCCTGATATTGACGTCGATTTCGAGCATGAGCGGCGCGAAGAAGTCATCCAATATATCTACGCCAAATATGGCCGCCACAGAGCAGGCCTGACCGCCACCGTAATCCACTACCGCCCGCGCATGGCGATCCGCGAAGTAGGCAAGGCGATGGGCCTGTCCGAAGATGTGACCAGTGCTTTGGCGCGTACCGTGTGGGGCGGGCATGGCCGCGAGATTGGCGAAGCGCATGTCGA
>CAZAIG010000026.1:16196-19960 GCA_964485135.1 uncultured Porphyrobacter sp. | reverse complement strand
CACACGTTACCAGCGCCCGGTCTCGTTAGCGGGGAAACCAATAAGGACAAAGGTGCATCGCTCGCACTTGGCCCAGAGCTGGAGCGCGGCGTATCTGTCAACGAAATGCTCGCGCAAAGGCGCAAGCTGAATGCGGCACTTGCAAGCATTCCCGCGCAGCGCCCCGGAGTGGTCGATGCTTACGTGTTGAGCATTGCTCTCGACAGTGATCCAGTCTTCGCGCGTGAGGCGAGGGAGGCAGGCAAAGTGCTGGGCCGCCGCTACAATGCTGCCGAGCGCACACTTGTGATCGCGGGACCGGATGGGAAGAGTAATGAGCATCCCAAGGGGTCGATCACAGCACTTACGCTTGCCTTGGTTCACATGTCCGAAGTGATGGACACCGAAGAAGATGTGCTCGTCCTCTACACCACCAGCCATGGCCTGCCGCAGGGGCTTTATTATCACTATGGCGATACAGGTTACGGGATTTTGCCGCCGGAGAGACTGAAATCTGTTCTGGAGGAATTGGGACTAAACCGGCGATTACTGATCCTCTCAGCATGCTATTCTGGTATCTTCGTTCCAGAACTGGCGAGTGACAACACAGCTATTCTAACAGCATCCGCTGCGAACCGGACTAGCTTTGGCTGCGCTCCGGACAACGATTGGACGTTCTTTGGCGATGCGCTGATCAACCGGGCTTTGCGCAAACCTCTCGTTCTGTCTGAGGCATCGAATGAAGCAAATTTGTCCATTGCTGATTGGGAATCGCGTAGCAAACTGTTCTCATCCTTGCCGCAAAGATCGATCGGGGCAAAGGCGCAGGTTTGGCTTAGCGAGTTAGAGGCGCTAATGCCGCAAACAGCGACCCAGCCAACCGGCAAGCTGACGGACGTTGAGTAAGGTCACGCCCTAAAACGCCCGCCATGCGTCCGGCACGTTTTTCCCATTGCTTTCCTGTGCTGCAATCGCCTGTGCCATGCGGGCAGATGCGCCCTCCATCCCTTGCTGCCGCAATAAGATCGCCAAATTGGCAAGGTTTTGCGCGTCTTTGGGGGCTGTGTCCGCTAGCGCCTGTGACCGCGAAATCGCACTTGCATAGTCTTTGCGTTTGATTGCCAATGTGACCAGCGATCGCCGTGCCGATAGGGATCTTTCCGGAGGAAGCGACGCGCTTTCGACCAGTCGCAGTAGAGCCTCTTCGCGCATCAGATTATCCTCGATTTGATGGCCAAGCCGGTACAGTTCTTCTCCCGCGGTCCGCCGCTCTTGTGGCGCGAAATCACCCGATGAAGTAAGAAAGCGATAAATATCGGCGCCGCTTTGGATGTTTCCTTCCTCGATATGCTCACGCGCGCTTAGAAGCAGGCAGGCGGCTTTTGATCTGATCGCGGCGTTATCGGAAGTACATGAACTGACCTGACTGAGCATCCTAGGGTTCTGGAGGCTCATTGGGTTCATCCCAGAACCTGGTCCAAGCCCGCCCAATCCGGTGCGCGTGCGGAAATTATGCTCATATTCTCTATATCGCGGCTTTCGCTGAATACGCGATCCCACCACGAAAGTGGCAGCATCCGCATCATCATTGCTGCCGGTGACCACGATCGGGGTTTCCTCGGCCGCTTGCTCAGGGGTTTGGTTAGCTTCTACGGTTTGTGCGCCGCTCGAAGCGGACGTAAGCAAAGCGATTCCCAATGCAAACTGTATCAAGATATGTTCCTTTAACGGCGAATGCAGAAAGAAGCGTAGCGCACTCACAAGCGTAATGTGCCAGTTATGAGCTGTACGGTGGCGTAACAGAGGTGAGGCCTCCCAATACGGTTTAACAGAAATTCACACCGCGTTCATTCGTCGCTCCTATTGCACAGTTCATCGCAGGATCAAAGGAGGCGGTGATGGAAGATACAGTGGTGGAAAATCAAAGACCGGAGCGAAGTCCAGGCATAAAATTGCTCTTCGTAGGTTTGATTGCAGCGGCGCTTATTGTGCCGCTCATGATGGTTTGGGCGCTCGTTTATGATCGCCAAAATCAGGCGGAAACGGCACAAAGTTCAATCGTTGATGGCTGGGGCGGATCGCAAGTGATCGCCGGGCCGATGATCTCGGTGCCTTACAAAACTACCGAAGAACAAACGGTTGAGGAGAATGGCAAGACTTCAACCCGAACGGTGGAGGTTGAGCGCACGCTGTATATCTCGCCGATCAGCAATGATGTGGAAACTGCGATCGATCCCAAGCCGAAGAAGCGCTCGATCTATCAAACGGTTGTCTACAATGCGGATGTTAAGGGCAAAGCGAAGTTTGCTCTTCCCGCTGACCTAGTGCGCTTCGGTGTTGATGCCAGCAGTCTGCAATGGGACAAGGCGCAATTGCGCGTCGGAATTTCTGATGCGCGGGGCCTGACCGAAGGCGGAAAGCTGGTTGCCAATGGTGAAGCATTATTGCTGCGACCGGGGCGTGGTCCAGCTGCGACCGGCGGTGAAGGGTTCTTTGCTTTCCTGAATTGGGAAGGGGAAGGCGAGCTTTCTGTTGACTATGAGTTCGGCCTTCGCGGCAATCAATCGCTCAATCTGGTTCCGCGCGGCGGACGCACGACGTGGGCGGTCAATTCAACCTGGCCAAGCCCAAGCTTCCATGGTTCGTTCGGCACTGACGAATCTGAGGTAACGACCGATGGATTTAAGGCCAGTTGGCTGGTGGATAAGCTAGCGCTGGGTCAGCCTCCTGTTTCAACAAGCGACTACGGGCCGCCGCCAACGGTTCGATCATCGGATCGGTTTAGCCCGGTTGATTCCTATCAAGACGATAGCGTCAGCTCTGGTCAAAGCCGTGTGATCAGTGTTGATCTGATTGAGCCGGTTGACCTTTATTCAAAGGTCGATCGATCGGTGAAATATGGCTTCTTGTTCATTGGCTTTACGTTCCTCGCCTATTTCTTGTTCGACATTGTCGGCGGAGCGCGCGTAGCCGCTGCGGAGTATTTGCTCACAGGGGCCGGCCTGGTGTTGTTCTTCGTGCTTTTGCTCGCATTCGCAGAGGTGATCGGTTTCACATATGCGTATATCGTCGCCAGCGGCGCAACGATTGGCTTGCTCGCCAGTTACTCCGCCGCAGTGCTGGGCAGTTGGAAAAGGGCGAAGTTCATGGGCGCGCTTCTCATTGGGCTGTACGCCTTGCTCTTTGTGCTGCTCAACCTTGAAGGGCTCTCGCTGCTGATCGGTTCGGTCATGCTCTTTATCGCGCTTGCTGGGCTGATGTATGTGACCCGCAAGATCGATTGGTCATCGGTTGGGCGCAGCAGCAAACCACAAGTGGAAGTGGCCGCGACTTAAGCGCAGTTATTAAAGCCAATAGAAAGGGTGCGGGGGCTTAACGGTCCTCGCGCCCTTTCGCGTTTCTATTCGGGCCTAGCGGATCTGCGTAATCGCATCGCAGCGGCGATCGTCACCTTTAAAGCCCTCTTTCAAAGCGCGTATCCGCTGCTCGCTGGTGCCGTGAGTAAAGGCATGCGGATTGACCCGCTGGCCGGCACGTTTTTGCAGGGTGTCATCCCCGATAGAAGCCGCCGCGCGCATACCTTCTTCCACATCGCCGCGCTCAATCCGGTCGGCATTTTTCGCCGCCCATACGCCAGCATAGCAATCGGCTTGCAATTCCATCAGTACTTGCAATTGGTTCGATTGGCGCGGGTTTTGCGCTTGAGCGCTGCGGATGGCGTTAGAAATGCCAGTGATCGTCTGAATGTGATGGCCATATTCATGCGCCACGACATAGAGCCGCGC
>CAZAIG010000026.1:8774-16096 GCA_964485135.1 uncultured Porphyrobacter sp. | reverse complement strand
CGCTATCCATCCCCCCTATAGTGGAAAGTGTCGTGGCAGGATCCACGCCAAAGATTACCGCACCCAGCAAAGCAATCACAATCGCTCCGCAGCCCACACCTCCTGCTCTGCGCCCGCGTCCGCCGCCTGCGCTGCCGACTTTGATATTGGACGTGTCAAATCGATTAAGGCGCATGGTTTCCCCTCCCGAAGCGCGAAACTAAAAAGCGTGTTGATACGCTTTAGGCTGGACAGGCCGATTTGCGAAGGCAAAAGCTACGCAAAACACCCAAGGATCGGATTGCTATCATGTTTCTCAAAGGAAAACGCGCGCTCATAACTGGCTCCACATCGGGCATTGGGCTTGCGATGGCGCGGGCGCTTCATGCCGAGGGCGCTGAGGTAATCCTCAACGGTTTTGGCGACGAAGCAGAGATTGCTGCACTGCAAAACGAGCTTGGCGGCGCTCAGCATTCCTCGGCTAATCTGCTTGATGTCGGTGCGATCGAAGCGATGATGGCAGAAGCTGGATCGATTGATATCCTGATCAACAATGCCGGCATGCAGCATGTTGCGCCAGTCGATGAGTTTCCAACCGACAAATGGGAGGCGATCATCGGCCTCAACCTTACTGCAGGGTTTCACACTACGCGGCTGGCGGTGCCTGCCATGCGTGAGAAAGGGTGGGGCCGCTTGATCAACACTGCATCTGCGCACTCATTAACCGCTTCGCCGTTTAAGAGTGCGTATAACGCATCGAAACACGGGATTGTGGGCTTTACCAAAACCGTGGCTTTGGAGCTTGCCCAAACAGGCGTGACTGCCAATTGCATATCCCCCGGCTATGTTTGGACTGAGCTAATCAAAAACCAAATTCCCGACACGATGAAGGCTCGTGGCCTTTCCCGTGAAGAGGTCATCAATGACGTTCTACTTGCCAAGCAGCCGACAAAAAAATTCGTCCAGCCTGAAGAAGTGGGCGCACTCGCCGTGTTTCTTTGCCGCGAAGAGGCGGGCAATGTGACTGGATCAAACTGGACCATGGATGGAGGCTGGACCGCTGAATGATCGCTAAGGGGGCAAAAGCGTTGTTGGTGGGGGCGGCCGCTGTGGCGTTGAGTGCCTGCGCTAGCACGCGCAGTGAACCCAGTTTTGAAGCGCAATATGCTTTGGCGCAAACCGCTTTGCAGCGCGATATTGCGGTTTTGGCGAGTGAGGAGTTCGTTGGCCGCCGCCCTGCGACAATTGGCGAGGAAAAAACGCTCAGTTTTATGCAGCGTGAGCTGGAAAAAGCAGGCTTTTTCTCGGGCACCAATGATCCGGCCAATCCATGGCGGGCGCCAGTTCGTTTGGTCACGTCCACGGCGCTTTCGGGTAGCTTAACTCTGACAATGGGCGGGAAAAACATTGCCTTTACCGATCAGGAATCCGCTGCGCTTACGGGAGCGAAGCGGGCGCTTGTTGAGGATGCACAAATTGTCTTCGTTGGGAAGGCTGAGGAAGGCGTGGATGCAGCAGCAGTTTTGGGCAAAGTTGCGGTCTTGATCGGCGATCCCGGCAAAAGTCCTGAACGCCGCGCCAAACTGTTTGAGCAGGGCGCAGCGGCGGTCATCACCGTAGTTGAAACAGCAAGTTCGATTGCCAGCCTGCGCCGTTTCGCCGGACGCGAGAGTTTTCAGCTTGCTAGCGAAGTGGACGATAATCTGAGCGCTTATGTGACGGCAGAGGCTCTTGAAAAAGCGCTTCCTGATTGGCCCAAATATCAAGCGGAATTGCAAGTTGCCCACAAAACGGATGCGCAGGCCGTTTTGTCGGTGAAAATCACCGCGCGGATAGAGGCTACATCTGATCGCAAGGAAGCCAAATCGCACAACTTGATTGGTAAGTTGCCCGGCGCAAAACCGGGGTCAGGCGCACTCTTATTATTAGGGCACTGGGACCACTTCGGCGAATGCGGTGAAATCGGCGATGAAGATCGGCTGTGCAATGGCGCGGCGGACAATGCGAGTGGGATTGCCAGCATGTTGGAACTTGCGCGGAGATTGGCAAAGTCTGGCCCGCATGACCGCGATATTTACGTTCTGGGCACGACGGCAGAGGAATGGGGATTGCTTGGCGCAAAAGCCTTTGTCGAGGCACCGCCGTTGCCCCTCGGCCAGATCACCGCTGCATTTAACTTTGATACGGTTGCGATTGCACCGCGCGGAAGCGACATTGGCTTTATCGGCGAGGGTGAGACACCGCTTGACCCCATAGTTCTCGATGCGATCGCGAAAAGCGGGCGCAAGCAAGGCAGCCGCGTGCTGGCCGAGCAATTCCTGCGTCGGCAGGATGGCTGGGCTCTGCTGCAAAAGGATGTGCCGACAGTCATGATCTCCAGCTCCTTTGGCAATGAAGAGATTCTCAACACTTACCTCCAGACGCGCTATCACAATGCTGCTGATGAAGCGGAGGGGTTAGAACTGGGCGGAGCGGTCGAGGATTTGCTGCTGCATGAGGCCCTCATTCGCCAAGTCGCCGACGCTGAGCTTTACCCATCTGGCGCGGAATAAAGCAGTATATATCAAGCTTATTGGAATAAGCGCGCCGCGCCCCCTAGCGATTGTTACAAAGCTTGGTTACATGGGCCGTCACAATTCTGAATGCTAAGCTGCCCTACAGCGATTCGGACCCCAGATTTCGTAAGCTCGTAGAATCGGGCGAGCATAGAAAGTGACGCAAATGGATATTCCTCTCGGCCTAACCTTTGATGACGTTCTTTTGCGTCCGGCCGAAAGCGATGTTCTGCCTTCGATGGCGAACACAGCGACCAAACTTACTCGCGATATCGCGCTGAATATCCCCGTGCTGTCCGCTGCGATGGACACTGTGACAGAGGCCGATATGGGCATCGTTATGGCGCAATTGGGCGGTATTGGCGTGCTTCACCGCAATTTGACGCTGGAAGAGCAATGCGCCGCTGTTCGCGCGGTCAAGCGATTTGAAAGCGGAATGGTCGTTAATCCGATAACAATCAGCCCGGATGCGACACTTGGCGATGCGCAAGAATTGATGGCCGCGCACAAGATCAGCGGTATCCCTGTGACCGACAAAGAGGGCAAGCTGGCGGGCATATTGACCAATCGCGATGTGCGTTTTGCCGAAAATCCCGGCCAGCCAGTGGCTGAGCTGATGACGACAGAAAATCTCGCGACCGTCCCGCTTGGCACCAGTCAAGACGAAGCGCGCCGCCTTCTTCACCAGCGCCGCATTGAAAAGCTGTTGGTGGTGGATGATGCAGGGGTCTGCGTTGGTCTGATTACTGTCAAAGACATCGAAAAAGCCGTCAGCTATCCCGATGCAACTAAAGATACAGCGGGCCGCTTGCGCGTGGCTGCCGCGACCACTGTGGGCGACAAAGGCTTTGAGCGCACCGAAGCCTTGATCGATGCAGAGGTGGATGTCGTAATCATCGACACGGCTCACGGACATAACAAAGATGTCGCGCGCGCTGTTGAACGCGCGAAAAAACTCTCCAATTCTGTGCAAGTCGTCGCTGGCAATGTCGCAACAGCAGAAGCGACCCGCGCTCTGGTTGATGCAGGCGCAGATGCAGTAAAAGTTGGCATTGGGCCAGGATCAATCTGCACCACACGCGTAGTCGCCGGAGTCGGCGTGCCGCAGCTTTCCGCGATTATGGATTGCGGCGAAGAAGCAGCCAAATCGGGCGTGCCAATCATCGCAGACGGCGGCCTTCGCACCAGCGGCGATGCGGCCAAAGCGCTGGCAGCGGGCGCATCCACGATCATGGTCGGATCGCTGCTCGCAGGCACTGAGGAAGCGCCGGGCGAGACCTTTCTCTATCAAGGGCGCAGCTACAAATCCTATCGCGGTATGGGGAGCGTCGGGGCGATGGCGCGAGGCAGTGCCGACCGCTATTTTCAGCAAGACGTTCAGGCGCAGAAATTGGTGCCCGAAGGGATTGAGGGGCAGGTTCCCTATAAGGGGCCAGCCGCCGACATTGTCCACCAATTGGTTGGCGGGATAAAAGCGGCTATGGGCTATACCGGCTCTGCCACTCTCGCTGATCTGCGGGAGCGCGGTCAATTTGTGCGGATTACAAATGCAGGGCTTTCCGAAAGCCATGTGCATGATGTGGCGATCACGCGCGAAGCGCCGAATTACCCCACGCGATGAGTGCGCGCACATGACGCCCGCAGCGCGGGTGCAAACCTCGATAGAATTGCTTGACGATATCATTGCAAGTGCGCGCGGGCATGGCGCACCAGCGGATCGCATACTGGCAGGCTGGTTCCGCGAGCACCGCTTTGCCGGGTCAAAAGATCGCCGCGCTATCCGATCGCTCGTCTATGCCGCTATCCGCGCCTGCGGGCCAATCCCTGAAAGCGGGCGTGCGGCTATGCTGCGCCTTGCAGAGACGGATGAGGCGATCAAACCGCTGTTCGATGGCTCTAAATATGGACCACCCGCGATTGGCGAGAATGAAGAACCGGCAAAGGGCGGCATCGCGCATGGCTGGCTTGTCAGCCTGCTTGCGAATAGCGGTGTGAAAGGAGCAGAGGCAGCAGCTTTGCTCGACCGCGCGCCGCTCGATCTACGGATCAACCGGCTAAAACTGCCTGAGGGCACGCCTGATCTCCCGGTCAACTCCGAATTGAACGCTGCGCCTGATGGCTTGCGACTGCCGACGGGCACTCAGATTGAGCAATGGCCAGCTTTTCGCGATGGCGTGATAGAAGTGCAGGACGCCGGATCACAGCTTGCGTGCCAGGCGGTTGGCGCGCAGCCGGGCGAGACGATTATCGATCTATGCGCAGGGGCGGGGGGAAAGACTCTGGGCCTCGCCAGCGCGATGGAAAATTCTGGGAAAATCATCGCCTGCGATACGGATCGCGGGCGCTTGTCCCGCCTGCCTCAGCGAGCAGAGCGTGCCGGCGCAAATTTCATCGAAACGCGGCTGCTCAATCCGAAACGCGAGATGGAATCGCTTGGCGAACTCACCGCCAAAGCCGATGCCGTGCTGGTGGATGCACCATGCTCTGGAACAGGCACGTGGCGGCGCAATCCGGATGCGAAGTGGCGGCTGACTAAGTCCGAGCTGGCCAATGTAACCGAGCTGCAATCCTATATACTTGGATATGCCTCCAGGCTGGTCAAACCCGGCGGGCGCATGATCTATGTCACTTGCTCGTTGTTAGACGACGAAGGTCTGGCGCAGGTTGATCGCTTTTGTAAAACGCATGCCGATTGGCAGGTGGAGCGGCCAACGCTGCCGCTGGGGGATGAACGCGGTGCGGGAATTCGACTTTCCCCTTATACCCACGGAACGGATGGGTTTTTCATCGCCAAATTGCGCGCGCCGTGCTAACTAATTAGTTATGAACGTGCCTTCATCGTCTTTAGTTTCGCGATCGAAGAGAACGGATTTTGGGGATTTGATCATGCGTTTCGGGCCTACTGCCGCCGCCTTGTCACTTGTATTTGCCGTCAATGCGAGCGTGATCCAGGCAGAGGATCACAAACCTGCACCGCGCGCTGTGGCTCTGATTGCAGAGGGGCGCGCGGCGCTGGCATCTGGTGATGCGCAGGCGGCAATCGATGCGTTTGAGGCGGCTCTGGCGGTTGATCCAGCCCATACGGCGATCTTTATCGAACTGGCCGCAGCAGCGCGCAAAGACGGCCTTCAAGGCAAAGCGATCCGATTCTATCGTGAGGCTTTGGAACGTGATCCGGGCAATTTCGCGGCGATTTCGGGAGAAGGCGAAGCTCTGGTTGAGAAGGGCGCATTGGAAAAGGCAAAGGCAAATCTTGCTGTTCTGCGCGGCAAATGCGGCAGCGAATGCCCCGAGACCTTGGCGCTGCAAAGCCGCATTGCTGAAGGGGTTCCGCCAAAAATGGCAGCGGAAACCTCAGCGACCGATGGCGATGTGGCAAAGAACTAACGCGGGTCTAGAGCTCGCCTCGAAACGCCTTTAGGACTTTTTCGTAAAGCGCTTGTTTAAAGGGAATAATACGCAGAGGTAAGCTCTCTGCCTCAACCCATTTCCACGCGTTAAACTCTGCTGGATCATGCGCATTTAGATCTATGTCTTCATCAGAGCCGGTAAAGCGCATCAGGAACCAGATTTGTTCCTGCCCGCGATATTTCCCTTTCCACAATTTGCCGATCAATTCATCGGGTAGATCATAGCGGATCGGCTGCGTTGTTTTGGCAATGATGCTGGCATTATCGGCAGAAACGCCGGTTTCCTCTTCTAGCTCTCGGAATGCTGCGGCCTCCCAATCCTCACCCTTATCGACTCCGCCCTGAGGCATTTGCCAATAGTCTTTCCCGTCAGGATTGCCGCGCGCATCGATCCGTCTTCCGGTGAAGACTTGGCCGCTTTCATTGACGAGCATAATGCCAACGCAGGGGCGGTAAGCGGTGGGTTCACTGGTGCTCACGAACTGGTCTCCAGCATCAGTTTCATCAGGGCAAAAATGCGCTCCAACTCGCCTTGCGCGCTGGGAACGGCTTGGCGAAGATTGGTGAAAGAGTGGGTGAGGCCTTGGACCTCGATATGCATGTGATCGCGTCCCGCCTGCGCCAAAGCAGCGGCATAATCGCGGCCTGAATCGCGGATGGGATCAAGGCTGGCGGTGACCAAAATAGTGGCGGGTGCATGCGAATGATCGCCAAAGATGGGAAAGCCGCGCGGGTCGGACCGATCGGCTTGATAGGCGGCGTCGAAATATTCGATCGACGCTTTGGTGAGCACGAACCCTTCTGCAAACTCCTCTAGGCTTGCCGAACCTATGGCATCGCTCGCCAGCGGGAACAGCGGCACTTGCAGCGCAACCGGCACGTCTGTGGGCGTATCACCGAGCAATTGCGAGACGACGATGGAGGCGTTTCCGCCCGCGCTATCCCCGATTAGCACCAGCGAAGCGGCATTGCGGCCCAGCGCATCAGGAGAGGTCGCGATCCAGCGCGCCGCTGCCTCGCAATCGTCAATGCTGGCGGGGAAGGGATGCTCGGGGGCAAGCCGGTAATCGACCGCGACAACTGGCAAATCCATTTGTGCGGCAATCTCGGTGCACAAATTGTGGTGCGTATCGAGATCACCAATAACGAACCCTCCTCCATGGAAGAATGTGATGATCGGTCCTGCATCGCGGGATTCGCGCGCATCATATAGCCGCAAGGGGATGTCGCCAGCAGGTCCGGGGCAGGTGAGATCGCGGATCACGGCGAGTTCGCGCGCTGGAGCGTCCGCCATACCGTGCAGCGCTATGTAGCTTTGCCGGGCTTCTTCAAGCGTCATTTCCGCCAGCGTAGGCCCGCCAATCGCCGCCATCGCATC
>CAZAIG010000026.1:4372-8674 GCA_964485135.1 uncultured Porphyrobacter sp. | reverse complement strand
CTTCTTCAAGCGTCATTTCCGCCAGCGTAGGCCCGCCAATCGCCGCCATCGCATCGAGAAAAGCCCGCATATCAGGGCGCACATACGGGCGTTCGTTGGAAGTGGGTTTGTTCATTACAGGGCTCTCTCGCTATTCATTTGCGCAGCTTGTTTGGGGTTAGTCGCTGTTTTGGTGCATTTCCACTCGACATTTGCACCATGGTTAGAAAATCTTCATTGCGGGGGGAGGCGCGCAGTCATAGATGCTCGCTTTAAGAACTGCGAGGATTGCATTGGGCAATGCTTCGCGCAAAAGGATTTGGAATGGCGACAAAAGCCGCTGATATGACCACCGCTCCTGAAACAGCTCCTGACGCGGTTGTCGTCCGCTTTGCGGGCGATAGCGGCGATGGAATGCAGCTAACGGGAGGGCAGTTCACTCTCTCTACCGCGCTGGCCGGCAATGATCTGGCGACATTCCCAGACTTTCCAGCCGAGATCCGCGCGCCGCAAGGAACGCTTTTCGGTGTCTCTGCTTTCCAGATCAATTTCGGCAGCCGCTCAATCAACACCGCAGGCGATGCGCCCGATGTATTGGTTGCGATGAATCCGGCGGCGCTAAAGGTGAATTTGGACGCGCTCAAGCCGGGCGGTTTGATCATTATCGACACAGGCGAGTTCACCAAGCGCAATCTCGACAAGGCGAAATATGAAGTGTCGCCGCTCGAGGATGATAGCCTCGCCAAATATGATGTGCTGGCTTTCGATATTAGCGCGCTGACGATCGAGGCGGTGAAGCCCTTTGGTCTTGGCAACAAAGACGCTCTGCGCTCGAAGAATATGTGGACGCTGGGCCTTGCGCTGTGGATGTTCGACCGCGAGCGCGCGCCGATTGAGGATTGGCTCAAGACCAAGTTCAAGTCCAAGCCTGAAATCGCGGATGCGAATATCGCCGCGCTTAACGCTGGCCATGCTTATGGCGAGACTGCCGAGCTTTCGGGTCCATTGCGGCAGTTGACCATGCCGCCGGTGCCATCGGAGCCGGGTCTGTATCGCACAATTACTGGCGCGGAAGCCGTGTCGCTTGGCCTCGTCGCGGGCGCGCAATTGGCTGAGCTACCGATGTTCTTTGGCGGCTATCCGATCACGCCAGCCTCGGCGATCCTGCACCACCTCGTGCGGCTTAAAGAACATGACGTGACGACGTTTCAGGCAGAGGACGAGATCGCCGCGATCTGCGCTGCAATCGGCGCGTCCTATGCGGGTTCGCTCGGCGTCACCTCTTCGTCAGGCCCCGGTATTGCTCTCAAAGGAGAGGCGATGGGCTTGGCAATCATGACCGAGCTTCCGCTGGTCATCGTCAATTCTCAGCGTGGTGGGCCTTCGACAGGCCTTCCGACCAAGACTGAGCAGTCTGACCTTTATCAGGCCGTTTATGGCCGCAATGGCGATGCGCCGATGCCGGTGATTGCCGCGCGTTCGCCCAGCGATGCGTTTGAAGTTGCTATCGAGGCGTGCCGAATTGCGACCCAATATATGACACCGGTGATGCTGCTGACCGATGGCTATATTGCCAATGCGGCCGAGCCATGGGCTGTGCCCGATCCCGACACATTCGAGCCATTCCCAGCGCAATTCCTCCAAGAGAAGAACGGGCCTGCGAATGATGATGGCGAGGCAGTGCTGCTGCCTTACGCGCGCGATGACAATGGCGCGCGGCCATGGATCAAGCCGGGCACGCCCGATTTGATGCACCGGATCGGCGGGATCGAAAAAGCGGTCGACACCGGCCACATCGACTATTCGCCCGAGAACCACCAAGCGATGACCGATGCGCGCATTGGCAAGGTGTCTGGCGTGAGCGTTCCTGATCAGGACATCGCCGCGGGCGAGGCGGGCGGCAAGCTTGCCGTAGTAGGTTGGGGCAGCACTTATGGCCCGATCCATCAGGCGGTGAACCGCTCTCGCGCCAAAGGCATGGATGCAAGCCATATCCACGTACGGCACATTTGGCCCATGCCCGCCAACCTTGGTGAGTTGCTCAAATCCTACGACAAGGTGCTGGTGCCCGAAATGAACACCGGCCAGTTTAAGACCATGTTGCGCGATCAATTCCTCGTCGATGCACAGCCGTTCACCAAAACGAGCGGACAGCCGTTCACCATCGCCGAATTGGAAGCCGCGATTGAAGGAGCTCTCTCATGAACGCACCTGTGAAAATCGAGACCACCCTGAAAGATTGGGAGACCGATCAAGAGGTTCGCTGGTGCCCGGGCTGCGGCGATTATGCGATCCTGAAAGCTGTGCAGCGCACGTTGCCACAATTGGGCGCTGACCCGAAAAATACGTGTTTTATCAGCGGGATCGGATGCTCATCGCGCTTTCCCTATTACATGGAAACCTATGGCTTTCACACAATCCATGGCCGCGCGCCAGCCTTTGCAACAGGCGTAAAGCTCGCCAATCCTGATCTCGACATCTGGCTGGTGACAGGTGATGGAGACGGGCTTTCGATTGGCGGCAATCACATGATGCATGTGCTGCGCCGGAACGTGAACATGCAGATTATGCTCTTTAACAACGAGATTTATGGTCTGACGAAAGGACAGTTTTCGCCGACATCGCGCGAAGGCACGAAAAGCCCCTCGACGCCGGTCGGATCCTTCGATCGCCCGGCCAATCCGGCCAGCTTTGCGTTCGGCGCGGGCGCGCGGTTTATCGGGCGCGGCTTTGATGTGTCAAAGAACTTGCCCGATGTTTTGAAGGCAGCGCACGCCCATGAAGGCGCAGCGTTCATCGAGATTTTTCAGAATTGCATCGTCTATAACAAGGACGTGTTCAACGACTTTGCCGCTCCCAAAGGGGCAGGCGACAATCAGCTGTGGCTGGAACATGACAAGCCGATGCTGTTTGGCGATCCCAAGGCTGGCTTTGATAAAGGCATCGCGCTTGACCGCGATACGCTCCAGCTCAAGGTCGTCGAGGCAACCGAGGAAAATTGGGAAGAGGCAGGCGTGCTCGTTCACGACGCAAAAAACCGCGTCATCGCGCATATGCTGATCGAAATGCCGTTTGGCCCGTTCCCGATGGCGCTGGGTGTGATCTATGATGATCCCGCGCCGACGTTTGAGGCGGCTGTGGCCGGTGAGCGTGCAAAGGCGACCAAGGGCAAGACCGCCAATTTGGCGAAATTGCTTGGTTCTGGTCAAACTTGGACGGTTGACCCCAATGAAGGTCATCCAACCGACTGACGCGATTGATGGTTTTGCAATTGTGCGCTTCGCCCTGAGAGCCTAACCCGCTCTTATGGATAATCTCACCCATTCGCTCGTCGGTGCTTTGCTGGGCCAATGCGGCCTAAAGAAGAAGACAGGGCTGGCCATGCCCGCGCTGATCATCGGGGCGAATTTGCCTGATGTTGATGCAGCGTGTTTCTTCTGGCTCGAAGGGACGGAGCATTTGGGCTTTCGCCGCGGGATGACCCACGGCCCGCCCGCGTGGGTGCTGCTGCCGTTGATACTGGCAGCGATTCTATGGTGGTATGATCGGTGGCAGACAAAGCGGGGTAAGCGGCCAGAAGGGCGCCTGCCGGTGAGTTTTAAGTGGCTCTATATCTTGAGCTTTATCGGATGCTTGACCCACCCAGCGCTCGATTGGCTGAATGTATACGGCATCCGGTTCTTGGAGCCGTTCTCCTCGCAATGGTTCTATGGCGATACCCTGTTCATCATCGATGTATGGTTATGGGCGCTGCTGGGCTTTGCCACGTGGTTCTCGCTTAGGCGCGAAAAGAAGGGGGATGACTGGATCAAATCTGCGCGCATCGCGATGGCGGCGGCATTGGCCTATATCGGATTGAACGGGGCGATTACTGCGAGCGCAGAACGTGGCGTGCAGCATGGCGATCATATCCATATGACGCCCGCTGGCACGGATTTGGTCATCGCCAGCCCGCCGCCGATCGCCTTCTGGTCGCGCGAAGTGATCACGGGCGGTAATGGCATGTATGCGGTCGATGGCGAGACCTTGCCAGGCCAGCCTCTCGACAATTGCGACTTCACCGAATTGCGCGCCAAGGACAGCCAGATTGATGCTTTTCTCTTCTGGTCGCGCGCGCCGCTGATCGTTGAGCGAGAGGATGGCACATTCTGGCTGCGTGACGCGCGGTTTATGATGGCGGGCGATGGCGGCGACCGGTTTGCTGTGGAATTGCCCGAGCTTCCTTGCGGAGATGCAACCAATGGCTGATGTGCAAATCCTATGGCTTAGGCGCGATTTTCGCATTGCTGACAATCCGGCGCTCGTGGCTGCGGCTGAAGCAGG
>CAZAIG010000026.1:0-4272 GCA_964485135.1 uncultured Porphyrobacter sp. | reverse complement strand
GGCGCGATTTTCGCATTGCTGACAATCCGGCGCTCGTGGCTGCGGCTGAAGCAGGCGCGGTCATCCCTGTCTATGTGCTCGATGATGAAAGTGCGGGGCATCATGCCTATGGCGGGGCGTCGCGGTGGTGGCTGCACCATTCGCTTAGCTCGCTTGCCGAGAGCTTTGCCAAACTAGGCTCCAAGCTGGTCCTGCGGCGCGGGAATGCCGTGGAAGAATTGACCAAACTGGCCGAGGAGGTGAGCACGTCGACCATCCACGCCAATCGCCAATACGAACCCTGGTGGAGGAAAGCGCAGAAGGAGCTGAAGGTGAACTTCGATCTTCAGCTCTACGATGCAAACTACCTGCTTGAACCGGGCACAGTGAAGACGGGCGCAGGCGGGGACTACAAGATCTACACGCCCTTTTCGCGCGCGACTCTCGCCATCCTGCCGCCGCGCGATCTGGTGCCTGCGCCCGATGCCTTGACCGCGCCCGAAAGCTGGCCGGTTTCCGATGCGTTGGAAGACTGGAACCTGCTCCCCACGCGTCCTGATTGGGCGGGCGGAATGCGCGATTTCTGGCAAGTGGGCGAGGCGGCTGCGCATGAGCGACTTGATTGGTGGGAAAGCCACACGGACGACTACAAGGACAAGCGCAACTTGCCCTCTCTAGACAAGACGTCGCAATTGTCGCCTTATCTGCATTTCGGTGAGCTGAGCGCAGCGCAAATCTGGCATGCGCTCAAACACAAGGGCGCGCTCACGCAGCGAAGTGGTAACGCAAACAAAGACTCCGCGGGCTGGAGCACTTACGAGAAAGAGCTGATTTGGCGCGACTATGGTGCAAACGCGATCTGCCAGTTCCCGCAATACGCCTCGCAAAACTACCGCGAGGAATATGACGCGATTGAGTGGCGCGACCCCGAAAATGACGAGCATGCCGCGCGCGATTTGAAAGCGTGGCAGCAAGGGCGCACTGGATACCCGATCGTCGACGCGGGCATGCGCCAGCTTTGGAAAACCGGGTGGATGCACAACCGCGTGCGGATGATCACGGCAAGCTTCTTGATAAAACACATACTGATAGATTGGCGCGTGGGCGAACAATGGTTTTGGGACACGTTGGTTGATGCGGACTACGCCAGCAATGCCACCAATTGGCAGTGGAATGCAGGAACGGGTGTCGATTCCAACATGTTCGTGCGGATCATGGCGCCGCTCACCCAGTCGGAGAAGTTCGACTGCGCCGACTATATCCGCGAATATGTGCCCGAGCTGGCTGATCTGGATGAGCCCTACATCCATGATCCAGAAGAACACGGGGTGAGGCCCGCGGAATATCCTGCCAAGATTGTCGCGCATCGCGAAGGGCGCGAGCGTGCATTGGCTGCGTATAAGGCTATCAAAGGCGATTGAGGGTACTTTGCTGTGCACCTGACGCTGGCTATACCTGCATGATATGAACGCGTATGACGGCATAAATCGCGGAGGCGAATTGCTAAGCGGGGGCGAACGCTTTGCTGCCAAGCCTGGGCTGTTCCAGCGGCTGTTCGCGCGCAGTCTGGGTCTGGGTTTTTCCAAGATCCTCGATGCGATTGACGCAGGATTAGAGACAGGCTGTATCCTTGGCCATTTGCCTGATGGTACCACGCGTATGCTGGGTGGGCGCGCGCCGGGTTTCGATGCCGAAGTGCACTTGAAAAATTGGCGCGGGTTGATGCGGCTTGCCACCAATGGCTCTGTTGGTTGGTATCAGGCATGGGAAGCGGGCGAGTGGACATCGCCTGATCTGGTGCAGGTCTTTGCTGTGTTCGGTGCGAATGCACGCAGCCTTGGCAAAACAGGCCGCGCGAAAGGGCCGTTTCGATTGGCCGCGAAGTTAGCGCATGTCTTCAACCGTAATTCAAAGGAAGGCGCCAAGCGCAACATCGCCGCGCATTACGATCTGGGCAATGATTTCTACGCCGCTTGGCTTGACCCGACGATGACTTACTCCAGCGCGCTTCTGACGCGTGAAGGTGATTTGGAAAGTGCCCAGCGGAGCAAATGGGCGGCGCTCTCAGACCGGATTGGAAGCGCGGATGAGATCCTAGAAATCGGCTGCGGTTGGGGCGCTCTAGCTGGACACTTGAGCGCAGGCGGCGCGCATGTGACCGCAATCAGCCTATCCGAAGAGCAATTGACTTGGGCTAGAGAACACCAAAGCGAGGAGATTACTTTCCTCAAGCAGGATTACCGCGATACCTCCGGCCAGTTTGATGCGATTGTCAGCGTCGAAATGGTCGAGGCGCTTGGGCGCGAATATTGGCCCACTTTCATGGATTGCATCGCGCGCAATTTGAAGCCGGGCGGGAGAGCGGCGATCCAATATATCTCGATCGCAGATGAGCTTTTCGATGCCTATGCGGGCAGCGCAGACTTCATCCAAGCCTATGTATTCCCCGGCGGATTGCTTATCCGCACAAGCGAATTTCGCGCTTTGGCTGAGGCACGCGGATTGTCTTGGACAGCGCAGCATGACTTTGGCAGCGACTATGCCGAAACGCTCAAAACATGGCGCGCCAATTTCGATGCGGCGGTAGAGGAAGGGTGCCTGCCTGCCGGTTTTGACGAACGTTTCATCAATCTGTGGCGGTTCTATCTCGATTATTGCGAAGGCGGCTTTCGCTGCGGTTCGATTGACGTGCATCAAGTGACGCTGGAAAAAAGCGCTTAGGGAGAGAGACGTGAAAAAGATCATTCTGGGCGTGATTGTGATCGCCATAATTGGTGCGGCGGGCTGGTGGTTCTCGCTGGATAAGAATGAGCGCGCTGTGCTGTCCAACATGCCAAGCGACACCAATGTGTTGTTCTGGTCGATAGAGGAACGCGACGCGGCTTTCCGTGCATTGGATGCTTTCCCAGCCTTGGCGAAAGCGCGCACGATCACTGCCGGTGATGCAACATATCCGCTTCCCGATGGGCCGCCGTTGAAAGTGGCTACCGATGTTGCGGCCTATATGGAAGAGCAGCGCACAGCCGCTTTGGTCATTGTGCAAGATGGCAAAGTGGTGATGGAGGAATACGGTCTTGGCTTTGATCAGACCGGGAAATGGACGAGCTTTTCAGTCGCCAAAAGCCTCACCTCCACACTCGTCGGAGCAGCGATCAAAGATGGCGCGATTGAGTCGATTGATGACCCTGTTTCTCAATATATCAAAGGATTAGAAGGTTCCGCTTACGAAGAGGTTTCAATCGAACAGCTGCTCACTATGACATCGGGGGTCGCTTGGAATGAGGATTACGAGGATCCCAATTCCGATGTCGCTTTGTTTAATACGCATAAGGCTGAGGATGGTCTTGATGTGACGGTCAGCTACATGCGTAAGCTGCCGCGAGAGGCGCCTGCGGGTGAGAAGTGGGTTTACAAAACGGGCGAGACTAATTTGATTGGCGTTTTGGTAAGCGAAGCAACGGGCAAGCCGCTTGCCGATTATCTGTCGGAGAAAATTTGGGCGCCATACGGGATGCAGCAGGATGCCTCATGGCTGCTTGGTTCAACCGGGACAGAGATCAGCGGGTGCTGCATTCAAGCCGCGACGCGCGATATGGCGCGCTTTGGCCAGTTTATCATGGACGGAGCGATGATTGATGGCACAAGCATCCTTCCTGAAGGTTGGATCGCGGCCGCGACAACGAAGCAAGCCGACATTGGCGCACCTGGGCGCGGCTATGGTTATCAATGGTGGACCTATGATGATGGAAGCTATGCCGCCCAAGGGATTTTTGGGCAGGGCATCTTTATCGATCCGGCGCGCAAATTGGTGATCGCTTCCAATTCAAACTGGCCTCGGGCAGCAGCAGCTGCTGGCAGTGGTGATCAGCGTCAAGCGTTCTACAAGACCGTCCAAGACGCGGTGGATGCGCTGGATGAGGGGAGCTAACCTAGTACCGAGTTGCGATGCCGCGCGATGATATTCTCATGCACAATCGGGCTAAGCAGATCATGGAAAGCGCAGCCGGCAAAACTCTCTTCCCACCAGATAACCTCGGCCTGAAGTGCGCTCATATTGGGCAGAGTCAGCCAGCAAATTTGGCCCACATGCATGCGGTTCACGCAGCTTGAGGAAAAGCCGGAGATCGACAGATCGTGCACCATGGTCTGAAATGCGCGCCCGCCCGATGCGCGCAATTGCGCTGGGATCAAAAGCTGGGTGCGCGGCGAGCAGCGATCTTCTTGCGCCGCCAATTCGTAGCGCTCGGCTATCGTGTGCCTGCGGTGCATGGACAGTTCCTCAGCATTAGACAT
>CAZAIG010000025.1:0-20506 GCA_964485135.1 uncultured Porphyrobacter sp. | reverse complement strand
ATGCGCGCGCGGCCGCCTATCTTCAATGCGAAAGCGGGGGCAAAGTGCTGTGGGCTTGCGGCATTGATGAGGACGTGGCCACCGCCAGCGTGCGCGCCGTTGTCAGCGCGGCGAATTCTGCCGCCGCTCTCTAATTCTCAGCTATCGTCACGCTCAAGCAGGATCATCGTGCCTTCAACCGGATTGCGCAGGCGCATACGGTTCCCATTCAGCGTGTAATCCATCGCGAAATCCCTGTTCTCGTAGTCCTTGATGAGGATCTGCCGCATATTGATTTCATATTCTTGATCGATTTCATCACCGGCATTGGGGCCATTGCCGCCTCTTTCGGTAATAAACTCGCCATATTTGGTAATGGTAATGAAATCACCGCGCGCAATATCATCAAACCCGCGGTGCGACAGCACTTTCCATTCGCCCACGACTTGGCGCAATTTCCTTTGCGCCGGATCGTTCATCACGCGGGCCAGTTTGCCGGCATTGTCGCTAAGGCTGCTGACCAGTTTCAGCTCCTCACCCATTCCTTCAATGCCCGATGCTGTGATACGGTCGTTCAAATCGGCAAGGCTTGACTGCGCGGCCAGAGCGTCGCCTTTGTTGTGAAATGCATCGAGTGCAGCAGTGATCGTTGTATATTGATCGACCAACATTTGCGCTTTGCGTAAGGCAGCAGGCGGACTGGCATCGACCGAGGCAACTTGCGCTGCATCGGTAAACTGTTTTCCGTCGCGCGCATCGACATAGCTGATCGATACTGTAGCGGGTGAAATGGCGGAACCTGCGCCCGACAGACTGGCAAAAATGCCGCCGCCATTGCTTGATAGGAATGCACTGCCGATCGTCGCCGTCACCGATCCATCGCGGTGGCGTTTCAGGATATTGTCGGGCACGCCGTAGACATCAGCCACGCGGTAGCCGGTCGCTGGATCAATCGTGATTTTGATATCGCGAGCAACTTCGCTCACCATGTTGAAGAACTCTTTTTCGAACAAGGCATCGGCATCGCCATCCTGCCCGACGAAGAACAAATTGCCGCCCTGCACACTAGAGATTTTGGTCGCAAGCGCTCCATCGAAAATCCGGCCCACCCCAATAGTGGTCAGCCCGATCCCATTCATCGCGCCGCGTGATGCCTGCGCCATAAAGCCATTTGCCGACGTATCGCCGACATTGGCATTTTCGTCACTGAAGAGCATTAGCCGCGTTTGACCATTGCTGCGTTCTCGCTCAGCCATGGCGGTTTTGTATCCCAGCTTCATGCCCGCCTCCATATAGGTGGCGCCATCAATTGCGATGCTGTCGATTGCAGCGAGGATTTGCTCGCGGTTTCCCTCCACATCCATCACCGGCATGTGAACATTGCTATTGCTACCGTAAACCACGATGCCAATGCGGTCATCCTTGCGCAATTGACCAAGGATCGCGCGCAAGCTTTCCTTCACCCGCATCAGCGGTTTACCCGTCATCGAACCGGAACGGTCGACAGTCGCAACGATGCTCACCGGCCCCGCTCTAAAACTGTCCGCATCGACCCCGCTTTCAAAGCCAAGACCGACGAACACCGTGCTGTCTGGCTCAGACGGCAGGCTCGCCGTCATGGACTGCGCATTGATGCAAAACAATTGATTGCATGGCGCATTGGCAGGCAGCATCAGATCATGCTCGCCCATTAAGCCCTCAAGCGTGAAACTGCTAGCGCGGGGCAAATCCTCAGCATCGCTATCGAGCGAGATCGAGCGGAAGTGTTTGACGTCTTGCGCCCCGCCCTGCCTAATCCGCACGCCAGTGACGATTACAACATCGTCTTCATCATCGGCCTGCACGCCTGATCCAACTTGCGCGGAGAGTGGAGAGGTCATGGAGGCCGCCGCCAGCGCACCTCCCGATGCCAAAAGAATTTGGCGGATGGTTGAATGGCGCATAACGACTCTCCCCTGTTTTGTTGTGCGCTCAGCATACACAAGAAAGCCTGCATGGCAAATTTACGCTACGGAATCCTCACCTTTACGTAAGCGTTGCAATGGGTGTTTGCGCTTCGGCATAAGCGCGCTAGGCTGCGCATCCAACGGAGAGGAAGCCCCATGACCGAAGCGATACTCGAACCTGATCTGCCGATTATCGACCCGCATCATCACTTGTGGGATTTGCGCGCGCTCATCCCTGCCTTTCCCGAGCCGCGCCACCGCTTCCTAGAGACATTGGTTCCCGCCGCGCATTACACGTTCGATCAGTTTTTGGCCGACACTCAAACGGGCCATAACATTATCGGCACAGTCTTTATGGAATGCGGCGCCTTTTATGATGCGGCCCGTACCGATGATATGAAACCCATTGGTGAGGTTGAATATGTGAACGGGGTTGCCGCGCAATCGGCGAGCGGGCTTTACGGCGATATTCGTGCCTGTGCAGGGATTGTGGGCCATGCGAATTTGCTGCTTGGCGATGGCGCTGCCCCCGTGCTTGAAGCTCTGATCGAAGCCGGAAACGGCCGCTTTAAGGGCATTCGTCATCAAGGCGCATGGGATGCTGATCCAGAGGTTCTTGGCCCTCCCTTTCATGCACCGCCTGAGCTTTATCGCGATGCCACTTTCCGCGAAGGGTTTAAGCATCTGGGCGCGATGGGCCTTACCTTTGACGCTTGGATTCTGGAACCACAGTTGCCCGATGTTATCGATCTGGCAAAGGCGTTTCCCGATCAGCCGATTTGCCTCGATCATTGCGGAACGCCGCTGGGCAATGCGAGCTATTCCGGCAAGCTTGAAGAGCGCTTCGATATATGGCGCGCCAATATCCTTGAGCTTGGACAATGCAGCAATGTAGTCGTGAAGCTTGGCGGGCTGGCCATGCACAATTGCGATATGCCGTCGGAAGGGCCAGCTGCAGGTGTAGGATCCGAGGAGCTTGGACGCCTGTGGAAGCCCTATATCGAAACCTGCATCGAAGCCTTTGGCCCAAAGCGCGCAATGTTTGAAAGCAATTATCCGGTTGACCGTTGGGGCGCGACATACCCTGTCCTGTGGAATGCCTTGAAACGGATTACTTCGGGGGCAAGCGACGCCGAAAAATCCGCGCTCTATGCGGGGAATGCGGCGCGTTTCTACTCTGTCGAGCATCTGCTTGCGACGGGCTGACGCTACGGCATCGCGGCCTCGCATTTTGCCTGCCAAAATCATGGCTCGACACGGCGCTTTTCGGTGCATAAGCCACTGTCAGATATCGTTCTTGATGGAGTAATTGATGAGCTTGCCAGCCCCTTTTGATCGCCTTCGCCTACCCCTGATCGGATCGCCGCTCTTCATCGTATCTGGCCCCGAACTGGTGATCGCACAGTGTAAAGCGGGCATTATCGGCAGCTTTCCCGCGCTCAATGCGCGCCCGCAAACTCTGCTCGACGAATGGCTGCACCAGATCACTGAGGAGCTGGCCAAGCACAATCGCGAGAACCCCGATAACCCCGCTGCGCCTTTTGCGGTCAATCAGATCGTCCACAAATCGAACGACCGCGTTATGGCCGACATGGCGACCTGCGAGAAATGGCAAGTGCCCATGGTCATCACATCGCTTGGCGCGGTGACCGAAATCTTTGAAGCTGTGCGCGGATGGGGCGGGATCACGATGCATGATGTGATTAACAACCGCTTCGCCAAGAAAGCGATTGAGAAAGGGGCAGATGGCCTCATTCCAGTCGCGGCGGGTGCTGGTGGGCACGCAGGAACGCTCTCTCCCTTTGCATTGATGCAGGAAATTCGAGAATGGTTCGACGGCCTCGTTGCGCTATCCGGCTCCATCGCCAATGGCTCTTCGATCATCGCTGCTCAAGCGATGGGCGCCGACTTTGGCTATGCTGGCAGCGCCTTTATCGCGACCGAAGAAGCCAATGCCGACCAAGCGTATAAGCAGGGCATCGTCGATGGGAGCGCCGATGGTATTGTCTACACCAATCTGTTCACCGGCGTTCACGGCAACTACCTGCGCTCTTCCATCGAGAAAGCGGGCCTTGATCCTGATGATCTACCTACCAGCGATCCGTCAAAAATGAACTTCGGCAGCGGAGGCAATACCAAAGCCAAGGCGTGGAAAGACATCTGGGGTTCTGGCCAAGGGGTCGGCGCGGTCAAATCGCTGGGCAACGTTGAAGATATGGTCGCCCGTTTTGAACGCGAATATCACGCTGCGAAAACCGCTTTGGAGGCAAAGACGCAGTACTCCGCTTGGCGCGACTAATCGTGTGTTAGTGCGCCTGCCATAGAATTTCGGCCATGGCGTCAAGCTCGGCAAAGTCGAACCCTTTGCCCAAGGGGTCTTTACGGTTGAGCACAAAGCGGCGGCGCTGATTGAGCAATCTTTTGCGCAATGCTTTTTGAAGCAGCGCTAGACGGAACAGGGCGTTGGCACGCGCAGTTTCGGGATGCGCGCAGCGTTCACTCGACCATTGGCTTTCGATCTGACCCACGCGGGCCAGCACCACTTCGTTGTAGTTTCTGTGCGGCCCTCGGTGCAACGGAAGACCAAGCCGAATTGCGGATTGCTCTTGGCAAGGCAGCAATAATCCGTTTGCGCGAAAATCATCGAAGCCAATCTCCGGCCGCCCCAGACTATCGAACATAGTGCCGAAACAGTTTTGGCCGAGCAATTGGCGCGGGAGCAAGTGATGGCGCTGAAGGCCCGGGCGAAACCCCGCTTGGTCCCAGCGATTGATAGCGCGAAATGGTATGGGCGGTATCGCGCCGAAGCGCGCTGATGGCTGTGCTGTCCGCCCTCCCCTCATACCCGCCTAGTCACCGATTACATGAATAGTCTTGCCCGTGGCAGAAGGCTTTAAAATCAGCCGAGAACCATCGGGCGCCGTTAAACGCTCGCTTTCAGTAATCCCGCCGATCAGTATCAATTGGTTGACGAGGCGAATTCCCAGACGCGTTGCCTCGACCTTTTCATGACCAAGCGGCGGCTCAATGCGCAGCTCTTGTCCGATGAAATATTCCAGCCCAAGGCTTTGAACCCCGCCATCAGGCCATTCGTAGAATGCGGTTAGGCCAAGAGCGGGAAAGGCTCCGCCACCGAGCCAAGCGGTCGTCGTCGATTCAAAGAACTGGCTACCGATCACGCTGCGTGAAGGCGGCCAGACTACCGCTTCTAGATCCGGCAGAGCCTGCGCCAAATCGCGGGCCAATGCGATTAGGCAGCGCACGACCGGGATGGTGTTTTCACCACCTGCCAGATGGCCGCCGGGTATCAATCGCAGCGCCTCGTATTGGCCCAAAGCTCTGGTCAAATCGAAGTCGAAACGATGCTCAATTCGAGGCAGACCGAGGCAGCTTTCGGGTGCCAAACCTTCCAAATCAAAGGTTAGCCCATCGCGCAGCAATTCGATCCAAACACCATTGCCCGGCTTGCTGCGCGTGATCGCTTGGCCCTCGCCGTCTTTTTCGACAACGCTTAACGCCGCGCCAGCGACCGGGTCATAGCTTAGGGAGGAGTTTGACTGAGCATTGGCAAAACGTTGGATCGCAGAACGGTCAGGCCGTTTACCTGCGGCAAACAGCAAATAGACACCATGGTCGCTTGAACGCCATCTGTCTTTTCCAGCTCCCGTTGGTTCGATTGGCCGCCTCTCAAGAATAATTGTTAGTTATCAGTGCGGGATGATTGACGGTTTTCAAGAATTTAGTCGAGTCCTTGTAGCCATCTTGTCACCCTATCAGTCTAGAACATGCCGATTTCTAGCCCGTGCAAAATGGCGCCGCCCATTTCGCGCCCCTTTTTAAGCTCATTAATACTGAGAGTTTTGGCAGCGAGAATTTCTTCAGGCGTTTGTGCAGAGCAATTGATGATCACCGGATCGGCTACCCTCTTCAACCGCCATCCCGTCGCGATCCGGTCAATCTGCGTCTCTGCATTGCGGCCATCAGAGCCCGCTGTGATGATGGTGGCATAGGCCCTGCCCTCGATCTTGCCGAGAACCAGATAGTAACAGCGGTCGAACATGTCCTTCATCACCCCGCTGATTGCTGCGAGGTTTTCAGGGCAAACAAAGATCAGCGCTGATGCGCTTAGGATGTCATCTGGTTCGGCGGTGTCAGCCCGCTTAAGGTCGATCACGATCTCTTCTGCGTTTGCTTCAGCTGAAGCATCTTTTGCGCCATCATAGACAGCGCGTGCCATAGCTTCGCTTGCGCCGGTCCGCGAATGCCAAATGATCAGAAGTTTGCGCGTCATGTCTGTCTCCAATCGCTGTCCTAACACGGCTGTCGATGGGATTGGAGGGGCGCTGTTAAAGGCGACATAATTCAGGTATTTGAAGCTTATGCCCAATCCATCCTCCACCCACGTCCTTGGCATCACCTCCTCGCTTTCAGGCCAAGCGTGGCAATGGCGCGGCGGCAATATGGCGATAGATGGCGATGCCACTTCGCTCGATCGCGACATCCTTGCGCAATTGCTGATGACGCGCGGTGTCGCGAGCAATGATATTGAGCGTCACGCTAGCCCAACCATGCGCGAATTTCTGCCCGATCCGGCACAGTTTCAGGATATGGAGAATGCCGCTGAACGCATCGCGCAAGGTGTGCTAGCGGGCGAGAAAATCACCGTTTACGGCGACTATGATGTGGATGGAGCAACCAGCGCGGCTTTGCTTGTCGAATTGCTGCGCGCTCTAGGCAATGACGCGGAGTATTACATCCCTGACCGCCTTCTGGAAGGGTACGGCCCATCGGGTGAAGCTTTGGTGAAAATCGGCGAAGCAGGCTCTAGCCTGATCGTGACGGTGGATTGCGGCGCCATGGCATTTGAGGCGCTGGCGCAAGCGGATCAAGCTGGCCTCGATGTGATCGTGGTGGATCATCACAAATGCGCGCCTGAACTTCCCAAGGCAACCGCTTTGGTCAACCCCAACCGATTGGACGAGAATGACATTGCCGCCGCGCACGGCCATTTGGCCGCCGTCGGCGTGGCGTTCCTGCTGGCGATTGCGGTGGTGCGCACCCTTCGCGGGCAAAGTTATTTTGAAAGCCGCAAAGAGCCCGATTTGATGGCACTGCTCGATCTGGTGGCACTAGGCACGGTGGCCGATGTGGCTGCGCTTCATGGCCTCAACCGCGCTTTCGTTGCGCAAGGGCTCAAAATTATGGCGCGCCGGGACCGGATTGGCATGGCGGCCCTGATCGATGCCAGCAAGCTCAAACGCGCGCCGCAATGCAGCGATTTGGGCTTTGCCTTGGGACCGCGCATCAATGCAGGCGGCAGGGTGGGCGAATCCACACTAGGCGTGCGGCTGCTGACCACGCAGGACGCGGACGAAGCACGCGAGATTGCCGAGCAGCTGTCCTCGCTCAATGAGGATCGCCGCGCGATTGAGGCTGCCGTGCAAGAAGCAGCGGAAGAACAACTCCCCGCTCAGCACAATCAATCGATCCAAGTGATCGCTGGCAAAGGATGGCACCCCGGCGTGATCGGCATCGTTGCCGGACGGATCAAGGAAAAGACCGGCAAGCCATCGATCATCATCGCGCTTGATGCGGATGGCACAGGCAAAGGTTCGGGCCGCTCAATCTCGGGCGTTGATCTTGGTGCAGCGATTATTGCCGCGCGAGAGGCCGATTTACTGGTCGCTGGCGGCGGGCATGCGATGGCGGCGGGGCTGACCATTGCTGAGGACAAGATCGCTGCCTTCACGCAGTTCCTTGATGAGCGGCTTTCCCGCGATGTCGATAAAGCACGCGAAACACAGCGAATGCTGCTCGATATTGCGGTCGCCCCAGGCGGGCTGACCCCTGATCTGGTGCGCACTTTAGACAAGGCTGGCCCCTATGGCATTGGCTGGCCCGGTCCGCGTGTTGCGGTCGGACCTGTGCGCATCATTAAGGCGGATATTGTCGGGAAAGACCATTTGCGCGTCATCGCAGCGGGCGACGATGGCCGGTCGCTCAAAGCCATCGCCTTTCGCGCGGCAGAAACCGAAATGGCGCAGACATTGATACACCGTTCGCATGGCAAGCGTTTCCACCTCGCTGGGCGCGCGAAAATAGACGATTGGGGCCCGCGCGAGGCGGCAGAATTACATTTAGAAGATGCCGCTTTTGCCAATTGATTGAACACAGGGGTTGACCCTTCACGCTAGCCTGCTTAGAGGGCGCTCTCGCTCTAGCGAGTGGCCCCTTCGTCTAGCGGTTAGGACGCGGCCCTTTCACGGCTGAAACACGGGTTCGATTCCCGTAGGGGTCACCACTTTTCTCCAACTCACGGGAGCTGTGCAGCTCAAAGCGGCGATTTCCCCTCAATTCACGCAAGAAACAGCCTATTGGCCGAGCGCCGCGCGCAGTTCGCCCAGCCATGGTTCATAAGGCTGCCATGCGCCCTGCCCCGACCGGTTGATTGGTTGCCGCACTTGTTCGCTGCTGGCGGTACGCACAGCGCGCTTGCTCTTGTAGAAGTCGATACAAGCCTCTTCAAACGGCAGACCAAGATATTCGAGCATGCGGCGCGTTTGCCCTTCTTGATCGTCGAGCACATCCTCATGTTGCACGCGAAGGACCGCACCCGGCAGCACTTTGTCCCAATGGTCCATCAGATCCACATAGTCAGAGTAATAGCGGCCCACCTCGGTCAGACCGTAAGTGAACTCCTGCCCCTCTGCAAAAAGCTGCTTAAACCCTGAAAAACAGCAATCCATCGGATCGCGCCGCGCGTCAATAATCTTCGCATTCGGCAGGATCAGCTTGATTAGGCCGATATGGCGGAAATTGTTGGGCATTTTATCGATGAAAAACGGCGCCTCTTGCCGGTGAATGCGGGTGTTCTCGATAAAGTCGCTGCCCATTGTGGCGAACTGCTCGCCTGAGAGGTCATGCAGCACCTGCGGATATTGCGATGCGCCCGCACTACGCCCCCGCAGGCGGTGCGCTAGCGCGAGGATATTGGGCAATTCCAACGTGCCATCGATCTGGCTGTGAGAAGCGAGAATTTGCTCCAGTAGGGTCGATCCAGCACGCGGTAGGCCAAGAATGAAGATTGGATCGGGCGCGTCATACCCTGCCCTCTGATGCTTGGCGAACAAATCTGCCGTGCATTGCTCCTTCTGCTTAGCGAGCTCTGCCTGCATATCATCAGCGTCATAGCGCGTCTGGCGGCGTTTCAGATCATTGCCCGCCGAGTAGAACTGAAAGCTCTGCTCATACTCCTCGCGATCTTCATATGCCTTGCCCAAGGCAAAGGAGAGGTGCACGCGGTCCATAAAGCCCAGATCGCTGCGGTCGGTTTGAGCACGCATGGCGGCGATCTCTGCGTCTGAAAAGCGGTACGTTTTCAGGTTTGCCAGCGCGTAATAGGCATCGCCGTGGTCCGGTTTGGCGGCAAAGGCCCTTTGGTATGAGGCAATGGCTTCATCCTGCTTACCCACTGTTTTGAGCGCATGGCCGCGCGAGGTTAGCGTGGCCGGATCATTCGGCACAGCGGCGAGCACGGCATCGAACAGTTCAAAGGCGCGCGCATATTCGCCGGTCTGCATGCTTTCGATAGCAAGATGCGACTGGAACAGAGGATTGATCGGATCCATCGCATAGAGCGCCTCTGCCTCCTCCTTTGCCTGAGCAAACTTCTGTCGGCGGCGCAGCGCGTCAATATAGTCAAGCCGGATCTGCACATTGTCAGGGTCAAACACCCGCGCGCTTTCGAGCAGAAACTCAGCATCGTCCAAAATGCCAAGCTTTACGCCGATCTGCGCAAGCAAACGCATGCCTTCGGTGTCTTTCGGGTTTTGGCGCAGGAAGTGCCGGCAAAATTCTTCTGCGCGCAGCAAACGCCCTTCATGCAGGTGATGGGTCGCGGCGAGCAATTCGCGCGGCATTGCCTTTAGTCGCTCGGCCTGCGCAATCGCATTGGCGGCTTCTTGCGCTCTGCCTGCTGCGCTAAGCAAATCTGCTTGGGCGCGCCAACTGGCCTCTAATGCAGGATTGAACTGGGTCGCGCGGGTAAAGGCCGCCAAAGCACCCGCCTCATTGCCCTTTGCCCGCTGCAAATGCGCTGCTTCCTGCCAAGCGCGGCCAAATTCAGGCGATGCGGCGTGAAGTCGCTCCAAGAAGCCTTCGGCGGCGTCAAACCGCTTGAGATAGCGCGCAGCGACAGCGGCGACATACAGCGCCTCACTATCGCCGGGATCATCGCTGAGCATGGCTTCGGCCGCGGATAGGCCGCTTGCAAAGTCACCCGATTGGAGCAGTTTTTGCGCCTGCTGCAAAGCGGCGGCGCGATCATCAACTTCGGTATTGGTCGCCATCACAAAACTCACTGCCCAAAACAAGAGCGGCGAGCAAGGTTTCCCTCACCCGCCGCCCGTGTTTGTATCGGTCAGACTCAATAGTCGAACGTCACCCGCAGGCCGATTGTCGTCGGACGATTGGTAACGATCCTCGCACGGTCATTACCGAAATTGCCCGAAATTTGCGCGCGCTCATCGGTGAGGTTTTGACCAAAGATCTCCGCGCTCCAATTCTCCGCCTTAATTCCGTAAGCTAAATCGAAGGTCGTATAGCTATCGAGCTCAAGCTTGTTGATCTCGATAATGTCGGTGAATTTCGAACCAGAATGCGACACTTGCGGCTGCAAATACGCCTCAAGACTGTCGTTGATATCCCATTCATAACGAACGCGCAGATTACCCTGAAACTCTGGCGCAAAGGCCAAAGGCTCGCCTTGGACTACATCATTGGTTGGGGTCAGAACCTCGGTAATTTCCGTATCGAGGAACGATACTGCGCCAGCGATGGTCAGACCAGGCAGTGAATAAGGCGCGATAGTGAAATCAGCCTCAACACCCTTAATCTCTGCATTCGCCGCATTATCGGAGAAGAACAGATTTGTGATCGATGGGTCAAAGATCGTGGTCTGAAGGTTCGAAATATCGACGTAGAATGCGCTACCGTTCAATCGCAGCTGGCCGTCGATCATGTCGAGCTTCCAACCAAATTCGTAGTTCTTCACTTCGTCGGTTTCGAGCTCAAACGGCACGGTGAACCCGTTCGGGCCAGCAGCACCGCCAGGACGGTTCAATAGGCCAGGACGGAAACCTTCCGAATAAGTTGCATAGAACAGCAAATCTTCATTCGGCGTCAGCGTCAAAGTGCCTTTGTAGATCACGCCGCTGGTCTCGGCTTTGTCAGGCGCGGCAAGAGCGTTGAACACTTGCGTTGCTTGCGCATTGTTTAATCCAGCTGCTTCGATGTCCGCAATCGACTGGCCTTGCGTAAAGGTCTGGCGCAAAGCCGCATTACATGATCCGATAAAGGTGAACTGGCCGTCCCCGTCATACAAATCATTGATATTGGTGCCAAAAGCGTTGGCGTCTTGCGCTGCACCAGAGTTACAGAACGAACCGTTTGCGCTGCCTTCCAGATCCACTTTGATGTCGTAATAACGCGCACCAGCTGTGATCGTCAGCAAATCAGGGACGATGTCAAAAGACGCTTCACCAAAGATGCCGAACTGTTCGTCGGTCCGGCGAATATCGTTGCGGAAGATCGTTTCTGCCGGGAATGGTCCCGGGTCGGTTACGAAGCCTGTTTGAGCAAAGTTCGTCGCAAAGGAACCAAATGGCTGTGCGATCACATTGCCGGGATAGGCAAAGTCAACGCGCTCTTTCAGCTCAAGGTCGGAATAAAAGCCGCCCACTTGTGCCCGCACGCGCCAATCAGATGGCGTGCTAAAACGAAGTTCCTGCGTGAAAACTTCGGTTTTGCTGTCGGTGTTGGTGTAAAGGTTTGGCGCTTGGCATGTGCCGCTTGGTCCGCCTGCACCCGGGTAAGATACCGAACCATCACAGATATAATAGGGCAGATATTGGCCGACGAAGAGATAGTCGGTGTAGTCTGCGCGCTGCTCCGCTGTGCGCTCGGTGAATGCGCCGGTATAGACCATATCGAGCATCGCAATGCGCCCTTCGACAGTCCAGCTGGTGTTGGAAAAGTCATCTTCCAACGTGTCATTTTCGAACCGCTGAATGTTGAGGCCGTCGAGCCCCCCCAGTTCTGGGTCAGCAAAGAACACGCCGTCGCTTTCAAGGCTTTGGCTTTGATGTGAAACGGTAACAGTCCAATCGGGCGTTACTTCCCACAATCCGCTGATCCGGAAACCGGCATATTGCGTGTCGTTGAAATCTTCCTCGACAAGGCTGGTGTTGTCAGCGCGAATGAAGGTGACATTGGTATCGAGCGCCGCAAGCGATGCTGCATCCGATTGGAAGCCGCCGCGATTGGCATTGACCGGAACGCCATTCGCGCGAACTGTGCCTGAAGGACGGAAACGGCCGCTTTCACGAGCGCTGCGGGTTCCGCGCACATTGTCGATATAGCCGCCTTGATCATCCAGATAGACCACACCGCGAAGCGCAAGCGTGTCTGTCACTGGGACGTTCAGCATCACCTCGCCCTTGTAACTCGTCTCACCGCCCTTGGTGAAGGAAACACCCGCTGCAAAACTGGCGTCAAAGCCCGAAAGGCTTGGCTTGTTCGTGATCAGACGCACAACGCCCGCTTGTGAACTGGCCCCAAACAGAGTGCCTTGCGGACCAGACAGCACCTCAATCCGCTCAAGGTCAGCGGCGTATACATCGAGGTTACGGCCCGGCTGCGCCAACGGCTGATCATTCAGATAAAGCGCAACGTTGGGCGCAAGACCCGCAACACCGGCGACAGAAAGGTTTGGCGTGGTGGATGCAAGACCGCGAATGTAGATTGTGCTTTGGCCGGGGCCACCGCCGCCCGCTGTCACCGTAGGCAATTGGTCGAGGTAATCCTCGAATGTGTCGATGTTAAGTTCATCAAGCGCTTCTTCGCCAATGGCTGAAACCGAGATCGGAACATCTTGAAGATTTTCGCTGCGTTTTTGCGCAGTAACGATGATTTCGCCAACGCCGCCTTCGCGGGTGCCATCGGCAGAAGTGCCTGTATTCTGCGCAAGCGCAGGCGTCGTTGTAAGGGCTGCAAGCACCAACAGGGATGCTCCGCTCGTATACTTAGTCATGTTTTTCCTTGCCTATTGCCTAGGACTTATTTTGGTTCAAACCTTTCAGTGGCACAGTCACTGGACGTGCAAGAAAACCGGGTTTGATCCATGAAACTGCGCTGGAAAAACCGAAGTTCCCGCGCTTGTGCGAATTGCTTAACAAGCGCTGATGGTACCGGCCACAGCTAGGCCCTTGATAATCGGGAATGCAGAAAAAACCGTGTCAAAAATGCAACATGCGTGTCGCTAAATCGCCGATTTGCACTCGAAATTGCTAGCGAGCCTGCGCCATTTCGGCATCTTCCATGGCTTGCGACGTGCAAGGAACATCCTGCTTTTTGCGGATAAGATCGAATATGATCGCCTTCACGATCGAAACCGCCATCACTGCAACCACAAATGAGAACGGCAAGGCGCCGATGATCATGGTCACCCGGATTGCATCAATCCCGCCAAGTATCAGCATGCTGCCCACAACCAGCGCTAAGGCAGCACCCCAGAACAAAATGTGGTGACGACGCTCGATATCATCTTCTTCCTCGCCAGCGCCATTGATCGTGTTGACGATAAGGATCGCGCTATCCGCTGAGGTGATGAGATAGGTCATGAGCAGGATTACAACGAGACCAGACAAGAGCGCTGCAACGCCTGGATCGAACAATACGGCCAATGTCGCATAGAGCTGGTCAGAGATACCGGCGGCTAGAATCTTGCCTCCAGCTGCGCCACTCAGCTCCAGATCAATCGCTGTACCGCCGACAATCGCCATCCACACAAAGCACATAAGCGATGGCACAAGCACGACGCCCAAAACATATTCGCGAAGCGTCCGCCCGCGCGAAACCCGCGCGATAAACATGCCGACAAAGGGCGCAAAGGCAATCCACCACGCCCAGTAAAACACCGACCAATCCAGCTGCCACTGCGCCAAAGCATCGCCAGCTTCGGTCCCATCAGCGCGCCAATAGCTCATTGAAAGTTCCGGCAGATTGATGAGATAATCGTAGATGCCAGTGAACAGTAGCTTGAAACCGAGCAGCCCAGATCCCGCCACAACGAAGATCGCCAGCAATAGGAAGGACAATCCCATATTGAGGTTGGAGAGCCATTTGATCCCGCGCCCTACCCCAGACAAAGCCGACAATGTTGATGCACCAACCAGCAGGAACAACGCCATTATGATCGCTGTGTTGGATGCGCTGGCCACCGCATCGGGATTGGCCACTAGGTCTGGCTTGGTCATCAACCAATCACCAAACCCAAGCCTGTGAAGCCCTGCGACAAACTGCTCCACGCCAAGGCTCATCGTGACCGATACACCCAATATCGTCGCCACCACGGCAACAATATCCACCACATGCCCGCCTCCACCAGACATGGTTTTACCGAATAAAGGCACAAGTGCAGAGCGAATGGTGAGCGGCAAATTGCGGCGGTAAGCGACATAGGCCACCGCCAAACCGACCAAGGCATAGGTCGCCCATGCACCAATGCCCCAGTGCAGGAATGTGTAGATATACGCCGGACGCACAGCCTCGGCAGAAGCCGGCTCGATCATTCCGCGAATAATATCGGGGTTATTGGCAAAATGCGCCAGCGGCTCGCCGGTGGAATAGGTCAGCATGCCAATGCCGATTCCTGCACCAAACAGCATGGCGAACCACGAAAAGCGCGAAAACTCTGGCTGCTCGCCCGGATTGCCGAGGCGCAATGTTCCGGTTTTAGGAAAAACTGCGAGCGCAAAGACCACAATCCCCACAAAGGCCACAAGGTATATATACCAAGCGGCAAATGCTCGGATGATTGTGTCATTGGCGAGTTTTAGCGTCTCTTCTGCGTGCCCCGGAAACACGATCGCCCACAGAATCAACAGGCTAACGATCACTTTCGAAGTGAGCGAAACCACCTTGCTAAACCCGTGATAAAAACCAGATGATGCGGTCTTGATCGGCAAATCGACCATCGGCGGGTCGATCGTATTGTTAATAGAGGGCAAGTTTCCCTGCCCCTCTTGTGTATTGCTCATTCAAGCCCTGCTTTCTTTCCAACAGCCCTAGGGGTTGTTACCGCGTTTGCCAACATCACAGCTTTATTCGCCTTTGCACTTTTATCGCGCCCCGCATCTGATATGGCACGGGAGCGATGCAAAACGGCAATCAGCTCTCACTTGTCGGAATGTTCCTAGCGGCGCTGACCTTCGTCATTCTGCTGGTCGCTGGCACTCAGTTGGCGATCGCTATTGGTGTCCTCATCCTATGGATCGGATCGCTAGTTTTGGCGTCGAGCAAACCACCCGAGATGGCGACCCGCAAAACGCCCCGCCCCTTTACAAGCGCGAATATGAAAGGGCTGATCGAACGCGCCTCGACCCCTCTTTTGGTGATGGAGCACGGCAAAATTGCTCAGGCCAATCGCACTGCACGCAAGCTATTGGGCAAGCACATTATCGGACAAGACCCACGCTTGGTATTCCGCCAACCAGAAGCGATTGCGCTGATGGGTAAGGGGCGCAATGGCTCGGCAATCGCGCATGGCCTAGTGCGCAGGCGCGATATTTGGCAGATCAATCTCCAATCGATCGAATCTGGCCTCGCTGTACTCGAACTGATCAATAAAACGGGTGAGGCAGATATAGGCCGCGCTCACACTGACTTTGTCGCCAATGCCAGCCATGAATTGCGCACGCCGCTCGCCTCGATCATTGGCTATGCCGAAACGCTGAGCGAACGCGGGGAGAAATTGGACGCCCCTATCGCTCAGAAATTTGTGGATACGATTCGACGCGAGGCGGCACGAATGCAGTCCCTTGTGAGCGACCTTATGTCGCTTTCACGGGTTGAGGCGGAAAAGCATGATGAGCCGGGCGATGTGCTGAACTTGAGCGCGGTTGTGGAACGCGCAGCACGGGATGCCGCCGGCCCTGAGTGGTTAGAGCGATTGGTTCTCGTGATAGAAAAGGACCTTTCGGTCAAAGGCGACACGCAGCAGATCGAGCAATTGGTCCGCAACCTTGTTGATAACGCACTGAAGTATGGCGCCGAGGGCAAACCTGTGGTGGTCGAGCTGGATGAAGGGCGCGAGCACAATGCGCGCCTCTCCGTTATCGACCAAGGCGAGGGAATTGCGCCCGAACACCTCCCTCACCTCACCCGCCGGTTTTACCGCACTGACCCTGGTCGTAGCCGCGCGTCGGGGGGAACGGGGCTTGGCCTCGCGATTGTGAAGCACATTGTGGAACGTCATCGCGGGCGTCTCGACATTGAGAGCAAACTAGGCAAAGGCACCACCGTAATCATACGTATCCCGCTTGCCGAAAAAGCAGCGGCAAAAGTGGAGCCGAAGACCATGGATGCGGAGCGCACTGGCCAAGCAAACAAGGACGCATCAGTGGATGCATCTCCCAAGAAAGCCGAGAAAGTCTAGTTCGCAGCGCAAAGCGTCACAATACTGTCTTAAAACTGCGACATCAGTTTTTTGAACAGGTCAACCACAAGCCTATTTGGGCAAGATTGGATCTCATAAGCGTTTAACATGACGGTCGTCACCCTTATCTTGATCGCCCTTGGTTTGGGGCTTGCCGGTTGGCTCGCTGGCCGTGCAAAAGCGTGGAGTTTTCAGGCAGAGGCGCCCATTGACAGCAGCGTCGTTCGCCTCGCCGCTAGGCCAAATTACCACGGCTGGTTTGTGGCTATCTGGGTTGTTCTCCCCGTAGTTGCATTTGCATTATTGTGGTCTTTGATCGGGCCTTATTTGGTTGAGCAAAGCGTACTCGCCTCACCCGCAGCCCAGCAATTGCCCGAGGGCGGTTTTCAAAGAGAAGCCATCCTTGGTGAAGCGCGTGCGGTTGCTAGCGGGCAAACCAATGCGGTTTTCAATCAAGAAGCCAAATTTTTGGTTGAACCCTTTAAAGAGGCGCTCGGACGCTACAATCTCATCGGTGTGCTGGTTGCAGTTGTGATCGCTCTCCTCGGCGGAGCATGGGCATTCTTGCGGGTTAAGCCTGATTTCAGAGCCCGCACACGGGTAGAGCGCGTCGTAATGGGCATTTTGCTGCTCGCGTCACTGGTGGCGATTCTGACCACTTTCGGCATTTTTGCCAGCCTCGTGTTCGAGACATTCCGCTTTTTCGGAATGGTGTCGCCGATCGATTTCCTCTTCGGTACGTTCTGGGGCCCGGACCCGATGAGCAATCCTGAGAACCCCGATGGCTCACGCTACGGCGCTATTCCGCTTTTCTGGGGCACAATTTTTATCGGTGCAATTATCGCCATGATCGTCGCTATTCCGCTGGGATTGATGAGCGCGATCTACCTCACCCAATATGCCAACCCAAAACTGCGCGCTTGGCTGAAACCCGCGCTTGAGATTCTCGCTGGCGTTCCCACGGTCGTTTACGGCTATTTCGCCGCGTTGACCGTCGCACCTGCTATTCGTGATGCCGCCGTGGCGGTAGGAATTAGCAATGCTTCATCGGAAAGCGCGCTCGCTGCGGGCCTTGTGATGGGCGTGATGATCATTCCCTTTGTCTCATCCATGGCCGACGATTCGATTGCCGCTGTGCCCAGCGCGATGCGCGATGGTAGTTTAGCGATGGGCGCAACCACGTCTGAGACGATCAAAAAAGTCCTCGTCCCTGCCGCCCTTCCCGGTATAGTTGCTGGCGTAATGCTGGCAGTCAGCCGTGCGATTGGTGAGACGATGATTGTAGTGATGGCCGCTGGTGCCGCTGCCAATCTCACCGCCAATCCGTTTGAGGCGATGACGACAGTGACGTTCCAGATTGTCGCCATGCTAACGGGCGAAGGCAGCTTCGACCACCCTGCCACTCTCAGCGCATTTGCGCTTGGCTTTGTTCTTTTCCTCGTAACGCTCGGCCTCAATTTCGTGGCCCTGCGTGTCGTTAAACGGTTCCGCGAAGCTTATGAGTGATACAGCACAAACATCGGCAAAGCCTCCTGCACGCGGTGCCGCCTTCGAAGCGCGCTTGAAAAAGCGCTACGCTGCCGAACGGCGATTCAAATACACTGGCCTTGCCGCGATCCTCTTCTCAGTCGCAGTGCTCGTCCTTTTGCTCGCCAATATGACGATCAACGGGATCGCCGGTTTTCAGCGCGCCGAAGTCGCCGTACCGGTCAATCTGTCTGAAGCAGGGATCGCTGCTGATGCGTCTACTCTGTCTGGTCCCGGTGCTGCAGCGGCGCTGGAGATGCAGGGGCTAAAAGACATCGTCCAATTCTACGCGGAGCAGGAATTGGGCGAAAAAGCCGCCGCTGGCATCAGCGACGAAGCATGGCGCGAGGTTGCAGCCGAGGTCATTGCCAATCCGCAACTTGTGCAGGCCCAGCACACTTACCAATTGCCCGCCACTCCCGCGCTGGCTTCTGCGCTTGCCGGAGAAGGCGATGCCGCCGCTCAGGCTATGGCCGCTGACATGGCGGAAAAAGGGCAATTGTCGCGCAATTGGGATTGGGGTTTCCTCAACCGGTCAGACGCAACAAACCCGCAAGAAGTCGGCATTTGGGGCGCACTGAAAGGCTCCATGTTGACCATGGTGGTGACGCTCCTAATGGCCTTCCCTATTGGCGTTCTGGCGGCGCTTTACCTCGAGGAATATGCGCCGAAAAACCGCTGGACCGATATTATTGAAGTGTCGATCAATAACCTTGCGGCGGTTCCATCGATCATCTTTGGCTTGCTCGGCCTCGCCGTATTCCTGAGCATTTTCCCAAGTTATCGCTCTGCTCCGCTGATCGGCGGGATGACGCTGGCATTGATGACGATGCCCGTGATCGTCATTTCAGGCCGCAACGCAATCAAGGCTGTGCCGCCTTCGATCCGCGACGGTGCGCTCGCAATTGGTGCATCGCCCGTGCAAGTTGTGTTTCACCATGTTCTCCCGCTTGCCCTGCCCGGTATTCTGACCGGAACCATCATCGGTATGGCCCGCGCTCTGGGCGAAACGGCACCGCTGCTGATGATCGGCATGCGCGCATTTGTCGCAACCCCGCCCGATGGTTTCACATCGCCCGCCACCGTTCTTCCGGTGCAAATCTTCCTTTGGTCAGACGAGATTGACCGCGGCTTTGTCGAGCGCACCAGCGCTGCCATCATCGTGCTGCTGCTGTTTCTGCTATTGATGAACGGCCTCGCAATTTACCTTCGCAACCGATTCGAGAAAAAATGGTGACTGTAATACACCCTAATCTAGAGGCGACTGACGCCAAAATGCGCGCCAGCAATGTGTCAGTTTTCTACGGCGATAAGAAAGCGATCGACGATGTTTCGATCGATGTTCCGTCGAAATATGTCACCGCTTTCATCGGCCCATCGGGCTGCGGTAAGTCCACGTTTCTGCGGGCGCTCAACCGGATGAATGACACAATCCCTTCGGCAAGAGTTGAAGGGACGGTAGAGCTCGATTCAGAAGATATCTACTCCGAAGCGATGGATGTCGTGCATCTGCGCGCGCGGGTCGGTATGGTTTTCCAAAAACCCAACCCTTTCCCCAAGTCGATCTATGACAATATCGCTTACGGGCCGAAAATTCACGGCATTGCGGAGAAAAAGGACGAGCTGGACGAAATCGTCCAAACTTCGCTAACCCGCGCTGGTCTGTGGGATGAGGTCAAAGACCGCCTGACCGACAGCGGCACCGCGCTTTCCGGCGGTCAGCAGCAGCGTCTTTGCATTGCCCGCGCGATTGCGGTGGATCCAGAGGTCATCTTGATGGATGAGCCTTGCTCTGCCCTCGACCCCATCGCCACAGCAAAGATCGAAGAGCTGATCGCAGAGCTGTCGGGCAGCTACGCCATCGTCATCGTCACCCATTCGATGCAGCAGGCGGCCCGCGTTTCACAGCGCACAGCGTTTTTCCACCTCGGCAAGATTGTCGAATATGGAAAAACCTCCGACATCTTCACCAATCCAATCGAACAGCGGACCAAGGATTATATCACCGGGAGGTACGGCTGATGAACGACCATACAGTAAAGGCTTTCGACGAAGATATTACGCGGCTGCGCGGTCTGATCGGCGAGATGGGCGGATTGGCCGAAATCGCTATCGAAGAAGCGCTGGATGCATTGGTACGCGGCGATACGGAACTGGCCGATAAAGTCGTTGCCCGCGACCAAAAGCTTGATGAGTTGGAAAGCCAGGTCGATAAACTCGCCGTGCGCGTGATCGCATTGCGCGCGCCGATGGCGGATGATTTGCGCGAGGTGATCGCTGCGCTCAAAATCGCCGGTGTGGTTGAGCGGATTGGTGATTATGCGAAGAACATCGCTCGGCGCGTTGGCTCAATCGATGGCCGCGATCAGTTTGAACCGCTCACTCTGCTGCCTGCGATGGGCGAGCTGGCCGGCGAAATGGTGCATGATGTGCTCACGGCCTATGCTGCGCGCGATGCCAGTCTGGCGCGTGAAGTGATTGCCACCGATGATAAGGTTGATGCGTTCTACGACAGCATTTTCCGCAATTTGGTCAGCTATATGGTTGAGAAACCTACGAC
>CAZAIG010000024.1:8622-20809 GCA_964485135.1 uncultured Porphyrobacter sp. | reverse complement strand
GACCGCGATGTATTTTCTGCTGAGGTTGAGCGCCGCTTAAGCGAACATCCCAACGTCCAAGTGGTTCGCGAACGCGTGGACATATTGCCGACAGATGGCCTGACAATTGTTGCCACCGGCCCGCTAACGGCGGCAAGCCTAGCGGACAGCATCGTGACCGCGACGGGGCAAGAGCGCCTCGCCTTCTTCGATGCCATCGCGCCGATTGTTCACCGCGATAGCATCGATATGGATGTCTGCTGGATCCAGTCGCGCTGGGATAAAACCACTGCTGCTTCCAATCCAGAGGGCGATTACATAAATTGCCCGATGACGAAAGAGCAATATCTCACCTTTCATCAAGGTCTGATCGATGGCGAGAAAACCGAGTTTAAGCAGTGGGAGGCGGATACGCCCTATTTCGATGGCTGCATGCCTATCGAAGTCATGGCTTCGCGCGGCGTGGATACTCTGCGCTATGGCCCGATGAAGCCGGTCGGCCTTGATAATCCGCGCGATGTGACGCCGGAATTTCCGCAAGGGCGCTGGCCCTATGCCGCCGTGCAATTGCGGCAGGATAATAAGCTTGGCACATTGTGGAATATGGTCGGTTTTCAGACCAAGCTGAAATATGGCGCGCAGGTTGAGCTTTTTCGCACCATTCCGGGTCTGGAGAATGCCGAGTTTGCGCGGCTTGGCGGATTGCACCGGAATACGTTCCTCAATTCTCCGCTGGTCCTCGACCGGCAATTGCGGCTGCGCGGGGCAGAACACATCCGCTTTGCCGGCCAGATCACTGGCTGCGAAGGATACGTCGAAAGCAGTGCTATTGGCATGATCGCAGGCATTATGGCAGCGGCTGAGCTGGCGGGTGAAGCGTTCACTCCCCTGCCCCGCTCCACAGCCCTTGGCGCATTGCTTAGCCATATTACTGGCGATGCAGAGGCAGAGACGTTTCAGCCTATGAATGTGAACTTTGGCTTGTTTCCGCCCTTGCATAAAGTGGCGAAGAAGCAGCGCAAAGAAGCCTACACGGCCCGCGCAAAAGAGGATTTTGGCGCATGGCTCAATACGTTAGACGCTGTGCCTGCTTAGCAGAAACTAACACCGGCAAGCAGGCTTCTTCTTGCGCGGCTTGGGCCGGGTTGTGCGAAATTCCTGCGGCGTCAAAGCGCCATTGCGATTGCTGTCAGCCCCATTAAACTTAGTTACGGTCGTATGCGCCCATTCCTCAAACGTCAGCAGATTATTGCCATCCTTATCGAGCTTGCGAAACGCATTGGCGCGGGTCGAAAGCATCTCATTGCGAGTGATAAGGCGGTCGCGATTGCGGTCATAGCGAAAGAAGCGCTTTTCCTCTTTGGTCAGCTCTGTCGCAGCGGGAGGCGCTGGCCCTCTGCGACTACCTGGATCAACCTCAGGCAATTCGATGAGCTTTGGCTCTTCTTCTTCCTCTTGCGGCGCGGGCTCTTCGATCGGCGGCGGTGCGACTTCTTCGACTTGAGCGCGTCCTTGCCACCAGTAGAAGCCAACGCCAGCAAGGACCAAGGCGATGAAGCCGCCGAGAAAAACCCTGTTCATTGCCGCAGCTCCTCACCTTAACTCTGCCCGTTCGAGCAGATATTTGAGATAGCTTGGCCCAATGCGCGAAGGTATTCCCTTACGATCTTTTAACCCAGCAGGCCTGCCCTAAGCGCCGTAAGCGCAGCCCTGCGCCCTTCCATCAAAGGGGCGCCGCTCTTCATAAGAGAGCGGCGGGCCAGAGCATCCAGCACAGCAGCGCCGCGCAAAGCAGGCGGTGTGCGCGGCGTGCGGTCTATCGACTTTGCCAGCTCAAACAGCATGTCGCGTTCACCAACGTCTGAGATATGAACCGCAGCGTCGACTAATGCCCAAGCCTGTCCAATTGGTGCAAATTTTGCCAAGTCCGTGCTGGGCTTCTGCATCTGCGCAAGAGCGATAAATCCGGCCGCGCGTCCTTTCGCAAACCTTAGCGCGGCATCGCGGGGAAGCGGCGGATCGCTAAGCATTTCCTCCCAAGCATCGACCAAAGCGATAAGGGCCAGCTCTTGCCCGTGCCAATGCTCTCCAATCTGCGTGAGCACGGCATCGCCCTTGGGTCGCTCACTCACTGGAAGCCCGAGCATATCGCGCCACCATGTAAGCCGCATCTGACCCAGCATCGGCTCCGTGATCTGGCCGACAATCTGAGCCAACCGTCTATCAAGCGCGAGGTAACAGGCCGCCGCGCCTCTGATCGCTGCGGGCGTGTAGTTGAGTGCAATAGTGTATTCGGGAGGCAGAGCTTCGCCTGCACCCAAATCACTCGCCAGATCACTCAGTTTATCGCCAGCCATTTTGGGGCGATTGCGGCATAGCCTCGTTTAGGTCAACTGCACTTAGTTTCGTTTGATTCAGCGCCGGTTAGGCGCGGATCCAAATTTCGGTCATCGCGGATCAAGAATGCAGCTTCTTCATAAAAAATTGAATCGCCGCTGCCGAACGGATTATCCCACAGACTTTCGTAGGCATATTGGATCTCGACAAACATAACTGCTGTTCCCGATTGCGCGGTGATCTTGGTTGAGCCCTCACCCATTCCAACCAGTTCATCACCGCCTAAGCCGTTATTGTCTTTGTCATCACCGTAACGCGATTCATACTCAAGTTCGCCGACGCAGCGCTGCCAAGCGATATACTGCTTGTCTTCTGGATCATCATATTCCAGGCTCGACAGAATGACCCGGCCGTTATTCTCAAGGTCAATCGATCGACCTTGGCGCAGTGCTCCATTCAGGACCGCCTCAACATCATTATGTGTAATCGTTGGTGTCACACCGCTATTGTCGGTTTGACCAAGACGCGATGCGTTATCAGCCAAAGATAACGCGACTTGGCTCACCTTCATTTTGGTGTTGGCCATGCGCGCGATCTCGGTACCGTATAGCCCCATGGTCAAGATGACGGGTAAGATCAGCGCAAACTCTACCAGCGAAATGCCGCTGACGTCGCTGCGGAGTTTTTTAGCAAAGCGCGCTAGTTTCGGAAATTTCGTCATTAGTCGCACACCCCTGCGTCTGAACCGTAACCGGGTTGATCGGCAAATGGCTGGTTCTTTTTAACCGTGCTTGAGGTCAACTCGCGCTTCTTCGTACCGCCCGGAATGAAAGGGTTGGGAAAGAGCGGATCGTAAGATACCGTTACGGTATAAACGACAACGTCACTCGCACCGCCATTGCCATCTGATCCGATATCTTCATCCCATTGGCCATTGCCGTTTTCATCGGAATAGCTTTCGCCATCGGCGCAAATCCCGTCGCCATCTTCGTCGTTCCAAGCTTCAGCCCGCTCAACATCATCAAAGTCAAAATAGCTGACCCTTGACGTTGTGACAGTTGCGTCAGGTGCGGTTAGACCAACAATTTCGGCAACCTGAGCGTCAGCATTGGCCGTATTGCCCGATTCCAGCGACGACGAGCGCGCTGCCGTTTGTACGGCACCGTTCAGTATTGACTGGGTGTAAGCAAGCTGACCAAGGTCGAACAGACCAAACAACAAGGTTATGAAGACCGTCGCCATTAGGCCGAACTCCATGACCGTGGTGCCGCCCTCATCATCGCGCAAGGCGATGAGGAAGGTGCACAGAGATTTCTGGTTGGAGTGCATCATTGTGTGATCCGCAGTTCGCCAACATCTTTGGCGATTTCTTGGAACGCAGCGTTCAACTGATCTGCACTGTTGGCCGGGAAGGCGCTGTCATCTGACGCACAATTTTCAAGGTCAGGCGTCAAGCCAGTGTCGAATGCGATCACCCAAACCCGAATGCCTTTTGCTTTGGCGATGGTGCAAGCTGTGATGAAGCGCTGTGTATGCCGGGCCGCCCGTTCGTCAAAGCCGTTGTCGGTCACACGCTTATCATGCGCTTCGATACCGTAGCTGGAATACACCCGCTCATCTGGGGCCATCGCACCATCACTCATGAAAATAATGTGGCGAGCTACATTGCCGCCGTTGGCGGGCGCTTCGTTTACAGTGGTTGCAAAGATCCCTTCTGGTGAAATGAGGCGAGCGCCCCAGATCATGCCAATATTGTGGAAAGTCGCACCAGCAGGCTCCAGACTATCGGCATAATCATCGAAGTCTTCTTCACTCATGGTTTCCAAGCCTTGAGCTTCAAACGGGCAAGCCGCAAAATCTCTCAAGTCAGATGCTTCGCCGTTCTCGCTCTCAGGTGTGTCGACGATCGAATTAATATTAGAACCATTGGTCCGCCGATAGGAAATTTGAGTCCACAACGGCTTCCATTGCGTCGCCTCGTCATTCGTCGGGGCGCTATCAATATCTAGATCGAAGGCATCGCTGTGGTTGAGACCCAGAAGAGAGCTCCAGCTGAAAGTTGGCTGTTTGACCGTTTGCCTTTCCTCAATGCACCCTTCCCAAGTTGACGTTTCACTAGTTCCATTAGGTCCGGTTGCGGTGGTAACCGCCTCAAACGTCTTAAACGTTGAAGTGTCCACATCGTCAACTCTTTGGAAGTCCCAGCCTACAAACGTCTCTGTCTCTGTCGAGGTGTAGATCGGTTCTTCGATGCTATAGACTATGTCCGAAACTGTCCGATTGGCAGTGCGTTTAATGACCCAGTGGTTCCGGCGTCCTGCTCTGTAGCAAGCATATTCAGTCCGCGACTGCTCCTGCGACGTGGTTGTTTCTGTAATACGGTTACCGGTGCTCTCATCGATGTAAGGCTCCCCAGTAGACGTGCTAGCTGAACCTGAATTCGTCCAGCCTGTATCGCTGGGCTCATTATTTCGGCATGTTCTACGATTTCGGTAGGAACCCGTATGGTAATACCATGGATCATCCGCGCGCGAGGTCGGTCCCGATCCATTTGTGGTGTACGGCGCTTCATAGCCCTGCACGGTGTCGACTGTGGTAGTAACAGTTCGGGCTACTTTGGATTGGTAATTGTGCTCGTCCGCGATATAGCTTGGATCAACATCGGTTATGAGCCGCCCAACGTTCACGCTAGAACTGTAGGGAACAAAACCATAGCGGATACGCGCATTCCCGCCATCTGCTGACGCAGAAACGGTATCATAAAAGGATTTCATTGCATTGCGCAGCGCAACGATCCGAGTTTGCGAGGCATCGAGCGGGTCACGCATCGAACCAGTGACGTCCAGAACCATCACAACGTCGCTATTGCCAACTGACATCGAAGCCTGACAGTCGGCTGAAAGCGCAATATCATCCACGTTGAAGATGCGCATGATGACAGTATCAAGATTTGTTGATGCAGCACCAACCACGGTGTTGCCATTGTCAGGCGTCGTGGTGACGAAAGATGTATTGCTTACCCCTTCGTTTGCTTCATCGAAGTTGGTTTCGAAAAAGTCATCCGCGCGCTGTTTTGCCTTCGCATCGAAGCCTTCCGATCCGACAGCGCGCCGCCCAGCCAAAGTGCCGGCGTCGCAAGCGTTTTGAAGCTTGTTTTGCACCATGTAGGCACGGGAAATGTCCACGCCGCCACCCACCATACCTGCAAGGACAACCATCGCCACGGCGGTCATTGGCAGGATGCTACCGCTCTTATCTCGCAAGAGATTAAGCTTGGCTGCTTTTGCTTTAACCTTAGATTTCATCACGACGTAAATGCCCCGCATAAATTTATATGCGATGGCGTTAGCCCGTGATCTCCTAAGCTTGAGTCAACCCGGTTAGTTAACGCGGAGTTACCAATCTAAGGCTTTACGATTTGTAACAAACTTTCCGGACCGCTTCGGTAATTTTTGCCGGGTCGATCAGCGCCAATTGCTCAAGATTTGCTGCATAAGGAAGCGGCACATCCTCGTTGCAAACACGCATTACTGGCGCATCGAGATCATCAAACCCTTGCTCCATACATACGGCAATTACCTCAGAAGCGATGGAGCATGTCGGCCAGCCTTCCTCTGCGATGACAAGGCGATTGGTCTTGGCAAGGCTGGTAAGGATTGCCCCGGTATCAAGCGGACGCAGTGTGCGCAGATCAATGACTTCTGCATCAATGCCTTCACCAGCGAGCGTTTCTGCCGCTTCCAAAGCCATGCCTACACCGATCGAATAACTCACGATGGTCACATCGTTGCCTTCACGCATGGTCCGCGCTTTGCCAATTGGCAGGACGTAATCATCGAGGTCGGGCACGTCGAAACTGCGCCCGTAAACCAGCTCGTTTTCGAGGAAGACGACCGGATCTTCGCAGCGAATTGCGGCCTTCATCAGGCCCTTTGCATCAGCAGAATCATACGGCGCAATCACAACCAAGCCCGGCACGCTGGCGTACCATGGGCCGTAATTTTGACTGTGCTGAGCGCCCACACGGCTCGCTGCGCCATTCGGACCACGGAAGACGACGGGGCAGCGCATCTGGCCACCCGACATGTAATTGGTCTTGGCAGCAGAGTTAATGATATGATCAATCGCCTGCATGGCAAAGTTGAACGTCATAAACTCAACAATCGGGCGCAGGCCGCCCATCGCCGCACCCGTTCCGATGCCAGCAAAGCCATATTCGGTAATCGGAGTGTCAATCACACGCTTGGGACCAAATTCGTCGAGCAGGCCTTGGGTTACTTTATACGCACCTTGGTATTCGGCCACTTCTTCGCCCATCACGAACACACGGTCATCGCGGCGCATTTCTTCGGCCATCCCGTCGCGTAAGGCTTCACGAACAGGCGTGCTGGTAAAGCTCGTGCCTTCGGGAATAGAGGGATCGGCTTTGGGCTGAGATGCTGCCGGATCGGCGACAGGCGCGGGCTGCGGTGCTGCTTCTGCAGCAGGGGCGGGCGCGGGGGTAGGAACCGAAGCGCTGTCTTCGCCGCCCTCACCCTCGAGCATGGCGATCACGGTGCCAACAGCGACATTCTCAGTCCCTTCAGCAACCATAATCTTGCCCAGAACACCGTCATCAATCGCTTCGAATTCCATCGTCGCTTTGTCGGTTTCTATCTCAGCAATAATATCGCCAGGTGCAATCTCATCGCCTTCCGCTTTAAGCCATTTGGCTAGCGTGCCCTCTTCCATAGTAGGGGAAAGTGCGGGCATTTTCAGTTCGATAGCCATTAGTAGTTCTCCACCAGAACTTCGGTATAGAGTTCGGATGGATCCGGTTCTGGCGATGTTTCAGCAAAGTCAGCCGATTGGGCCACGCGCGAACGGATCGCTTTGTCGAGCGCTTTCAAATCATCCTCGCTTGTACCGCCGTCAAGCAGCAGCTTCTTCATCCCCTCAATCGGGTCTTGGTTATCGCGCTTTTCCTGCACTTCTTCACGGCTGCGATATTTTGCCGGATCAGACATTGAGTGTCCGCGATACCGGTACGTGTTGCATTCCATCAGCACCGGCCCTTTGCCGCTGCGGACATGCTCAAACGCGATCTCTGCCGCGCCGCGCACTTGCAGCACATCCATGCCATTCACATCCATGCCAGGTATGCGGAAGGCTGCACCCCTGCGGTAAAATTCGGTTTCCGCGCTGCTGCGGCTCACCGCCGTGCCCATGGCGTATTGGTTATTCTCGACAACGAAGACGATTGGGAGGTTCCACAATGCCGCCATATTGAACGTCTCGTAAACTTGGCCTTGGTTAGCCGCGCCATCGCCGAAATAGGCAAGGCAAAGCCCGCCGTCTTCCTTATATTTGTGTGCAAGCGCCAAACCTCCGCCCAGCGCGACTTGCGCGCCGACAATACCATGCCCGCCGTAGAACTTATGCTCGGTGCTGAACATGTGCATCGAGCCGCCCTTACCCTTAGAGATACCAGCAGCACGCCCCGTAAGCTCAGCCATGATGATATTGGGGTCGATGCCGTAAGCCAGCATGTGACCATGATCGCGGTAACCGGTAATCACACTATCGCGTTCATTGTCGAGTGCCGATTGCAATCCAATAGCAACCGCCTCTTGTCCAATATAAAGGTGGCAGAAGCCTCCAATCAGTCCAAGGCCATAAAGCTGCCCCGCCTTCTCCTCGAACCGGCGGATAAGCAGCATCTGCTCATACAAGGCCAATTTCTCTTCATCGCTGGCTTTATACGCGCCGGCCTTTTCGTGCTGAGCCTGCAGAGATTTAAGCTTGAATGCATCGGCGGGATGGACGCCATCCGCATTTGGAGACTTCTTGGGTGATTTAGCCAAGTCTATATCCTCATATGTCCTGCGGCCCCTGGGGAGAAAGCGAGCCTTTGAGGCGCTATAGTATCAAGCGAGCGCGCAGTGCAACGTTTGCAGCCTCTATGCGCATACGAAATCAACCAAATGTGGAACAGTTTTACTTGCCGTCGAGCGTAATAACGATCTCGTCGGGGTGAACCACGTTGAGGTTCTGCCGGATCAACTCCCCTGCTAGATCGGGATCGGTGCCGTTAAGATCGAGCAATGTGTTGAGGTGGCTAAGATCGTCGCGCTTTTCCGACAAGGCTGCGATATGGGCTGTGCGCTCTTTAAGAAGGTTCGCGCTTTCATTCCAAGACAGCAGACCAGTAGGGCCTGCAATTGCCAAAGCAGCAAGCAGCAAGAGAAAGATCAGCGCACCTGCTTGCTTCGTCTGTTCAGGCGAGAGCCGCTTGATTGCTTTTCTGATCGATGGCTTCCGTGGCATACCCTCTTGAATCATAATTGATTCTCAGGCGCAAGCACTTTCTTAACCATAAGTAATAAAAAGCGCCGTTTGCTAATAAGAACGCGGCAGGCCGAGCACGTGTTCGGCCAAATAAGAGAGGATCAGATTGGTTGAGATCGGTGCAACCGTGTAAAGCCGCGCCTCACGGAATTTGCGTTCGACATCATACTCTTCTGCAAAGCCAAAGCCGCCATGGGTCTGCACGCACATGTCAGCCGCTGCCCAGCTTGCCTCTGACGCAAGCATTTTGGCCATGTTCGCCTCTGCCCCCGCATTGCCGCCCTGGTCGTACACTTCTGCCGCATGCCGCACCATCAGCTCTGCTGCGCATGTTTGGGCATAAGAGCGCGCAATGGGAAACTGTACGCCCTGGTTCTTGCCTATGGGCCCAGAAAACACCTCCCGCTCATTGGCGTAGGCGGTGGCTTTTTCAATGAACCATTTGGCATCGCCAATGCACTCGGCCGCGATCAATACACGCTCTGCATTCATGCCAGAAAGGATATAGCGAAAGCCCTTCCCTTCCTCACCGATCAACGCTGTTGCTGGGATGCGCAGATCATCGAAGAATATCTCCGTCGTGGAATGGTTCATCATCGTGCGGATCGGTTTTATTGTCATTCCGCTTTTCAGTGCCTCACGCATATCGACAAGGAAGAGCGATAGCCCCTCCGTTTTCTTCGTCACCTCTTCTTTGGGAGTGGTCCGCGCAAGCAGCATCATTAGGTCAGAATGTTCCGCGCGGCTGGTCCAAATTTTCTGTCCATTGATGACATATTCATCGCCAACTCTGACCGCGCGGGTTTTCAGGCTAAGCGTATCAGTCCCGCTGGTTGGCTCTGATACACCGAAAGCTTGTAAGCGCAGATCACCGCTTGCGATCTTTGGCAGATATTCCGATTTCTGCGCCTCTGACCCGTAACGCAGCAAAGTGTTCATCACATACATTTGCGCGTGCGCTGCTGCGCCATTGCAGCCAGCTGCCTGTATCTCTTCCATAATGATGCAAGCTGCATCAAGTTTTAGCCCGCTGCCGCCGAACTCCTCTGGGATGAGCGCAGCGAGAAATCCGGACTGTGTCAGCGCATCGACAAATTCGGCTGGATACTCCCTAGTCCGATCTTTCTCCCGCCAATACTCACCGGGAAACTCCTCACACAAGGCACGCACAGCGCGGCGAATTTCGGCAAGTTCATCAGTGTCCAATTGCATGTGAGCGAAGTCCCTAGAAGCTGTCCCGGCGTGATTGCCCGCATGCGTGCGCGCTGTCCACCTAACCGAATAGATAGAGTTCCTAAACGCCACTGGCATAAGCCGCGCGCTGACGCTAGATCAGTTTCAAATTGGAGACTGAACCCCGATGAATATCCTTATCCATGATCCCGTTCGCTTTGCCGACATTCCTGATTATCCCTTTGCGGAGAATTGGTGCGAGATAGATCTGGGAGAGGGGCATTCAGGACGGATGCATTACCTTGATGAGGGTCCCAAAGACGCCCCACCTGTTTTGCTGTTCCATGGCGAGCCGAGCTGGAGCTTCCTCTATCGCAAGATGATCCCCGTGCTTGTCGACGCTGGATTTCGCTGCCTTGCGCCGGACCTCATCGGTTTTGGCAAGAGCGACAAGCCCGATAACATCGCTTTCTATACTTACGCGCGCCATGTCGATTGGCTGAGCCAATGGCGCGATGCTGTGGTGCCGCAGCCCGCCGCGCTATTCTGCCAAGACTGGGGCGGATTGCTGGGCCTTAATATGGTCGGCAATGCGCCAGATAAGTTTGCCTGCGTCGTCGCCAGCAACACCTTCCTGCCCACTGGCGGCACACCCTCGCCCGCATTCCTCGCCTGGCGCGAATTTGCCAAATCCAGCCCGGACTTTGCCATTGGGCCGATTATCGACCGCGCCACGCAAAGTGAGCTGAGCGAAGCGGAAATCGCTGCTTACAATGCTCCCTATCCCGATGAACCATCGAAAGCGGGCGCACGCGCCTTCCCGGCTCTTGTCCCAGTCGAGGACGGCATGGCGGGTATCGAGGATAACAAGAGAGCTTGGGAAGGTCTTGCAGACTTTGACAAGCCGTTCCTGACCCTGTTTGGCGAAGATGATCCGGTCACTGGCGGGCTGAGTGGGCCGCTGATTGAGCGGATCGCCGGTGCGGAAGGTCAGCCACACGCCATGTTGAGCGCTTGCGGGCATTTCTGTCAGGAAGACCGCCCGCAAGAATTGGCTCAAGGCGTGATTGACACTGCGCGTGCAGCTGGTTTCCTCCGCTGAGCGAGACGGCCAATCAAGACACAACGGAAGCGCTCGCGCCGCTATCCCGATTGGAAGAATATGCGCTGGCGGTAGTGATCGCGCTGTCCGTCGCCAACGCCTATTATATCCATCCGATCATCTCGGTCGTTGCTGAACATTTCAGCGTAAGCAAAGCAGAGATTGGCAATGTGCCTGCGCTCAACCAAGTCGCTCTGGCCGTAGGCATATTGTTCCTCTTGCCGCTGGGTGACCGGTTTGGAAATCGCAGCCTGACTTTCATCTTTTCAGCCATGCAAGCGGCCTGTTTGCTGACCATGGGATTGGCCGAAAGCTTCGTGGTTTTCACTGCTGCATCGACGCTGCTCGGGGCCGTCACGATCGCGCCCTATCTGCTGCCCGCCTACGCCTCTAAACGCACTGAACCCCGCGAACTTGGGCGGGTCACGGCTCTGCTGACGGCGGGCATACTCTTTGGCATATTATACGCCCGCGTTGGCGCCGGAGTGATTGCGGAGTATTTGGGCTGGCAAGTGGTCTATTATCTTGCCTCAGGTTTGATGCTGACGCTGGTTTTCACTTTGCGCTTTTTGATGCGGGGCAAAGCGCCGCCAGCGCCCGACGCGCCTCCACCCCAGCCCTATGGCAAGCTGCTGATTTCTCTCATGCCATTGGTAAAACAGCATCCGGAGGCCGCGCTATCTGGCTGCATCCAAGCGCTGAACTTTGGGATGTTTATTGCAGTATGGCTTGGGCTTGCTCTGCATCTGACGAGCGATGAAATGGGCTACAGTGTCGATGTGGTAGGCTATCTGGCTTTTACCGCCGCGCTTAGCATGGTGACCACGCCGCGCATGGGAGTGTGGGCGGACAAACAAGGGCCAGAACGCGCCCGCGTGAAACTGGCAATGGTTCAAATTGCTGCGATGGCATTGCTGTATGCTTTTGGCGAAAGCCTAGCCTTGCTGATGATCCCGATCCTGATGAACACAGTTGTTGGGCCGGTCATCGATGTGACTGGCAGGATGACAATTCTGCGTCTGGAGCCCGCCATCCGAACCCGGCTGATGACGGTATATGTCGTGATCATGTTTATGGGCGGAGGAATCGCAAGCCGAGCTGCCACAGCGGCTTATGAAACGGCCGGATGGACGGGCAATATCGGGCTTGCCTTTGGCTTTGCTGTGGGCGCTGCATTGCTAAGCGGTGTCGCTTTTCGCTTTCGCGGAAACCGGAGCTCAGGAGGCGCAAAAGAGGAACCCGATCAAGCAGCGAAGCGGTAGCGAACAA
>CAZAIG010000024.1:0-8522 GCA_964485135.1 uncultured Porphyrobacter sp. | reverse complement strand
CTCAGGAGGCGCAAAAGAGGAACCCGATCAAGCAGCGAAGCGGTAGCGAACAAAACAGCGCTCAAGTGGCGACGCGGTAGCGAACAAAACAACGCTCAAACAGCGACGCGGTAGCGAACAAAATACCGCTCAAGCAGCGAAGCGGTAGCGAACAAGAAACGTGACCCCGGCGTGATTCGAACACGCGGCCTCCAGATTAGGAATCTGATGCTCTATCCGGCTGAGCTACGGGGCCATGGGACGCCGTTTAGAGCGCGCCCGGGCATTACGCAATCAGTTCAGGTCTTCTGGCGGAGCGACAGGGAACGGTAGCGGCGCTATCGCAATGCCTTCATCCGACAAAGCCTCGGCTTCTTTGGCGCTGGCTTGCCCATGGATCGGTTTTTCATCCGTTTCGCCGTAATGCATCGCGCGAGAGGCTTCTGCGAACTTATCGCCGACCCAAGTGCTGTCTTTGAGCGCTTTGTCCTGAGCCTTGGCAAGCGCGGTGAGCGCTTTTTGAACCTCTTCGGGCATAGGCTTATTCGCAACCGGATGCGCCTCATCCGATTTTTCGGCAGGCACTGTTCCTGGAGCCTTTGCGTCACTTCGCGTATTTGTCTTAGCAGGAACAGCTGGTGCCATCGGCGCTTTGCTCACTTGCAAAGACCCGCATTGCGGACAGCCCAAAAGCCCGCGATCCTGCTGATCAGCAAAATCGCTAGAGGATTTGAACCAGCCTTCAAACGGGTGTCCTTCGGCGCAGATGAGATCAAAGACAATCATGTCGCGGCTCTATTTGGGCATTTCCCGCCGATTGGCAAGACTGGGCAGCTGCGCACGAACTTCCGAGATGCGCGCTAGATCGATATCGCAAAAGCCGAGACCTGCCTCTTCTCCGCCCATATCAAGCAAGACCTCACCCCATGGATCGACCACTAGGCTGTGCCCGTAAGTCTCGCGGCCATCAGCGTGCTTGCCGACTTGCGCAGCGGCGATGACAAAACCGCTGGCTTCGATCGCACGGGCACGCAAGAGAACATGCCAATGCGCCTCACCCGTTGGCTTGGTAAAGGCAGCGGGCACCGCAATGCAATCACATTTGCGCCGTCCCAAAGCATCGAAAAGCGCCGGAAACCGTAGGTCATAACACACCGTTAGGCCAAGCCTGCCAAGCGGTGTATTGTCGGCTGTGACAACGCTTTCGCCCGGCTGATACGCTGCGCTTTCCCGCCATGTTTCGCCCGTGTCGAGCGCGACATCGAACATATGCATTTTGTCATAGCGCGCGGCGATTGCGCCGGTGCTATCGATCAAAAGGCTGCGATTGACGTTCTTGTCGCTGACCTCGCTGGCAAGAGCGAGTGAGCCAAGATGCAGCATAAGCCCAGCGTCTTTCGCCGCATCACACAATGCGGCCAATTGCTCGCTTACAGCTTCTGCCACAATTTGCGGCGCAGCGCGGCGGCGTTTTTGATCGAGCAATCCGCACATCTCTGGCGTAAAGAGCATCTGCGCCCCGCCAGCTTTCGCGTCCTTCACCGCATCGACAATCGCGCGTGTATTGGCATCGGGATCAATACCCGATGTCATCTGAAGAATCGCAATTTTGGGCATGAGTGCAGATTATCCAGCCAGCAGAGCGTCCAGTTTCCCATCCCGCTCCAGCGCAGCGAGATCGTCATATCCCCCGACATGTGTATCACCGATAAAGATCTGCGGCACAGTGCGCGCATTCGGCGCCCGCTCCATCATCTCCTGCCTTTTCGGCCCGCCGAGTGTGATGTCCATTTCGTTAAACTCCACGCCCTTTTGCGCCAGCAGTGCTTTGGCACGGGTGCAGAACGGACAGTACCCTTTGGAATAGACATCAATCGTAACAGGCATCAAAAATTCCTTTGTGTGAGCCTTTAATAGCCGCATTTCCAAAAGTCTTGAAACGGCATTTTGCGTTTCTTATTTGGGGAGTGCCGGGGATCGCCGCAAGGGATCATTCGGTAACTCAACCGAGGTGCAGCATGACGCTGGCCTCATAACACTGTCAAATTGCTCTGAAGAGGATTTGTTTATTATGTCACGTCCAGATTTTACACCATTCCGCCGCAGCACCGTTGGTTTCGACCATCTTTTCGATCTGCTCGAAAGCCAAGCGCGCAACAATGCCGGCGACAATTACCCCCCGTTTAATATCGAACGCCGCAGCGAAGATGAATACCGCATCACGCTTGCGATTGCCGGTTTTCGTGAAGGTGATCTTGATATCACCGCTCAGCAAAATCTGCTGACAGTCACAGGTAAGAAGCGCGAGGACGCTCCCGATGGCGAAATGCTGCATGTTGGTATCGCCAATCGCGGGTTTGAACGCCGGTTTGAACTTGCTGACTATGTCCGCGTGGAAAAAGCTGATCTGTCCGATGGTCTTCTAGTGATCGATTTGGTCCGCGAAGTGCCCGAGGCGATGAAGCCGAAGAAGATCGCGGTAAATGGCGCATCCAGCGCCACGCTTACTGCTGTTCCCGATGCGAAAGACAAAGACGCTTCGGCGGCTTAAACTCACATTTTGGGACCATGTTTTGGGGCGGTGAGCATAGTGCTTGCCGCCCCGACGACATGTGCCGTCTCTAACGCGGCTTGGCTCTTCTGGGTCGCAATGGAGAGTGCAGTCCGCGAAAGAGCGTTAACTATGTTGTTAAATCCTGTAACATTGCAAGTGAAAAAGGTGTTAGTGTTACATTACATTGGCGCGCGCTCTTAAACCAAGCGCGACTGTTCCACAGCTGCTGCAATAAAACCTGCAAAAAGCGGATGCGGTTCAAACGGCCGTGATTTCAGTTCTGGATGGAATTGGACGCCAACGAACCACGGATGGTCAGCGCGCTCAACAATTTCAGGAAGCAAGCCGTCGGGCGACATGCCAGAAAAGACCAAGCCCTGCCCTTCAAGCTGTTCTATGTAGGCCGCATTAACCTCGTAACGGTGACGGTGACGTTCGGAGATCAATTTGGCTCCGGCGTAGATTTCTGAAACTCGGCTGCCTTTGGCAAGCTTTGCATCATAGGCGCCAAGCCGCATCGTACCCCCGAGATCTCCGCCCTCCTCGCGTTCTTGAAGGCCTTCCTCGCTCATCCACTCAGTGATAATCCCAACAACGGGCTCGGCTGTATCACCAAACTCCGTTGATGAAGCCGCTGCGACACCGGCATCCCTTGCGGCTTCTACGCAGGCCATTTGCATCCCTAAACAAATGCCGAGAAATGGCACATTGCGCGTGCGGGCAAAGCGTACGCTGGCAATCTTGCCCTCGCTGCCGCGCTCACCAAAACCGCCCGGAACCAGAATGCCATGCAAAGGTTCAAGCGCGGAGATGATTTCCTCTTCATCTCCTTCGAACACCTCGGCGTCGATCCAGCGGATATTGACCTTCACCCGGTTTGCCATGCCGCCATGGACAAGCGCTTCATTGAGCGATTTATACGCATCTTGCAGGCCGACATATTTGCCCACTACGCCAATGGTCACTTCACCTTCTGGATTTTCGCGGCGGTCCACCACATCATCCCAGCGGCTAAGATCAGGTTTCGGCGCATCGGTAATGCCAAAACCGCGCAGCACTTCATCATCAAGGCCAGCTTCATGATATTGGAGCGGCACAGAATAGATTGAACTGGCATCGAGCGCCGGGATAACTGCCTCTTCACGCACGTTGCAGAAGTTCGCGATTTTGCGCCGTTCTCCGGCGGGAATGGGATGCTCGGCTCGGCACAAAAGCACGTCGGGCTTGATACCCAATGAAGCCAGTTCACGCACCGAATGCTGCGTCGGCTTGGTTTTCAGCTCGCCCGCCGCTGCGATGTAGGGGACCAATGTTACGTGGACGCTCAAGGTTTGCATCGGCTCCAGCTGGTTACGCAGCTGCCGTATCGCCTCCATAAACGGCAGGCTTTCTATATCGCCAACTGTCCCGCCAATTTCACACAGGACGAAATCAAGATCATCCTGATCATCGAGCGCGAATTGCTTGATCGCATCGGTCACATGCGGGATCACTTGCACAGTCGCGCCCAGATAATCACCGCGGCGTTCCTTAGCAATAATATCGCGGTAGACACGGCCCGATGTGATATTGTCCGATTGCCTTGCCGAAACACCGGTGAAACGCTCGTAATGTCCAAGGTCAAGGTCGGTCTCTGCCCCGTCGTCGGTGACGTAAACCTCGCCGTGCTGGTAGGGACTCATCGTACCAGGATCGACATTGAGATAAGGGTCAAATTTGCGAATGCGCACCTTGTACCCGCGCGCTTGCAAAAGCGCCGCGAGAGAAGCTGCCATGAGACCTTTGCCGAGCGAGGAAACCACGCCGCCGGTGATGAAAATATACCGCGCCATGGGAGGAGAGGCTTAAGCCCGCTTTCGGATTCGGCGCAAGCGAATTGATGCGGCTATATTCCGCAATCCACAGTCCAAATGGTAACTTGTGTTTATTCGGCTGGATCGGCTGGTGTCGCTGCCAGCGGATCGGCATCGCTGGCCGGTGCTGCTGGCGCGCCAGACAGCGGATCGGTCGACGGAGCAAGCGGATCAGCAGGCGCCTCAGCCTCAACATTGCGGTCTAGATCAGAGGTGATTTCACCGCCGCCCGTTGCGCGAACAGCAACCGCTGCCAAAACTATCGACAAAACCACAAAAGCAATCGCTAACCAGCGCGTTGAACGGGTCAGAAAGTCTGCACTGCCGCGTGCGCCCATCACGCCGCCCGGACTGCCGCCAATACCCAGACCGCCGCCCTCAGAACGCTGCATCAAAATAACAGCCACCAGACCCGCTGCAACGATGGCCTGAACAACAGTAAGGAACAAAAATAGCGACATAGTGATCAATAACTCTGTTTAATTATGCGACGCGATTTAGGGGCAATGCCCAATTTCGGCAAGTGTTTCGGCAAGTGCTGGCACCCGCGCGCGATTATTCTTCAAAAGCGTCAGCCGCCGCGACCGCAATACCCATAAAGCTGTCAGCGGTCAGACTGGCCCCGCCCACCAACGCGCCGCCAACTTCCGGTGCGCTCATCAATTCATGCGCATTTTCAGGTTTCACAGACCCACCATAGATAATGCGGATCTCAGCGCCTTGCTCCTCGCCATAAAGCTTGATCAGCAACGCGCGGATGGCGCTATGCATCTCAGTCACATCTTCGGGCGTAGCCGTTTTGCCTGTGCCAATCGCCCAGATCGGTTCATAAGCGACGGTCAGTCTTTCAGCGGCATCATCGATATCGGGCAAGGACGCTTTGAGCTGCTTAGTGACAAAGTCAGCAGCCTTACCCCCTTCGCGCACTTTCTCCGTTTCACCGCAGCACATAATAATGCGCAGACCCGCTTCAAGCGCAGCCTCAGCTTTTAGCCGCACACACTCATTGCTTTCGCCGTGCCCTTCGCGCCGTTCGCTATGGCCAAGAATGACGAATTTTGCGCCGGCATCGGCAACCATGCTAGCTGCAACATCGCCCGTGCGCGCGCCCACTTCTTCATGGTGGCAATCTTGAGCACCAACACCAATCTGCTCGGCTTCCTTGTGGACGGCGTGGATAAGGGTAGCAGGAGGCGCAATCGCGATCTCTGCCTTCATCACGCGCTGCGCCGCGCGGTCGATTGCGCGCGCTTCGGAAAGCATAGCGCGGGTTCCGTTCATCTTCCAATTGCCAACAATGAAAGGCCGCTGGGCCATGTATATTTCCTAAACTAAAGAGCGAATCTGTTTCGCTCGATATGGGGTTTGAGCGGAGCATCCGCTAGAGGAGGTTGCAAAATCAGTCAAAACCCAGCGTGACCTGTTGCGAGCAGGTGTCAGGGGCGATAAGGCAGCCGCTATAACCGGTTTGGCGCAGCGCGCCATTACTTTATCGAGGTTTTGCAAGACATATGATTAGCTTCTTTCGCCGTATTTTCAGTTCTAAGATCGGGCTGGCGATAACAATCGGCTTTATCGCGTTGATTGCGCTTGCTTTTGCGAGCGCGGACGTGTCTGGCACGGGGACATTTGGCGGAATTTCTGGCAGCGATAGCGTAGCCGTTGTCGGCGATGATAAGATCGGAACCTCCGAGTTTGCACGCACCGCGAGTTCGGCTGTTGAGCAAATCCGGCAAAACTCTCCAACCATCACAATGCGCGCATTTATTGAGCAAGACGGCCTTGATAATGTCTATGACCAATTGGTCGACCGCTATGTCTTGGCAGGTTATGCCCAATCTTATGGGCTTAGAGCTGGGGATAATTTGGTGAATAGCCAGATTATGCAGCTTCCCGCTTTCCAAGGTCCGGACGGCAATTTCAGCCAAACCTCCTATGAAACATTCCTGCAGAACCAAAATTTAACTGATGCGCTTGTGCGGACCGACCTTCGCCAAGGTTTGTTGTCAGAGCAAATTACGCTAGCGGCGGTTCGCGGCGCCCGTCTGCCGAAGAAATTTGCCAAACATTACGGCGGATTGCTGAACGAGAGCCGCAAGGGTATGATTGCGTTTGTGCCAAGCTCTGCTTTTGCGCCAAAAGATGATCCAAGCGATGAGCAGTTAAAGGCCTTTTACGAGGCTGAAAAGGCGCGATTTGTGCGCCCTGAACGCCGTGTTGTTCGCTTCACAACATTCGGCGTTGACAATGTAACTGACCGCACCACGCCTACCGATGCAGAGATTGCGGCACGGTTTGAAAAAGACAAAGACCAATATGGCGCATCACAATCGCGCAGCTTCACGCGCCTTATCGTTCCCACACAAGATGCCGCCAATGCAATCAAATCCCGGATTGAAAAGGGTGAAGCGTTTGATGCGGTAGCTAAAGATCTTGGCTTTAGTTCCAGCGATGTAGAGAGCACGGATAAGGGTTCCTACGCAGCGGCGACAAGCAGCGCAGTTGCCGATGCTGCATTTGCTGCCGGACGCGGCGAAATCGCGAAGCCTGTACGCGGTTCGCTTGGCTGGCATGTGACCCGCATAGACACCGTTACCAATCGCGCAGCTCGCACTCTAGCCGATGCTACGCCCGAATTGCGCAAGACCATGAGCGAAGAAATGCGCATGGCGGCCTTGTCTGACCTCAGCGCACAAATCGAAGAGGAAGTGGATAGCGGTGCTCCTCTTTCCGAAGTGGCAGAAAGCCTTGGCGTGAAAATCACCACCACCAAAGAGCTTACCGCTGATGGACGTGTTTATGGCACGGCGCAGGAAACGGCCCCGAAAGAACTCGCTGGCGCACTTGAAACAGCTTTCGACATGGATGAAGGCGAACCGCAGCTTGCCGAAATCACTCGCGGCGAAACCTTCCTCGTCTTCGAAGTTGGCGAGATTACCCAATCAGCCACCGCTCCAATGGATGAGATCACGGATGAGCTGACTGCTGCTTGGAAAATGGATGAAGGCTCAAAACTAGCCAAGGAAGCGACCGACCGAATTCTGAAGCGCGTCGAGGAAGGGGCAACATTGGGCGCCGCAGTAAGCAAGGAAGAGACCCGTCTTCCTCCCGCTGAGAACGTCAATCTCAACCGCCGTGAAATTGTCCAAGAAAACCGTCAGGTTCCCCCGCCGTTGGCTCTACTGTTCAGTATGGCAACCGGGACCACCAAACGCCTTGAAACGGCCAATAAGATCGGTTGGTTTGTGGTCAATCTGAATGAGATTAACGCAAAATCCCTTGGTGATGATGAGAAAGCGCTCGCCGCAACTTCGCAGCAATTGCAAAGTGCGCTTGTGGCAGAATACTCGCAGCAGCTAACCGCGGCCATGCGCGAGGAAATCGGCGTAGAACGCAATGATGCTGCGATCGAAGCTGTACGCAAGCAATTGCTTGGCGAGAGCTAAACCCTTCGTGTGGCCAGCAATAACTCCAACATAAACGCGCCCCACAATGCTGAGGCTGCCGAGCGCGCTCTAAAAGTCGGAGCGCCAGCGTTGGTATGGCGCAAAGTTATCGCCGATACCGAAACGCCGGTGGGCGCTGCGGCTAAGTTAATGGAGGCAGAGCGCGGCGATTTTCTCTTAGAATCGGTCGAAGGGGGCGAGGTTCGCGGGCGTTATTCCCTGCTGGGCATTGATCCCGATCTGGTGTTCCGCGCCTCTGGTACCGCAAGCGAAATCAACACGTCTTGGCAGAGTGACCGCACATCGTTTTCTCCTTTGGCCGGAGACGGCATCGACGAACTGCGCACACTGGTCGATGCGTGCAAGATTGACGTACCCGAAGGTCTGCCGCCGGCGCTCGCCTGCCTTGTCGGCTATTTCGGATATGAAACGATTGGCCTTGTCGAGCAGCTTCCGCGTGCGCCCGATAGCGCGCTTGGCTTGCCCGATATGCTATTTGTGCGGCCAACGCTGATCCTAGTTTTCGACAGCCTGTCTGATGAACTCTTTTGCGTCGCGCCCATTTGGGCTGCGGATGATCCCGCCAGAGCGATTGAGCAAGCGGGTGAACGCATCGATAGCGCTTTGTCACAGCTCAACTCAGCACCAAAACCGATCCGCTATCGCGACGATCTGCCCGATATGGAATTG
>CAZAIG010000023.1:0-21258 GCA_964485135.1 uncultured Porphyrobacter sp. | reverse complement strand
GGCTTATTCGCTAGCTTCTGACGCTCATCGCCGAACGTCAAAAAAACGGTTATCTTATGGTTGGTGCCAAGTGTCCGCTTCTGGGAGAGGATAGGAACATGCGAATTCGCTTCAGCTCATTTACGATGCGTACAGCCCAAGCCTAGAGTGGCCAGCACCATCGCTCAGGAGAAGACCGTGAACGTTCGATACCCTTTCGAGCCACTCAGCATCTGGGTCGATGAGCCCTTAGACCTTCAGCGACCTGTTGAGGGCGACGTAAATGCAGATGTGGTGATAGCTGGCGGCGGCCTGACCGGGCTGTCCACCGCGCTAGAATTGCGTGCAATGGGTGTGGATGTTGCCCTTGTTGAGAGAAGCTTCTGCGGATCGGGTTCCAGTGGGCGCAACGCAGGTCACCTGACGCCATCGATAGGGAAAGACATACCGACCATCCTGAAAATGTTCGGCGAAGAAAAGGCAAAGAGGCTTCTCCACTTTGCTGAAAGCTCAATAGAGCACACGCTCGACGTGATGGAACGATATGCGATCGACTGTGATTTCGTGCCAAACGGCAATGTGATTGCAGCAGTTCATTCCAAGCAGGAGGCACAGCTTGAGCGTGCAGCGAAAACCGCAGCCGACCTTGGCGCCAATGTCGAATTTCTTGACGCAAATCACCTTCGGCAAAAGGATATTCCCCGCGCATTCACAGCAGGAATTTGGGAAAGACTGGGCGGTGTCCTCCACCCTGGAAAATACGTTCTTGGGCTAAGGGCTGCCGCGTTGAACGCCGGTGTGAGGATTTACGAGAACAGCCCGATGATCCGCGTCGAGGAAGGGAGCAAAGTAACAGTTCATTGCGAGCATGGGAGCATTTGCGCGGACGAATTCGTGCAGGCCACCAACGCATACACCAACGGCACAGGACGGCTAAAGCGCATGGTATTCCCGCTGCGCGTTACACTATTCGAAACGACAAAGCTCACCGCTGAGCAATTGTCGCGGCTGGGATGGTCTGGCAAGCAAGGTATCTACACCGCTCACGAGATGCTCGAAAACTTCAGATTGACCGAATACGGTACTCTTCAGGGCGGTAGCAAGATCGTCCGCGCAAAATATGGAGGTGCTTTGGCAGAAGGTTATGACGAGCCCACATTCGAGGCGATGACGCAAATCTTTAGAGATCGCTTTCCCGAGCTTGCCGATGTCGAAATTGCAAAATGGTGGGGCGGTTGGATCGGGTTGACAACCAACTTCCTTCCAAAAATCGGCACCAACACGCGCCGGACGAACATGCATCATGCAATCGGTTACAACGGGCATGGCATCCCGCAAGCCACGATGTCTGGTCGCCTGATTGCTGATCGAATTGCTGGGAATGAAAATCCGTACGGCGACTTGTTCGGCAAGCTTGGCTTTGCTTGGCCGCCTGAACCACTAACGTGGCTAGCCAACAAAACTCTCACCGGGGTCATGGGTGTTGTTGATCGCCGTATCGACAAAGCCATCAGGCAGAGCAGCAAGTAAAGAGCGCAAAATGTCCGCAATTGGTTCGCTAGCGGACGTCGCGGTTTTTGCCGCAAGCTAGCCAAAAAGCAGACAGTGCCCCGTCAGCCCAATGGATCATAGCGAAATAGATTGAGCTGGCAGCAGTGCAATCCAAGCCCCAGAACCGCACCAAAACTTGAGCCCCCACTCTCTAAACCCCGCTCCAAACACCGTTTGCATCAACGCTTGCTAATCCGCGTTTTTCCAGATCGAGCAGATGCGCCTCAACGCTCATTTCCGCTGCCGGGATCAGGCGCTCATCCAGCCCCTTATACATCACTGGGATAAAGGCAGGGATCGCGCGCGGTTTGTCGCCCAGCAGCTTTAAAATCTGGTTCTCGCGTTGGCGGCGGTGGCCCATCATGCCGCGCACCAATTGTTTAGGCTTGGTAATGGGCGCGCCGTGGGCAGAGTAATAGACGGTGTCATCGCGCGCCTGCAATTTCTCTAAGCTCGCCATGTAATGCCCCATATCGCCATCGGGCGGGATCACCACGCTGGTCGACCATCCCATCACATGATCGCCGGTAAACAGCGCTCCCGATTCCTCTAGCGCAAAGCACAAATGGTTGGAGGTGTGCCCGGGTGTATGAAGCGCGCGCAGGGTCCATCCAGTGCCAGTCATCGCTTCGCCATCTTCCAATACGCGGCCCGGCGCATAGGTCGCATCGAATGCTTCATCCGCGCGGGGCCGATCCGATTTCAGCACTAAGGGCGCGCAGCCGATCACCGGTGCGCCGGTTCGCTCCGCTAATGGTGCAGCAGCAGGTGAATGATCGCGGTGAGTGTGGGTGCACATAATCGCGGCGAGCTTTGCCTCGCCTATCGCTTCCATAATCGCGTCAATATGCGCCGGTTCGTTGGGGCCGGGATCGATCACCGCAACATCGCCAGCATTACCGACAATATAGGTTTGCGTTCCGGTAAAGGTATAGGGCGATGGATTGGGTGCAAGTACGCGGCGGACCAGCGGCTCGCATTGTTCCGCAAGGCCGGTGGGCCAAGGTTTTTCGGGCATCTCCATCGGATGCTTATGAGACGAAGCGGGATGAAAGTCACTCGATTTAAGATCGTTAGGAAGATAGGCGGATTGGCGCGTATTCTGCCCCAAGCGTAGGAAATAATGTTACAGAGATAACCCCTAGACCTCCCCTAGACCTGCTGAGATGACACGAGACGGGGGCTTCAAACGCGAGGTGGAGGCGGGTAGGATGCAGATCATGACGCAATATATTTTGGTCCTTGATGAAGGGACAACTTCCACCCGTGCGATGCTGTTTGATCCGGCTGGCAAAATCCATGGGACTTTCCAACAAGAGCTGACACAGCATTATCCGCAAGCTGGCTGGGTTGAGCATGACGCGAGCGAAATCTGGGAACGGACTTTGTCTTGTGCGCGCTCAGCGATTGAGAAAGCGGGCGGCGCAGACCGCATTTCTTGCATCGGTATCACCAATCAGCGCGAAACCGTTGTGGCATGGGACCGCAAATCGGGAGAGCCGCTGACCCGCGCGATTGTGTGGCAAGATCGCCGGACTGAGGGTTTCTGCCAGGAATTGAGTAAAGGCGGGCACTTACGCGACATTCAGCGGCGTACAGGCTTGCTGCTTGATCCCTATTTCTCCGGCACCAAAATGCGTTGGATGCTGGAAAATGTGGACGCAGTGCGCGAAGCAGCGGCAGCGGGAACGCTGGCCTTTGGCACGATCGAAAGCTGGCTGACCTACAAACTCACCGGCGGCGGCGCGGGCGCTGCGCATATCTCTGACGCGAGCAATGCCAGCCGCACCATGTTGATGGAGCTGGGGCCGGTTTCTGCCGATGCGACATTCTTTGATAGCAGCCTGTGTGATTTGCTCGGCGTTCCCCATGCTGCATTGCCGCATGTGGTTGATAATGCAGGCGATCTGGCGGTCGCTTCGAAAGAGGTGTTGGGAGCTGCCATTCCCATCACTGGTCTGGCAGGCGATCAGCAAAGCGCGACCATCGGGCAGGGGTGCCTTGCCCCCGGCGAGACGAAGGCTACCTATGGGACAGGCGCATTTGTCCTAACCAATAAGGGCGCCGACATTCCGGTTTCCAAAAACCGGATGCTGGGCACAGTGCTTTATCAAATAGGCGGTGAGCGGATATATGCGCTCGAAGGATCAGTGTTTGTGGCGGGCAGTCTTGTCCAATGGTTGCGCGATTCCATGGGGCTTTTCGAAGACAGCAGCGAGACCGAAAGCTTAGCTAGATCGATTGAACATACTGGCGGTGTCACCATCGTGCCGGCGCTATCGGGGCTGGGCGCACCGCATTGGCGGGCTGAGGCACGCGGGGTTATCAGCGGATTGAGCTTTGCCAGCGGCAAGGCCGAGATTGCCCGCGCCGCCTTGGAAGCGATGGCACACCAAACCCATGATCTGGCCGAGGCATTCAAAGCCGATGGCGCGCCTTGGGCAAGCCTTCGCATTGATGGCGGGATGAGCGCCAATGATTGGATGGCGCAGGATATTTCAAATATGCTGGGCCTAACGGTTGAACGGCCCGACAATGTCGAGACGACCGCTTTGGGAACAGCGATGCTGGCGGCGACCGGCGCTGGGCTCTATCCCGATTTGGAAAGCGCGGCAAAAGCAATGCGCGGCGGGCACCAAACCTTTGAGCCGGATATGGATAATAGCGTACGCGAAGAACGTTTGACGCGTTGGCGGCGGGCGCTTGCAGCCGCTTAAACGCCTAACGCAAGCTTTTAGTGCCGGTTGATGAGCGAGCGATCAAGCCGGTCGCGCATCATATGGACATTGGGGCGCAGCATAAAATCCTCGCGCCAGGCACTATCGAGCCGCGCGATCCGGCTGTGCAATTGCACCGTGTCCTCAATCAATTCGCGCGTCGCCAGTTCAAGCAGACCAACATCAGCGGCACGCGGCGCGCGATCAGGGGGCAAATTGCCGTGCTTGCGCAATTGCACTTCGCTCATTTCTCCAGCCAGAAAGGCGCGCTGATTCAGCAGCCATGCCAGCACATGCATCATACGTGTTGTCGCTTTCAATCCCTCGCTCGATAGAGCGAGCCGCGTTTGATCATCGCTGGGATGGATATCTTCACCTGATGGTCCGACGCGCCCATTCACACCCAGCGCAAAGACCGCGCGCACCTCATCCGCTAGGACTAGAGCTTCGTTATACAGCGCCTCAATGATGGGGCGAGAAAGAGAACTGGGTCGTGCCACCACCATTGAGCTAGGCCGGTGAACGCCTGATCGCTAGCCCTGTTCCCGAATTATCCGCATGCAAACTGGGCTTGTCCCGCCTCGGTACAATTTACCGCAGTATTTATCCTTACTTTTAGAGGTTTATGAGCGATCTTAACCCCTCGTAAACCAAAAAATTTGCTGACTTTATGGGGGCTTGTCTTTGTAAACTGCAGTAAATTTCGCTCAGGCAATAATATCTGGGATCAATTGATCTTCGACCGCTGAAATTTGGTCCTTAAGTCGCAATTTTCGCTTCTTGAGTCGGGCAATTTGCATCTGATCGCCCGAACCCGATTCGGTCAGCGCAGCGATCGCAGCATCCAGATCGCGGTGCTCGGACTGGAGCGACTGCAACATCTTTTTCAGCTCTTGCTCGTTCACCCAAACCGCCCTTTGATAGCAACGCTGCGTCCGAATATCAGAACCGCTTGGCGTAAATTCCTGTTGCTTTCCTACGTAACGATGCGTGTCGTTTTGCCAAGAGCGACAGGATATGTTTGTATCACTTCTGGACGTTCGATTCTGTAATCGAGTCGGCTCCGATCCGCGAGCCATGTCATCGTGGCTCAACCGCAATGTACTGCTCTAATCAGGAGAAAGCATATGGTATCGTCCCACATCTCAGCGCTAGAAACGAAACATGCAGGTCTGGAAGCTCAGCTTCGCGACGAGCAGAGCCGTCCTGCGCCGGATACAGCGGCGATCCATGCGCTGAAAAAGCAGAAGTTGCGAATAAAGGAAGAACTGGCCTCTTTATAACGCGTTGGCGTTCTAGAACATAATCACGGAAATTTGGCTGCGCGTGCATGCGAATTCGCATCGTGCGAAAAAGGTTCCGATTTTGCATTTCGCTGCGCTTGCTATAGGCGGTGAAGCGTTATGAATGCATCTGCCTCTACACCCGCTGCTGCTGCCCGTCAGATTCTGACGCGCCTGCACGAAGTGATGGCATCGCGGATGCATGCGCAGGGTAAGCTTGACCAAGTCGCAGAGATTATCGGTGAGTGCCTCGATAGCGAGGTATGTTCGATCTATCTGCTGCGTGACGGCATGCTGGAATTGTTTGCGACCCGCGGTCTCAATCAATCGGCTGTGCACGTTACCCGCATGGCGATGGGAGAGGGGCTAACCGGCACGATTGCGGGCAATAATGAAATGCTCAATCTTGCCGAGGCAAAAGCGCATCCCGACTTTCAATACCGGCCAGAGACGGGCGAGGATAAGTTCCATTCCTTTGCCGGCGTGCCGATTGTTTACCGCACCCGGGCGGTGGGCGTTTTGTGCGTCCAGCATGTTGATCCGCGCCGGTATGATGATGTCGAGATAGAAGCTTTGCAGACGACAGCGATGGTCGTGTCAGAGCTGATCGCCAATGCTGAGCTGGTCGATGAAGAAGACGCGCAAGGCCTTTCCGAAGGGCACACAGGCACGCAGACCTTGCCGGGGCTGACATTGGTGAAAGGGCTGGCATCGGGCCAAGCCGTTTTCCACCAGCCGCGCGTGCAAATTGAACAGGTGATGGCCGAGGATATCGAGCTTGAGCGTCAGCGGGTTTACCGCGCTTTTGACAAGATGCGCGAACAGATCGACACTATGGCTTCGCAGGCGGAGTTTGGCGTAGGCGGCGAGCATGAAGAAGTGCTCAAGACTTATAAGATGTTCGCCTATGACGAAGGGTGGTCGCGGCGCATTAACGAGGCGATTGATAGCGGGCTGACGGCAGAGGCCGCGATTGAGCGTGTGCAGCAGCACACCCGGCTGCGGATGCGCGCGATTGATGATCCTTTGCTGGCGGACCGGATGCACGATCTGGAGGATTTGGCGAACCGGCTATTGCGAATTGTCTCGGGGCAATTGGGCACAGCGGCCAGCCAAGGTTTGCGGCGCGATACGATCCTGCTTGCGCGCAATCTGGGGCCGGCGGAATTGCTGGAATATGACCGGCGCCGGCTCAAAGGCGTTATTCTGGAAGAAGGTTCGCTTACCGCGCATGTAGTGATTGTGGCGCGTGCCATGGGCGTGCCTGTTCTGGGTCAGGCGAGCGGGCTAAAGGGGCTCATCCGCGAAGGTGATCAAATCCTTCTCGATGCGGAAAGAGCTGTCGCAACCGTGCGCCCGTCTTCTTCTGTTGCGGAAGCGTTTGATGATCGTTTTGCCAAATCGCGCGAGCGGCAGGCTGCCTACGCCACGTTCCGCGATGTTGAACCTGTCACGCGCTGCGGAACCCGGATCGAGCTGATGATGAATGCGGGCCTACGCGATGATATGACCGCGCTCGCGCTAACCGGTGCTGACGGGATCGGCCTTTTTCGGACAGAGTTCCAGTTTCTCGTGTCTGCAACCTTGCCTCAACGTGAGCAGCAAGCGCGGCTTTATCGCGATGTGATTGATGGAGCAGGCGATAAGCCAGTCATTTTCCGCACGGTCGATATTGGCGGCGATAAGCCGGTGCCCTATCTCTCCAATACCGATGCCTTGCATGATGAAAACCCGGCCATGGGTTGGCGCGCATTGCGGCTGGCGCTGGAACGCGAAGGCTTGATGAAAATTCAGGCGCGCGCTTTGATCGAAGCAGCGGGCGGGCGCACACTCAATGTTATGTTCCCGATGGTGTCGCAGCCATGGGAGTTTGATGCGGCAAAAACTGTGTTTGAAGAGCAGCTAGCCCTTGCAAAAAAGCGCAAGAAAATGGTGCCAGAGGCGATCCATTACGGTGCGATGTTAGAAGTGCCTGCGCTGGCTGAAGTGCTCGACCTGCTTTTGCCTAAGCTCAGTTTTCTCTCGGTCGGGACTAACGACCTTACCCAATTCCTGTTCGCTGCAGATCGCGCCAATCCTAAATTGGCAGAGCGTTATGACTGGCTATCTGTGCCCATCCTGCGGTTCTTGCAGCGGGTGGAGAAATCGACGCAAGGGTCGGGCGTAAGCCTGGGCGTGTGCGGTGAAATGGGCGGGCGCCGGTTAGAAGCGCTTGCTTTAATGGGCATCGGCATCAGGCGGCTGTCCATTACTCCCGCTGCTATCGCGCCGATCAAAGAGTTGGTTTGCCAGATTGATTTGGAAGAACTTACCACCGCGACGCAGGGCTGGCTGGCTGATCCCCATGCCAATCTGCGCGAGGAACTAGCCAAGTGGGCGCAGACGCGCGGCATCTTAGCCGACTAAGTCTTTCTGATAGGAGCGCGCCGATGAAGCTATCAAAAAAACATGGCTGATGGTAGCAGGAATCTATTGAAAGCTTGACACAGCGCGCTAGCAGCCCTTCATTACGAAAAGTCCATAAGGTCATTCAAAATTAAGCCATTCACAGGCCTATGGTATGAGTGTTGAGGAAAACGGCGTCGCAGCCAGAATGCGGGATTAGAGTATGGCAGACAATTTGCCAGAAGACGGGCAAGAGGAGCAGACAGAAACTCCGCCGAAGGGCGTTGGAGTTCGCTTGCGAATTGCGCGAGAGGCCAAGGGATTGTCGTTGGAGCAAATCGCGGCAAAGACCCGGATAACCAACCGTCATTTGGAACTGATTGAAGCGGATAAGCTTACCGCGCTTCCCGGGCGCACCTATGCGATTGGTTTTGCGAAGAATTACGCCCGCGTTGTTGGCGAAAATGAAGAAGAAATCGCCGCCGAGGTTCGCGAACAGTTTGCCATGGCTATGCCCGAACTGGGCTCTGTCGATCGAAGCGCCGATTTCGAACCGGGAGATCCGGGCAAGGTGCCTTCTGCGGGCTTAGCCTGGATGTCGGCTTTAGCGGTGCTATTGCTCGCGGTGGGTGGTTATGCGTTCTACAATAGCTATTACGGAACCGGCGCAAGCCCCGGCGATATGATGGATGAAGCAGTGGCTGCTATGACGTCAGAGGATAGCGCTGAAGGAGCGGCAGCTGGCGAAGAAGAGGCTGCGCCCGCCAGCGGGCCGGTTGTGTTCACCGCTATGGAAGACGGCATTTGGGTGCGTTTCTACGATGGTTCGGGTAATGTCCTGCTGGAAAAACAAATGGCTAAAGATGAACGCTGGACAGTGCCGGATGAGGCGGAGAACCCGCAAATTCGCACGGGTCGGCCCGATGCCTTTGCTATCACCATAGGCGGGCAAGCGGTGCCTGTGATTGACCCTGAACCGCGCGTCGTCAGCGATATTGGTATTTCCGCTGAGGCGCTGCTCGCACGCGGAACAGAAGAAGAAGCGACCACTGCAGTCAGCGAAGAGGCTGCCAATTGATGCGGTTTGGCTAGCGGTATCGACCCAGTCAGCGGCTGCTAGTTCAAGCAAACCTCCGTGTTTTTGTCGTGATATCGGTTGAAACGTGGCTTTCCCACGATTTTGGACATGTCTGCGCTCGACTTTGGGGCGCTTGCTGGGGCACATTCCGTTATGGTTAACGTGCCGAGATTTACGCTAGGCATGGCAGTTGCGGATTTCGCGACTTGAATGAAAGAAATGTAGGAGCTTTAAGCACAATGTCATCGACAATTCTGCGGTTCGTCGCGCCCGTATTGGCGGCGAGTGTTGTGGCCACCACGCCCATCCCGGCAGTGGCTCAGGATGGCGTGTCTGAGGCTCGCCTGCGCAAAGTTGAAGCGGAAGTGCGTGCGCTTCAGCGGCGGGTGTTTCCTGGCGGTGAGGGGCGTTTTTTCGAGCCTCAGATCAATTCTGGTGAGACGGCAGAAGGTGCAGCGGCGACCAATCCCAATTCCACCACCGCGGTTACCGATATTCTGGCCCGTCTGGACGCGCTTGAACTGCAATTGCAGCGCCTAACCGCTGAAAGCGAAGTGAACAGCAATTCTATCGCGGGGCTGGACATGCGCCTGCGCGCGCTTGAGGGAACTGGGGCAAACAGCAGCACGTCCAACGGCACTCCGCTTGGCACTGCTGCCTCCACTGCAAGCGTGCCTTCGACTAGCGTAGCGGCTAGCAGCACACCGGCACCAACACCGGCACCTTCTCCGGCGCCTTCTCCGGCGGCATCTGGCCCCTCAGCAGAGCGCCTGTCTGGGGTACAAGCGATCACCAAACCGCAAACCGACGATGCAGCCGATGATGAATACTCATACGGTTTCCGTCTGTGGAATGCAGGTTACTACCCAGAGGCGCAGCAGCAACTGAGCAAATTTGTGGAGGAACATCCTTCGCACTGGCGTACGACCTATGGCCGCAATCTGCTTGGCCGCGCCTATCTCGACAACAATCAAGCGCGCGAGGCAGCTCCGTGGTTCCTGCGCAATTACCAGACCGACAAGCAGGCGGCGCGCGCTGGGGACAGCCTTCTGTATCTCGCAGAGGCGATGATCGCGCTGGAAGATACCAGCCGTGCTTGCATCGCATTGTCGGAGTTCGGCGAAACCTATCCCGCGCTCGCATCGGGCCGCTTGTCCGATCAGTATGAGCGTAACCGAAAAAAGGTCAGCTGCTAATTGATAGCCAGATTGACAGTCAGCTCGATCCCGAATTGGTCGCGCGCTTTTGCGCTGAATTAAATCAGCTTGCACCTTTGGAAAGCTGTTTAGGCGTTGCCCTATCGGGTGGGCCGGACAGCATAGCCTTATTATTGCTTGCCCATGCAGCGAGGCCCGGCGCGGTCACGGCTGCTACGGTTGATCACGGTCTGCGTGAAGAAAGCGCAGCAGAGGCAGAGCTTTGTAAGGAGCTTTGCCAGCAGCTTGGGATTGAGCACGCTATACTCGCAGTTAGCGTGCCGTCCGGGAACGTTCAGGCAGAGGCGCGCACCGCGCGATATGCCGCTCTTTGGGCGTGGTGCAGTGCGCATAGCGTGGATGCGCTCATGACCGCGCATCATGCAGATGATCAGGCTGAAACCTTGTTGATGCGCCTTAACCGAGGAAGCGGTCTTAGCGGGCTGACAGGTGTTCGGCGCAGCGGGACGATCCCTGGTGGGCGAGGGCGATTGATCCGCCCGATTTTGTCATGGCGCAAAGCTGAGCTGGAACAGATTGTGCAGGATGCCGGTATCACCGCTGTTCAGGACCCCTCCAATGCCAATGACCGGTTTGACCGCGCCCGTATGCGCAAAACGCTTGCGAGTGCCGATTGGCTTGATCCTGTATCCATTGCCCACAGTGCTCAGCATCTGTCTGGGGCGGAAGAAGCGCTCGAATGGGCCGCGCGGCGTGAATGGAATGAACGCGTGGAGGAGGAAGCAGATGGCTTGTCCTATCGCCCCTCTACTGATTGTCCGCGTGAGCTGTGTTACCGCATCCTGATGCGCGCAATCACCACCCTAGGCAAGGCTCCGCGCGGTGAGGCAGTGTCGCGGTTGCTCGATGCATTGGAAACCGGGTCTGGCGGCAATGTCGGCGGAGTGCTCGCCAGCGCGCAAGCCAGCGCGCAAGGGGATATTTGGTTGCTACGGCGCGAACCACCCCGAAGCGAGCCCCCCAGCTCGAGCTCCGGTTGATAGCGATCCGCGCCGATAGCGCCCTATGCCCCTAACGAAAGGGGCGAAACGGTTAGAGCAATTTGTCGCCGACAGCCGCTGTTTCACCGCGGGTGATGATCACTTTGTCACCCAGCTTTGCGATGCCAAACAGCTTTTCGGCAAACTCATCCGGCACGCCAACACAGCCATGGCTGGCATAGCCATTCTCGACCAAAGAGCCATGGATCATGATCCCGCTCCAAGTCAGGCGCAAAGACCATGGCATTGGCGCATTGTCGTATTTCTCTGAGATATTGTCCTTTTCCTTGGTGAGGATTTTGAACGTGCCCAGCGGGGTAGGGTGCTTTTTCGTGCCAAGCAAAGCGGCCGCTGCACCAATTTCATGACCGCCTCTGAATACAGAGATGACGCGCGCGTCCAAATCAACCGTCATGACCAGCGGGCCGGGAGGCACGCCTTCATCGTCCCAGAACCATTCGCCATATTTGATCGGCCCATCAATTTCGAGGACTGACTTGATCACGAACGGATCTTTTTTGTTCTGAGCGATCAGTGTCTTCTGGACATCCTGCACCATCGGTTTAGAGATCATCCGGCTCGCTGGGACCCGCTGAGCGAGCTGCGTATCTGCGGTTACCGCCGCTGGCGCAAATTCTGGAGCAGCTGGGGTCGGTGCCAAAGTGGCCGGCGCTGCAACGACGGGCGCAGAAACAGGCTCATCGGCCAGCATTGGATCGGGCGAAGGCGAATAGCCAGGCTCGACGATTTCAACCGCAACGTCGTTAAGGCTGGCTTCGTCGCCGGCATCCAGCGCGCCTGTATCAACGGAGATAGCAACTGGGTTGCTAACCGCATCGGACACGGTTTGCGCGCCCGCTACTGAGGTGACGCCAAACACTGCAAGTGCGCTGGCAGCGGTGATTTTGAGGGATTTCATTGCAAACATCATGCGCGTAGCTATGCACCAAAACGGCGCAAATTTCCAGTGCGAACGCGTGGTCAACGCCATTGAAATGGCGATTTTGACAGAAATTAACCTTCCCGCTCAGCTGTTTGCCCCGTTCTGGGGCAGGTTTCCTACCAAAGTTTGAAGAATCTGCGCCTATCCATGCGCTCCAAACTCATTGGCAATCGCTGTGGAGAGCCGCAGGCAGAGCGCATACGCCCGCTCGATCGGATCAATATAATCGCGCCCGATCAGGCTATAACCTTCATTATCGCCATCGGGATAGTCGCTGGGTTCATTGACCGCAAAATCGGTAATTTGCGGGAAGCTGGTAGGGTAAGTGCGGCGCAATTGCGCCAGAGCATCGTCGATGCGGAGACTGAAAATCATCTCCAAAACATCGTCTCGGCTAATGTCATTGGCGCGGCTAAAAGCTGGGATCGACACGGCTTTGATGAACATATGTTGGAGCAGGGCAAGCCGCAGAGCTTGCGCGGCACCAATGGTGCGGCGAATGTTCTCACGGTCTTCCAAGGGGTTCTCATCGGGGATCAGCGCCAGCAGCCGGTGCAGTTTCAGCGCATCGACGCGCAGGCGCGAGGCAAGCCGGCGAAACACGCCTGCGCGGTCATCTTTGGTCAGATATTCCGCCAATGCCTCGCAAGCATCGGACAGCTGGCTTTCCGTACCGCGATAGGGGCGGCTTGCCCAATAGGCGGAGTTAAACAGCTCACCATAGGCCGCCACCGTCTTGATGCTCGCCAGCGCGTTGGAGGAGCGCACCAGCCGCACCAATTGCCGTCCGCGCTCGCTTTCCATCAACAGGCTGGCAACCTCTTCGTAATTGCCATCTGCCGCGCTGCCGACGCCGCTGATAACATTGATGGGGTAGCCGAGTTGCTGAAGAATTGAGTTATGCGGGATCGCGCGGATTTGCCGCAGGTTCATATCGCGGTCCGCCGACAGGTCACTTTGCCTGCGCGAAACGCGGCTGCCGGTGGAGTTGAGCAGGCCCAAACCAAAGGCCGTGACCGCTCTGCTGTAGGTCTTGCTTTCCAAATGTTCGCGTTGATGGCTTCGGATCGCGCGGTAGAAATCAAGGCTAATATCGGTGCGTCGGTACATCGGATCAGTGGGTGCACCGGCATCAGTATCGGCCGGGCGGAGCTCAGCCAGACGCGTCAGTGTGGCACGTGCCAGCTCGGGCGTAGAAAAGAACATATAGCCATCGCCGCCTTGGAAGCTGACCTCGGGCTCCAACCGGATGCCGGCGCGGACAAATCGCCGTTTCGCCCAAGGCGACAGCGGCCATGCGAGCCGGTCGGCAAAGCTATCGGGATGCGCGCCGCGTCCCATGCTTTCGCCATGCGTGTTGAAAATGAGCGCGGCGATATCAGTGAGCCCGTTTTCCTCCATCGCTTGGCTGAGACGCCCTTGCAGACGTTCAATCGCGAGGCTGGCGGGAATCTGCCCCACGAACCGTCCGGCATCGGAAAAGCCGGTCTGGATCGCAACGCGGCCTCTTTTGCGCGCGTATTCTTGATAGATCGGCTCGGAACACAGCGCATCGAGGAAGCGTCCGCCATGCTCCAGGGCGCTTTCAGTTTCGAACAGAGGCGAGACGTCAACCTTATCCTCGATCCCGAAGAGTTTTGCGAAATAGAGCGCCGCAAGGATGGTGGAGGGCTGCTCGCATTCGGCGATTAGCATGCGGATTGGCGCATCAGCGTCCACGTGGGCAAGGATCTGCGCCATCGCCAAGAATTGCCGGATCGCGGTGGAGCTTTCGATCGCCAGCGCGGCGAAGTTTGTGCGAAGCGGTTTCACCTCGCTCAAAATCTGACGCAGGGTCGCCATCGCGCCCTTGCTGCCCAAATCAAGCGTATTGTCAGGGTCAATCCGGCGGCGGATCGCATTGTGAAGCTGGCTGGAGTTTACGCGAAAATGGACCCACCCCATGCCCAGCCCATCGGCGCGCATTCCAGCAGTGAGGGTTTTGAGCGCGATAGCGCGTGATTGCTCGCTGGAGGCGGCCTCTTCTTCCAATGCCGCAATGATAGGCTTTAGCGAAAGCAATTTGCCCGGATCATCCTGCGTCAACCGGTTGGCCGCATTGGACAAGGCTTGCGGCTCTGACAGATCGGCAGCGAAGTCTGCTGCGCGGTCTTTCGCGTAACTGAGTGCGGATTGCAGCGTTTCGAGCAAGGCATGACCGCTGTCAATTGCTTCTAGCTGCGCTGTATATCGCTCTAACCTTTGCGCCTTTTCAGACAGGCGGAAACCAATGGAGTCGAACCATTTGATATCGGTGCGGCCATCCATGTCATAACCGACCCAGCTGGCAAAACGAAACGGGAGCGGCTTCAGATCATGCCATTCATTGGCGTATTGCAACGCGGCATGGGCCAGCACTTCGCTGACGATTTGGTCGCGGGCATCCTGCGCATGAGCCATCGCATCCATCGCGCGGCCATGTTCATAGCTTAGGGTTACAGGTTGGCGTTCCGCTGTCGCGACACAGGCTTCGGCGCCGATATCGCCCGATTGGCTTGCCGCCGCTGCGACCGCCGCTGATTGCGCTGGCGTCAGCAGGAAAGTCGGGTGCGCGGTGAAGACAGTGTGGAGCTGCGGGCTTTCCCATGTCTTGGCAAAGTCGCTGTAGTTGGGCGCGCTAAGGCTTTGTGCAAGCGCCTTGGTGTTGCCCGCCTTATCAACGGGCTCGACCAGCCGCCGCAGCCGTTTGGAGCGGGCCTGCATACTGGCGCATTCCAGTTCGGCGACTAGCGACTCCAACGCGTCGAGATCTAGCTCGCCCGCTTCAAGTTCGCGGCTGATATCCAAGCCCAATTGAAAGACCGGGTTAAACAGCGGCGTTTCGCGCGTCTGGCTGTGGAGCCCTTGCAGGCATTCGAGCAGGGTATCGATTGTTTTCATGATGAAAGCGCCGCTGCTTCGCTCGCTAATTTGGTGATCGCTGCGCTGTCCACTGCGCCGCGCGGCGCCACCCAGCTTCCGCCGACACACAGCACCGGATCAAAGGCGAGCCAGTCGGGAGCATTGGCGAGATTGACGCCGCCAGTTGGGCAGAATTTCGCATCTCCAAAAGGTGCGGCGAGCGCTTTCAATGCAGGCAGACCGCCAGCGGCCATCGCAGGGAAGAACTTAAAGTGAGAAAGGCCCAGATCCATCCCGCGCATAATGTCGCCAGCGTTCGCCGTGCCCGGCAAGAATGGAACGTCGTTGATACTGCATGCCTTCGCCAAAGGTTCTGTCAGGCCGGGGGAGACGACGAATTCCGCGCCCGCGTTCAGTGCTTTGTCCAGCTCTTGCGGATTGGTGACTGTGCCAGCGCCGACAATAGCGCCGGGTACATTTTTCATCGCGCGCATGGCATCCAATGCGGCGGGGGTGCGCATGGTCACTTCCAAAGCGGTCAAGCCGCCTGCAACCAGCGCCTCAGCCAAAGGCACAGCATGTTCGACATCATCGACCACGATGACAGGAACGACGGGCGCAAGGCGCATGATGCTTTCGATGTTCACGGGTTTACCCTTCATAAGTACTTTGTTTGAAATGCAGCCGCCGCGCCAAGAAGGCCAGGCTGCGCATGGGTGACGATTTTGACCGGAATGCTGGCCATCAAATTTTCATATCGGCCTTTGAGCGTAAAACGCTGCGCAAAGCCTGAGGATTTCAATGTGCTGCGAATGCGGTAGCCAAGCCCGCCCGCAATGACGACGCCGCCAAAACCGCCTTGGGCAAGAGCAATGTCGCCTGCTACGCTGCCCAATGACAGGCAGAAACGGTCAACCGCGGCGGCGCATAAGCTATCTTCGCCCGAGGTGCCTTTGGTCCAAATGGTGATGTCGTCCAATTCGCCCGCAGTGCGATTTTCCATTGCCGCCAGGGCTTGATAGATCGCGACAATGCCGGGGCCAGAGACGACCCGCTCCACAGACACGCGCCGGTGGCTCTTGCGCAATCGCGCCAGGATCGAGTCCTCTATCGGGTCCAGCGGCGCAAAGTCGATATGCCCGCCTTCGGTCGCTTGAACGCGGGCTTTGCCGGAAGACGCGCCGCCTTCGCGCCATAGATGCGCTACGCCAAGGCCGGTGCCTGGGCCAATCACGCTAATTGTGCCATCGCTAGCCAGTGGAATGTCGGGGCCGGCCAAATGGATGAAATCGTCATCAGGAAGCCGCGACACAGCGTGGGCGACCGCTTCGAAATCATTGACAATCACATTGCGCTTTGTGCCCAGCTTTTCATTCACCAATCCCGGGCGAATGATCCAAGGGTTGTTGGTAAAGCGGATGATATCATCGGTAATCGGACCAGCGATGGCGAGTGCCACATCAGAGGGAATATGGCCTCCCATCCGTTCCTTGTAATCTTCCCAAGCGGTCTGGAAACTGGCGTGATCATGCGTGTGCAGGGTAACCGGTTCACCCAGTGTTATCGCGCCATCATCGCTCATGCGGGCGATGGCAAAGCGGGCATGGGTTCCGCCAATATCGACCGCGACCACTTCCATTTACAGACCCGCTGCAGCCAGCATGGCAGAGCCGCCTTGCTCTGCTCCATCCGCACCGCTGCGCAGCATGGCGAAGAGTTCGCGGCCCACGCCAACCTCTGGTGCGGGATCAGGGGCGGGGGTACGAGAGGCAAGATCAGCCGTGGTTAAAAGCTCGCCCGTCACTGCACAAACGCGCACGATGTCGCCATCTTGAAGCAGGCTCAGGGGGCCCCCACCAAGCGCCTCGGGCGTGATGTGGATGGCTGCGGGAACTTTGCCGGATGCGCCCGACATCCGTCCATCTGTGACCAGCGCAACGCGGTATCCGCGCTCTTGCAGAACAGCGAGCGGCGGGGTCAGTGCGTGAAGTTCGGGCATGCCATTGGCGCACGGCCCTTGAAAGCGGACCACAACCACGCAGTCGCGGTCAAGCTCGCCTGCTTTGAATGCATCGCTGACAGCGGTCTGCGATTCGAACACGCGGCAAGGTGCCTCAATCGTATAGCGTTCCTCAGCCACGGCGGAGCTTTTGAAACATGCGCGGCCCAAATTACCGGTGAGGAGTTTCATCCCGCCATCGGGCTGGAAGGGCGCGCTGACTGGGCTGAGCATTGTATCATCACCGCTAGCGCCAACAGAACGCCATGTCAGGCCGCCGTCATCATCCAGCGCTGGCTCCTTTGCATAATCGCTGAGATCGCCTTCCCCGACGGTCACAATATCTTGATGGGCAAGGCCAGCATCCAGCAATTCGCCAATGACATAGCCCATCCCGCCTGCCGCGTGGAAATGGTTCACATCACCATCGCCATTGGGATAGACTTTGGCGAGCAAGGGCACGACGCTCGACAGTTCGCTCAGATCATCCCAATCAAAAATGACACCAGCGGCGCGCGCCATAGCGGGGATGTGGATCGCGTGATTGGTCGATCCGCCAGTGGCAAGAAGGCCAATCGCGGCATTGATGATCGCTTTTTCATCGACGCACCGGGCAAGCGAACGGTCCGTATTACCTGATAGCTCAGCCAGACGGTGCACAGCGCGCTGATCGAGTGCTTGGCGCAATTTCGTGCCCGGCTGGATGAAAGCGCTGCCCGGAATATGCAGACCCATCATTTCCATCATCATCTGATTGGAGTTCGCCGTGCCAAAGAAAGTGCAGGTGCCGGGCGAGTGGTAGCTTCCAAGCTCGCTCTCCAGCAGAGCAGCACGGCCGACTTTACCCTCTGCATAAAGCTGACGGGTCTTCTGCTTATCTGCGTTGGAAATGCCGCTCGGCATAGGACCTGACGGCACGAACACAGTTGGCAAATGGCCAAAGCGCAAAGCGCCAATAAGCAGGCCCGGCACGATCTTATCGCAAATGCCAAGGCAAGCGACTGCGTCATACATTTGGTGCGAGAGCGCTACGCCAGTGGACATGGCGATAACATCGCGGCTGAACAGCGACAGTTCCATGCCGTCCTCACCCTGCGTCACTCCGTCGCACATTGCGGGCGTCCCGCCAGCGACTTGCGCGGTTGCGCCGCGTTCGCGGGCATAGACCTTCATGCGTTCGGGATAGCGGCCATAGGGCTGGTGCGCGCTCAGCATGTCGTTGTAAGCAGTGACAATGCCGATATTGGGGCCGCGCCCTTCTTTCATCGCGGCCTGATCTTCGGTTGCACCAGCAAAGGCATGGGCAAGGACAGAGCAAGAAACCTGGCTTTTGTCCGGTGCGCGTTCCGCCTCGCGGTCCATCAAGTCAAGATAGCGCCGTCGCGAGGGTCTGGAACGCTCTATGACGCGCTGCGTCACAGCATGAATGGCGGGGTGCAGACTACTCATCGTGCCAGCTTACTCCGTCGCGCTCTGCTAAGGCGATGGCCGCCGATGGGCCCCAAGTTCCCGCTGCATAAGGTTTGGGTGTGATATCATTGCTTTCCCAAACGTTTCGAATGGCATCGACCCATTGCCATTGCGCTTCTACTTCATCGCGGCGCACAAACAATGTCTGATCGCCTTTCATCAGGTCGAGCAGCAGGCGCTCATAGGCGATCCGCCGATGTTGTCCGACAAAGGCATCGGGCATGGCAATATCAAGCGGCACCGAGCGCAGCCGCGTGCCATCCTGATCAAGACCGGGAACCTTCGCCATAAGAGAGAGCGTGATGTTTTCCTCTGGCTGGATGCCGATCAGCAGGCGGTTGGGCTGCATGGCGCTGCTCGGCGCTTCTGATCCTGAAAAGATCGAATGCGGCACCGGGCGAAATTGGATTAGAATTTCGGTCACGCGTTCGGGCAGGCGTTTGCCGGTACGCAGGTAAAATGGCACGCCTTTCCAGCGCCAATTGTCGACATGCGCTTTAATAGCGGTGAAGGTTTCTGTGCCGGAGTCTTTGCCCAGCTCTTCGTCATAACCGGGCACCGAATTGCCATCGATCGCACCTGCGCGATATTGGCCGGTAACGGTTTCCGCTTCGGTGACCTTGCGAAGTGCGCGGAGTACTTTCACTTTCTCATCGCGCACGGCTGTCGCATCAAAGCTAGTTGGCGGCTCCATCGCCAGCATCGCGACCAATTGCAGCATGTGGTTCTGAACCATATCGCGCAAAGCGCCCGCGTCATCGTAGAACGCGACGCGCCCTTCTAAGCCGACGGTTTCAGCGACCGTGACTTGCACATGTTCGATATAGTTTGAGTTCCAGATCGGTTCGAACAGCACATTGGCAAAACGCAAAGCGAGCAGGTTCTGCACCGTCTCTTTGCCAAGATAGTGATCGATCCGGAAAATGCGCTCTTCGGGAAAGGCGCTGGCAACCGCATCATTGATCTCGCAGCTTGTCTCCAGATCCGTGCCAAGCGGCTTTTCGAGGCACATTCGCACATTCTCACCATCCAGACCAGCGTGCTGCAATCCAGCAATTGTCGGCCCGAACAGGCTGGGCGCGGTCGAAAGGAAGATCGCAAGACCTTGCTTTGGCTCACCCACTTTTTCAGCAAGCGATTTGAAGCCGTCCAAAGTGCTCGCGTCAAGCGGTTGATAGGATAATCGGTTGAGAAATTCTGCCATTCCGCCGCGGCGTTCTGCGGGCAGATATTTCTCCAAAGCCTCACGCGCAAAATTGCGATATTCGGCATCATTCATTTTGCTGCGCGCAGTGCCGATAATGGCCAGATCATCAGCAAGAAGTCCATCGGCATGCAAAGCGCATAACGAAGGCAGCAGCATACGCTGGGCCAAGTCGCCTGTCGCGCCAAACAGCAGCAATTTATCGGCGGCAATATCTATCATTCCGCACTGCCTAACAGGCCCATTCGCTGGGCGCTATACCCGCGCCGATATTGCATAGCTATTCATCGGATTGGAGGATCAGGCGGGTACGGCGAACAGATCGTGCTCATCCGCATCTTCGACCGCGACATTGATGATGTCACCAGCAGCCAGATGTGCGCTGACATTGCGCAGATAAACCGCACCGTCGATTTCAGGAGCATCGGCTTGGCTGCGTCCGGTTGCGCCAATGTCGCCATCCTCGTCCGGCTCGCCCACTTCGTCGATTATGACAGGCAGCGTGCGACCGACCTTGGCTTGCAATTTGGCAGCGGAAATGCGCGATGTGGCCTCCATAATGCGGGCGTAGCGTTCTTCCTTCACCGCTTCGGGCACGGGATCGGGCAGTGCATTGGCCTGTGCACCCTCGACAGGTTCGAAGCGAAACGCGCCGACACGGTCCAGCTGCGCTTCCTCCAGCCAATCGAGGAGGTATTGGAAATCGTCCTCGCTCTCGCCGGGGAAGCCGACCACGAAAGAGCTGCGCACGGCAATATCGGGGCAAATGTCGCGCCAGCTTTTGAGGCGGTCGAGAACCTTCGCTTCATTCGCGGGCCGCTTCATGGATTTGAGAACTTTGGGGCTGGCGTGCTGGAAAGGAATGTCGAGATAGGGCGTGAGCAGCCCCTCGGCCATCAGCGGGATCACCTGATCCACATGCGGGTAGGGGTAGACATAATGCAGCCGCACCCATGGCGTGTGCCCGTCCGGTGTTTTGAGCTGCCCCAATTCGCGCGCCAGATCGGTCATATGCGCGCGGGTCTCTCGGCCTTTCCACTCGCGCGCCTCGTGGCGTATGTCGACACCGTAAGCCGATGTGTCTTGCGAGATCACCAGCAGCTCTTTCGTGCCAGCGGCGACCAGTTTCTCCGCCTCGCGCAGAACCGCATCAACGCGGCGGCTGGCGAGTTTTCCGCGCAGATCAGGGATGATGCAGAAGGCGCAGGAGTGATTGCAGCCTTCGGAGATTTTGAGATAGCTGTAATGGCGCGGGGTTAGCTTTATGTCCGCTTCTGACGGTTGAGGAACCAGATCGACAAACGGGCCTTGGCTAGGCGGAGCGTGCTCATGCACTGCCTCGACCACTTGCTCATATTGATGCGCGCCCGTGACGGCGAGCACTTGAGGATGGGCGGCGCGGATCGCATCTGCCTCATCGCCCATGCAGCCTGTTACGATCACGCGGCCATTTTCATTGATCGCCTCTCCGATCGCGGCAAGGCTTTCTTCCTTTGCGCTGTCGAGGAAACCGCAAGTGTTGACCAGCACCACATCCGCGCCTGCATAGTCGGGGCTCATCGCATAGCCATC
>CAZAIG010000022.1:19728-21457 GCA_964485135.1 uncultured Porphyrobacter sp. | reverse complement strand
ATGATGAAGACACACGCAAATTGCGCGAGCTGGACCGTTTGCTCGCTGAAAAGAAAGGATCACGGGCATGAACACCCCCCGCACCACGCTTTACCGCGATAAACAAAACGCCAAACTCTTTGGGGTTTGCTCTGGCATTGCCGACTATACCGGCGTCAATGTCTTCTGGGTCCGCCTGGGTTTTGTTGCTGCAACAGTGACCATGGGTTGGCCCTTGTTGGGCTATCTGGCCGCGGGCGTGCTGCTAAACAAGAAGCCTTCGCACCTCTACGTTGAAGCGGAAGAGCGCAAATATTGGCAGGGCGTTCGCCAAAATCCGAAGCGCGCCGCCCGCGAAGTCCGATCGCGGATGCGCGACATAGATCGCCGCCTCGCCCGTGTTGAAGAGCATTATGTCTCCTCCAACCCGCGGCTCACCGCCGAAATTGAGCGTCTGCGCTGAGCGAAACACGAACAAGAGGGGATTGAACGATGGAAGGGGAAATGGCGCTGCTGATACCAATTTTGGCACTCAGCATTCCGTTCTTCGCGATTTGGACGAAGCACAAACAGAAAATCGCCGAAATGCAGGTGGAAACAGCTGCGGAAAACACTGCTGAGAAGGCGGCCCAATATGCGTCGAATGTGAAAGCGCTCGAAGACCGCGTTGCCGTGCTTGAGCGGATCGTCACCGATAGCGGCTACGACGTGGCCACCCAAATCGAGGCTTTGCGCGACACCAAATCTGTCGAAGATACAGGAGCTGGCATCCCGCTCGATATCAAATCACAGGAGAAAGCATAATGGATTGGTCGGTGGTGGCGATCGTCGCAATTGTCATTTGGGGCGGCGTGAAGGCCTTTCAGGCTAAATACGGTATCGTCTCTGATGAAGATGGCAATGAAACGCGCGTGGCCAGCCCCGATGCGTATGATGACACAGCGACCAAAGCCGAAGTGAAAGCGTTGAAAGAACGGGTCGCCGTTCTCGAACGGGTGGTCACAGACCCAAGCAATAATCTGGCGCAAGAGATCGAATCCCTTCGCGACAGTCGCAGCACAGGCAGCGGCATTCCGCTCGACATCGACACTAAGACGAAAGCATAACGCCCATGGACGCGGCAAACATCATCATCCCCCATCTGCCTTGGATCATCGGTGCAGGCTTGGCTATCGCAGCGGCCGGCACATTCGGCTGGATCCACACGACCCGACTGCGGATCAAGCATGGCTACCCGCTAGAAGGCGCATGGGGCCAAGCACTAAAGCCAACGTCTGATGGGCAAACTGTCGAGCGGGTCAAACTGCTTACGCAAGAAAACGCAGAGCTTCGCGCCGAGCTGGGATCAGTGAAAGACCGTCTCGGCAATATCGAGCGGATCGTGACCGATGGCGGCTATGGCCTGACGCAGGAGATCGAAAGCCTTCGCAACTCGGATGACACTGGCGTGCCGCTTAATGTGGCTAAGCGGGAGAAAGCCTGATGGGCGGGCTCGTTATCATCGTCATCGTCGCCATAGTCGTTTGGGGCGTGCTGCATTTCAACAAGCAACGCATGACCCAGCGTGAGATAGATATGGCGCAAAGCGAGGCTTTGGCAGAAGCCATGCAGGAACGCGATGAGCTACGCGAACGCGTCAAAGTTTTGGAACGCATCGTGACCGACAACAACACACCGAGCGCGGTCAAGCAAAAGCGGCTTGCCGAAGAGATCGAAGATCTGCGCGGCGATGCAAAAGACTAAAGTACAT
>CAZAIG010000022.1:13239-19628 GCA_964485135.1 uncultured Porphyrobacter sp. | reverse complement strand
AGGCTAGAGGCTAAGAGGCACGAATCATGCTCGAACCCACTATAGTAATCGCAGCGGCAGCCCTGATCGGTTTGACGATTGTTGTGCTAGCCATGCTGCGCGGATGGCAGGATTATTTAACGTTAAAGCGCCGCGAGCTGGAAGGCGAACTGTCTGTAGAAGGCCGGGAAACAGGATCACGCCTTGGCGCCGCGCGGATCGAAATCTCTGATCTAAAAGAGCGCATCCGCAAGTTGGAAGCGATTGCAAACGGGGTAGATTTATAACGCGCACACATTACATGAGCAGCCAGACCCGTCATTGCGAGGAACGCAGTGACGGCGCAATCCAGAGCGTAAGCGAGCTGATCTATGGATTGCTTCGCTCCGCTCGCAATGACGAGTGCTGTTTGCGTGCGAAGCCTTGACGACATTCAGGAAGAATATGAATTTCTAGAAGGCGATGAACGTTACCGCCTCTTGATCGAATTGGGGCGCGATTTGGATGCAATGCCCGATCCGCTAAAAACCGATGCGACATTGGTGCGCGGCTGCTCTGCAAGCGTGTGGGTCTATCCCACCGAACAATCCGGCACCTTGCATTTTCTCGCTGACAGCAACGCTGCGATCACCAAAGGCATCGTAGCGCTTGTCATAGCCGCGGTTCAAGACCGGCCAGCCGCTGAGATTGCGGCTATGGATGTAACCGCTGCGCTGGAACCGTTCGACCTCAAAAATCAGCTATCATCCAACCGCACGCAGGGCGTGCCCAATATGATCGCATTAGTGAAAGAACACGCAGCAAGGATCGCAGCAGCTTAGGCTGCGCCGTGATATGCGCCCCATCTTTCTCTCGATCGGCATATTGAGTGTGGGGCTTGGCGCGATCGGCGCTTTTCTGCCGCTCATCCCGACTGTGCCGTTCCTGCTATTGGCGGTGTTCTGTTTTGCTCGCAGCAACAAGGAATGGGAGCAGAAAATCCTCAACCATCCCACATGGGGTCCGCAAGTACGCGATTGGCAGGAACGCCGGGCAATCTCACGCCGCTCAAAGATCATCGCGATTATAACGCTGGTTGCAGGGGCCGTATTTAGCTGGGTAAGCGTGGGTGCGCCATGGGCCTATGCATCGCTTGCCGTTTTGGCGATTACTGGAACGTGGATCGCGACCCGCAACGAATAAATGCAGCTTTTTTTAGGTGCCAACGCTGTCTCTGACCACGGCTTCGCCCGCTGCGCGTTGGCGTTTCAGCTCAGCTTTCAATTTCGCCGGATCTTCTGCCCAGACAAAGCTGAAGCTGACACCGCCCTCTTTGCCAATAGTGGCATGATGCAGCTTGTGCGCTTGAACCAGCCGCTTGGCATAGCCAGATTTTGGGACCCATCTGAAATAGCGCTGATGGACCAGCCCATCGTGGATCAGAGTGTAAATGATCCCATAGATCATGATCCCAATACCGATGAAGGTTGCAGGCCACCATGCCGCAGCGCCCAGCACCCATTCACTGCCCAGAACAAACATCGAAATGCTCATCGCGGCACCAACAATGGCGTAAAGATCGTTCTTCTCAAGCATATTGTCATGCGGTTCATGATGGTCACGGTGCCACGCCCACCCCCAGCCATGCATGATATATTTGTGGCTCGCCCACGCGACCCACTCCATCGCTGCAACGCTGACAATCACGATCAAAGAGGCGAGGATAAAGTCCGTCATCACCGCCCATATAAGCGATTAGCTCTCAGGAAAAAAGAACTCTCGCATATGCTCGCCAATCCGCGCGGGGCGCAGCGTCTTAGCATCGATGCAGCACCAGCTTGATTGCACTTCTGCCAGCACATCTTCACCGCGAGAAATAACTGTGCGGTAATAGGCCCGTACGCCTTGATAGCGTTCAAGCACCGTGCTGGCGATGACATCATCTTCGAGGAAAGCTGGCTTGCGATAGGTAATCTCATGCTTGACCGCCACCCAAGCTTTTGAAGCAACTTCATCAGCGGGAGCAAGCTTTTTCCAATGGGCCAGCACGGCATCCTGAACCCAGTTCAGATAGCGCGCATTGTTCACATGCCCCATAAAATCGATGTCATCGGGGACAATTTTGATCGGAAAGGCAAAGGGCGTTGCTGACATAATTGTTAGTTAGCACCTATCACCTTACGATACCATGACCATAGCGCGGATAATTTCCTTATATCTTGCAAATCTTGCTTGCTGGCCACTACCGGGGATTACAAGCTAAGAGGTTTTCATGGCTAACACACCACGCACACTCTACGAAAAAATCTGGGACGATCACGTTGTCGAGACCAGAGATGATGGCACCGCGCTAATCTATATCGATAGGCATTTGGTCCATGAAGTGACCAGCCCTCAGGCGTTTGAATCGCTGCGGATGCAAGGGCGTCCTGTGCGCCGGCCAGAGCTCACCCTGGCCGTGCCTGATCACAATTTGCCGACCACCGCTCGGGTGGATGATGCGGGCAACCGGATCCCCATCGCCGATCCGCAATCTGCCGCTCAGCTTGCTGCGCTTGATCGCAATGCGCCGGAGTTTGGCCTGCGCTATATTGAGGCAACCGATGCGGAGCAGGGCATTGTTCATGTGGTTGGACCAGAGCAAGGTTTTACCCTGCCCGGATCAACCGTCGTGTGCGGCGACAGCCACACAGCCAGCCACGGCGGCATCGGCGCGCTCGCCTTTGGCATTGGGACCAGCGAGGTTGAACATGTGCTGGCCACGCAAACCCTGCTGCTGCGCCGTTCGAAAGCGATGGAAGTGCGCGTCACCGGCGCGCTTGGGCCCGGTGTGACAGCAAAGGATCTGATCCTTCACATCATTGGCGTGATCGGTGCGGCGGGCGGCACGGGCTATGTGATCGAATATCGGGGTGAAGCTTTCGAGAATATGACAGTCGAGGAGCGGCTAACCGTCTGTAATATGAGCATTGAAGCAGGCGCGCGGGCCGGCCTGATCGCACCGGACGAAACCGTGTTCCGCTATTTGAAAGGGCGCCCCATGGCTCCCAAAGGTGCAGAATGGGACACAGCGCTGGCCTATTGGAAATCGTTGCATTCCGATGAGGGCGCCGAGTTCGATAAATCGGTCACAATTGACGCGGGCGCGGTTGAGCCGACCGTAACATGGGGTACCAGTCCCGAAGATGTGGTCGCAATCGGCGGAGTGGTTCCTGCGCCATCCAGTTTTGCCGATGTGTCAAAGCAAGAAGCCGCGCAAAAGAGCCTCGACTACATGGGACTGAGCGCCGGTCAGAAGATCAGTGATATTCCGGTTGAGAACATCTTTATCGGTTCGTGCACCAACTCAAGAATCGAAGATTTGCGCGCTGCTGCCGAAGTTCTGAAAGGCAAACGCAAAGCGGACAATGTACGATGGGCAATCGTCGTCCCCGGCTCTGGTCTCGTCAAGGCAATGGCCGAGGATGAAGGGCTCGACCGGATCTTTACCGAGGCTGGATTTGAATGGCGTGAGCCGGGGTGCTCGGCCTGTCTTGGAATGAACCCCGACAAAGTGCCCACCGGTGAACGCTGCGCATCCACCTCAAACCGCAATTTCGTCGGGAGGCAAGGCCCCGGTGCGCGCACGCATCTCGTCTCCCCCGCTATGGCCGCCGCTGCCGCGGTTGCGGGGCACCTCACCGATGTGCGTGAATTGGTTTAGCTCTTGATATGCTCTCTCAGCGGCCCCAAGAGTAAGGCATGACAGAGAAAAAGCCCCCTGAAGATGCACCCGAAAAGGGATCCGGCAAAACCAAAGCTGCGATCGGTGCCGCCGCCATCGGTTCAGCAGCTATTGCAGCCGCGCTGATGTACGCATCCAAGCGAAAGAAAAAAGTTACGCCCGCTCCCACGCCTCCCTCTGGCGAAAAACCGGAAACCGATTGATGACACCCATCTCCAAAGTTGAAGGCCGCGCCTACCCATTTGGCGCGAAGAACATCGATACCGATGTGATTATCTCGGCTGAATGGCTCAAAACCACTACGCGCGAAGGGCTCGGCAAAGGCGCTTTTGAAAGCCTGCGCGCCAAAGGTGACAGTGTGTTTGACGATCCCGACTATGCCGGATCGCCAATCCTGATTGCGGGCGACAATTTCGGCTGCGGTTCCAGCCGCGAGCACGCCGCATGGGCATTGCTTGACCTTGGCATTACTGCAGTCATCGCGCCGAGCTTTTCCGATATATTCTCAGGTAACGCTTTTAAGAACGGGATTTTGACGGTGGTATTGCCGCAAGAGCAAATCGACCGGCTGATGGAGGTGGCAAAAACCGATCCGATCCATGTTGATCTGGAGAACCAAACGGTTACCACGCCGTTCCAAGACCGCTTTGCCTTTGACATTGATCCGTTCCGCAAAAATTGCCTGCTTAACGGGCTTGACGAGGTAGGCCTGACGCTGGAACGCGATGAGCAAATTGCAGCACATGAAGCAGCCCGCGCGGGTAAGCTGCCATGGCTAACCGCAGGAACAAACATCACCGCTTAAACTGCGGCCAAAATGCACGCATCGGGAGAGACATTGATGAAAGCCTTGCAAACACACGCCGTGGGCGGACCAGAAACGCTAACTTTGGACGAGGTTGACACTCCCACGCCCGGCAAAGGCCAAGTACTGGTCGATGTGAAAGCCTGCGCAATCAATTTTCCGGACACGCTGATGATCCGCGACCTCTATCAGTTTAAACCTGAGCGCCCCTATTCCCCCGGCGGTGAACTCGCTGGCGTAATCGAAGCCATTGGCGAAGGCGTAGAGGGCTACAGCGTTGGCGACACAGTTATGGCGGCGATTGGCAATGGCGGCTTGTGTGAGAAAGTCATCGTCCCTGCTGACCGGATGTTTCCCGTGCCCGACGGTGTGGAGCTGGAAAAGGCAGCATCACTGCTGCTAACATATGGCACGTCAATCCACGGGCTCAAAGATCGCGGCCACATCAAAGAAGGCGACACGGTCTTGATCCTCGGCGCGGCAGGCGGCGTGGGTCTGTCGGCTATTGAGCTTTCCAAAGCGTATGGCGCGCGCGTTGTCGCGGCAGTTTCAACCGAAGAAAAGGGCGAGATTGCCCGCAAAGCAGGCGCTGATGAAGTGGTGATCTATCCGCGCGATGAGATGGACAAGGCCGCTTCGAAAGAGCTAGCGGGCGCATTCAAAGCTGCCTGCGGCCCAGAAGGCGCAAACATCGTTTACGACATTGTTGGCGGCCAATATTCCGAGCCCGCGCTGCGAGCCATCGCTTGGGAAGGCAAATTTCTGGTCGTTGGCTTCCCAGCCGGCATTGCGAAAATGCCGCTCAATCTCACACTGCTCAAATCCTGTGATATTGCCGGTGTGTTCTGGGGCGCGTTTACCGCCCGCGAGCCGGTGAAATTCCGCGCTCAGGTCGAAGAATTGTTCGATCTGATGAAGGCCGGCAAGATCGATCCGCTTGTCTCTGAGACATTCCCGCTGGAACGAGGCGGCGATGCGATTGCCAAGCTGGAAAGCCGCCAAGCTGTCGGCAAACTTGTTGTCACCATGGATTGATTGCCATTCGCTGAACTGCCCCTTGCCGATCATCAGGCCCGTGCCTACCTAAACCTCTATAGGAATAAAGGGACGCTTATGACCGATTTTAAAGACCGCGAACGCGCCGAAGAAGCCAAGTTTGCGATGGATGAAGAAACTGCGTTTAAACTTGCCGCTCGCCGTAACCGGCTGCTGGGCGAATGGGCTGCGGGCCTGATGAACCTGACTGAGGAAGAAACAGACAGCTACAAAAAAGCCGTCGTTCAGGCAGATTTTGAAGAAGCGGGCGATGAAGATGTCATCCGCAAATTGCTCGGCGATTTGACCGGCGCAGACTGCGATGTTTCAGAAGATGATATTCGTGCAATGCTAGCCGAAAAAACGGTCGAGGCAAAACGCCAATTGATGAGCGAAAGTTAAGCGAGATTTGCGATGCCAATGAGCGCCGATGAAATCACCGATGCGATCACCGCTGGCCTGCCCGGCGCTGTGGTTGAGCTGACCGATCTGGCCGGTGATAATGATCATTGGGCGGCCAAAGTCACAGCGCCGCAATTCGCAGGCAAAAACCGCGTTCAGCAGCACAAGCTTGTTTACGATACGCTTGGCGGACGCATGGGCGGCGTGCTTCACGCCTTGCAACTCACCACCAGCGCCCCCACTTAAATTTCAACCGTTCAACTCGATCTGAGAGCACAAAGTCATGTCTGAACCATCCGCTGAAACCACCGCGCGCATTTCCGAAGTCGTCGGCGGTAATGACGTCGTTCTGTTTATGAAAGGCACGCCGTTGTTCCCGCAATGCGGTTTTTCCAGCAAAGCGGTGGCTATCCTTGACCATTGCGGTGTCGCTTATGAAAGCGTCGATGTGCTGCAAGACATGGA
>CAZAIG010000022.1:0-13139 GCA_964485135.1 uncultured Porphyrobacter sp. | reverse complement strand
AAGAAAAAGCCGCCCCGAGGACCAATCGGAGCGGCTTTTCTTTTAAGGGGAGGCGGGATCTGGAGACTAAACCGATCGCCTCTTTGTAAAGACTGCTAGGGTATCCATTACATAGCAACGCGCGTGCCAGTTTTTCAGAATGCCGGTTTTCTGGGGGTTTCCATAGTTAACACACCTGTTAACCATAGCGCCCATGTTAAATTTCCCGACACGCTAGCCGATCTGCCACTTGGCAAGCCGCCTGCCAGCCTGCATCACACAGTCCATGACCGATAGCGCTACCCAAAAACCGCAAGCCATTCCCGCTGCAACCGTTGTGATCTTCCGCGATAATCAGGATGGCGCGCCGGAGATTTTGATGCAGATCCGTTCCAAAACGATGAGATTTGCAGGCGGAATGGCAGTTTTTCCCGGCGGGCGCGTTGATGATGCAGACTTTAGCCTTGCCGAGACACAGGATTTTGGAATGCCAGTGGACGAGGCCGCGCATCAAATCGCTGCCGTGCGCGAAACTTTGGAGGAAACCGGTCTCGCGCTTGGTCTAAGTGGCGATATCACCGCCGAAAGCGCCAAATTGGCCTGCGCGCGCCTGCACGATTCCGGATCGCTTGCGCCTGTATTAGAAGAGTTTGGCTGGTCGCTTGACCTTTCCCAATTCACGCCTTTCGCGCGCTGGAACCCGCAAAACGAGCGGATCCCAAGGGTCTATGACACCCGCTTTTACCTCGCCAATCTGGGGACAGGTGCGGTCGAGATTGAGGCAGATCAATCAGAGACGACGCGGCTGTTCTGGGTAACCGCGCAAGGCGCGCTCGACATGGCGGATGCGGGCGAGATAAAGCTCATCTTCCCCACGCGCCGCAATCTGGAACGCCTTGCACTGTTTGCCGATTTCGCCGCTGCTAAAGCGCAGGCAGAGGCTATTCCGGTCAAGACAATCATCCCCCAGGTCAATGACAGCAATGATGGCCCGATGCTGACGATTATGGAGGATGCGGGCTATCCGATCACCGCAGAATTGCTGGAAACTGTGAAGCGGGGGTGAAGTAGATTTTGTCAATTATCATGGCGCTCACACGAGCGCGAAAACGCTCATTTGGCTTTCCTCGCTCCCTATCGGTCGCTGCGGACGGGCAGTCGCCCTTGCGAAGCCTTCGGCTTCGTTGACACAAACAACGCACTGCGCATCCGAAGGACCGCCCCAAGGATGCGCAGTTCATAAACAGCCACTCAAAAGTATACTGAGCGAAGCGAAGGACTTTTGTGTGTTTGACTGGCGCGCCCGGCAGGACTCGAACCTGCTGCCTCAAGATTAGAAGTCTCGCGCTCTATCCAGATGAGCTACGGGCGCGCATATGCCAACAAAGCCAAGCACAGCTGACAAAGCCCCCTGTCATTAGCGCGCTTTGCCGTCAAACCGAATCGCGTTAATGGCGTAAATTATGACGACACCGCAATCCGCCGCCCAGCACAATTTTCGCTATTACGATCTGGTCATGGCAGCCTTTGTTGCTGTGCTGCTGCTCTCCAATATTATCGGCGCAGCAAAACTGTCGGCGGTCGATGCAAGCTTTTGGCCCGATGGTTGGTGGCCCGCACCCGATGGCGCTTTTATCTTTGGCGCAGGGATCCTGTTCTTTCCGGTGAGCTACGTGATCGGCGATGTTCTGACCGAGGTTTATGGCTACGCCCGCGCGCGCCGCGTGATCTGGACCGGATTTGCCGCGATGATCTTCATGGCCTTTATGAGCTGGGCGGTGGTCGCCATGCCGCCTGCTGACAGTTGGAATGGACAGGATGCGTATGAGCAAGTCTTTGGTCTTGTCCCGCGCATCGTACTCGCCTCAATCATCGCATTTTGGGCAGGCGAATTCGTCAACTCCTTCGTCATGGCGAAGATGAAGATTTGGACCAAGGGCAGGGCTTTGTGGAGCCGGACCATCGGCTCAACCTTCGTGGGGCAAGGCGTCGATAGCCTGATCTTTTACCCCGTCGCATTCCTCGGTATTTGGGAGACGAAAGACGTGCTGCTTGTGATGGGCACCAATTGGGCGCTGAAAGTGATTTGGGAAGCGGTGCTGACGCCCGTCACCTATGCCGCCGTGGGCTTTTTAAAACGCAAAGAGGGCGTTGATCTGTTCGATACAGATACCAATTTCTCGCCCTTTGCAGCCTCAAAATAGGGTTGCTGCGCGCTACTCTTCGGTACGAACATGCCAATCCGTACCAAGCCGGTCGGCCAGTAGCTTCATATCCTTTTCATTGGGAATGCCGAATAAATCGCGGTGACTGCGCGCTAGGCTGAGCACTAATGTTCCATCTTCCAAGCTAAGACGCGTCACTTGCAATGAACTTTGCGAGCGGGCGCCGATCCGCCGCGCAATGCGTGTGGCAAGGCCCCAACAGATCGCCTCCTCCAGCGCTTCTTTGTCGGCAAGCTGATGCAAACTGTCTGGCAATTCACAGCGATTGCCATTGGCCGCAATTGCTGCTGCCAGCATAGCGCGCTCTTTTGCATCCAGCGCAATCCAGCGTTTGTGCAGCGCCCAATCGACCACATGGCTATGGCGGACATTGGGCTCAATCTGCATAGAGGCCAGCGCCAGCATAGTCGCCGCCACGCGCAGACGTTCGCTGCCATGCTCGCCTTGCGGCACTGCACCCGCTGTCCAGCCAGCAATCCGCGCCGCTAGCAAAGGCGGAGCCCCGCGATGCGCAGCAAATGTGCCCACGCCCGCTAACAGTGGATCTTGCGCCTGTTCCTGCGGTTCCAATCGATCGTAAAGCAAACCCTCGCGCAGGCCCCACGATGAAAACACCAGGCGCTTCGGCTCCAGCCGCTTCAGCATCGCTTGGAGCAATACAGCCGCATAGGGCAAAATGTCCGCGCGCATCGATGAAATCCGCTCAATCTTGCGCAAGTCGTCCGGTTTGGTGCTGGCCAGCTTTTCTGCCAGCTTCGCAGCCTCTTTACCGCTCAATTGAGAGCCATGCGGATCGGTTAGCGGATATTTGCGCTGGTCCATTGCATAGACCGCCATCGCCCGCCACGTGCCCCCGACTAGATAGAGCGGCGCTTCAATCGGCTTGTTCCAACCGGCCTCCTTGATAACTCTGCTCAAGGATTTGCGCATATCAGAAGGCGTATCACCCGCATATTCGTGCAGCCGCAATGTGCCGAGCGGGAGCGAGCTGGCCTCGCCAGAGGCACCATCTGCAATCCGCACCAATTCCAGCGATCCCCCGCCCAGATCAGCGACAACACCGCGCACGCCAGGAAACGCGCCGATCACGCCGCTGGCCGACAGTCTGGCTTCCTCGGCGCCAGAAATCACCCTTGGCTTCAGACCGAGTTCTGCAACCGCTGCAACAAACTCAGCCCCATTTGCCGCATCGCGCACGGCCGCGGTTGCAACCGTTTCAACATCATCAACGCCCAGCTCCTCCAGCAGCAAAACATAGCGCCGCAAGCCGCGCATCGCGAGCTCGACCGCCTCGTCCGCTAGCAGACCCGTAGCGGCAATATCGCGCCCTAGCCGCGCCACCACCTTTTCATTGAATAGCACAGTCGGCGCGCGCATCGACCCGCCGTAAATCACCATGCGCACCGTGTTGGAGCCGATATCAATGATCGCGCGTTCTGGCGCTATGCCCGAAAACGTACCCGACCGGTCAGCGCGTTTGGCGCGCATATTCACTTTCCTGCCCCCATTGCGGCTAATCTATGCCGCACGCCCTTTGCGCAGGGAAGTCTTTTCAGAATTTCCTGTGAGCAAGTCAGCAGCCCGGCGGGCCCAACGGCGCAAGGCAAGCTTGGGTACTTGTTCGCTTTCCAAAGCCTCGCCCCGCCCTGAAAGCGATGGGTTGGTCATGAAATAACGGTGGCAATTGAAAGGTTTAGCATCTTCCTCTAGCTGCTCTTGGGCACGGGCATAAGTGCCATCAGCCTTCAGCATCCAGCTTTGCGTGGTGTCGAGCATATTGGCGAGCAAAACCTGTTGAAGAACCTGATCGTGCACCGTTGGATTGGTCAGCGGGATCAGCGTTTCGACTCTTCGGTCAAGATTACGCTCCATCAGATCGGCGCTGGAGATAAACAACTGTGCATTCTTGCCCGGCATCGCCTCCCCGGCGGCAAAGGCATAGATCCGGCTATGCTCCAGAAAACGCCCGATGATCGATTTGACTCTGATATTCTCCGAAAGCCCTGCAATTCCGGGACGCAGGCAGCAAATGCCCCGCACCAACAATTCCACCTCAACCCCCGCTGCGCTCGCAGCATAAAGCCGGTCGATGATGCCGGTATCGGTGATCTGATTGCACTTCATCCAGATCGCTGCGGGTAATCCTTTACCTGCATTGGCGATTTCCTGATCGATCAGAGCGTAGAGTTTCTCACGCAAATTGATTGGCGCAATAGCCAGTGCATCCATGCTGTCCGGCTCGACATAACCGCTGACAAAGTTGAATACTTTGGCTGCATCGCGCCCTAGCTCTGGGGATGCAGTGAAGAAGGAAAGATCGGTATAGATCTTGGCCGTGATGGGATGATAATTGCCCGTGCCAAAGTGGCAATAGGTGCTAAAGCCATCTTCCTCGCGCCGCACAACCATGGCGACTTTTGCGTGGGTTTTCCAATCGACAAAGCCGTAGATGACCTGCACGCCGGCGCGCTCCAGTTTGCTCGCCCACATCAAGTTTTGCTCTTCGTCAAAGCGCGCCTTGATCTCCACTACGGCGGTAACAGATTTGCCAGCCTCTGCCGCTGCGATCAGAGCATTGATAACGCTCGATTGATTGCCTGCGCGGTACAGCGTTTGTTTGATCGCGAGCACATCTGGATCGGCCGCAGCTTGGCGGATGAAATCAACCACCACTTCAAAACTTTCATACGGGTGGTGGATGATGATGTCTTTTTCACGGATTGCGGAAAAGACATCGCCATCATGTTCGCGGACTCGCTCTGGATAGCGGGGCGAATAGCTTTCGAATTTCAACTCGCTGCGATCTTCATCGACGATGCTGGCAAGGCCATCTATTCCGATCATACCCGAACTGCGGATGATCGCGGTTTCGTGGACACCGATTTGTTCAAGCAGAACTTGCTCTGCGGCCGGATCGCAATCCTCCTCTACCGCAAGCTGGATCACTTGCCCTTTGCGGCGGCGCTGAATGGCGCTGCGGAACGTGCGCACCAGATCCTCTGCCTCTTCCTCAATCTCAATATCGCTATCGCGCAGCACGCGGAACAATCCGTCTCCCTGAATCGTGAAGCCGGGGAAGAGATGGCCAGCAAAGCGAGAGATAAGGCTGGCGATGGAGATATAAATCGCTTCTTCACCCGAATGACTGGAGGGAACGCGAACAAATTGAGGCAAAGCAGGCGGGATCAAGATCATCTCGATGATCTGTTCGCCGTCAGCATCCCGTTTAAGCGTAAACAAAAGCCCCGTTCCGCCATTAGTGACAAAAGGGAATGGGTGTGCCGGATCAAGCGCTTGCGGAGTGACAACTGGCAGGATTTCCTCGAGGAAATGCGCTTTCAGCCAATCGTGTGCTGCAGAAGAAATCCGCTGCTCATCGGCGATATGAATGCCCTCTTGAGCTAGGGTTTCCCGCAGTTCGCGCCAGACATTTTGCTGACTATCGGACAGATTTTCCAGCTCCTCGCGGATCGCGGCTAGCTGCTGCGCTGGGCTGCGTCCATCGGTCGATGGCCTGCCAATGCCGCGTTGGACTTGGCCAACCAGACCCGCGACGCGGATCATTATAAATTCATCAAGATTGCTGCCCGATATGGACAGGAAACGCAGCCGTTCCAGCAATGGATAGGCGGGGTTCATGGCCTCATCCAAAACCCGCTGATTGAACGACAACCAGCTTAGCTCGCGGTTGAAATAGGGGCTGGCAATCTCGGCCAATGGGGCGCTGCTCGCTGCGTCGCTCATGACACCAGTGATGCGCTGTCGGCGATCTGTGTGATGCCGCGTTTGCCCTCGGCGTCGCGGCCCAATTGCACGATGACATCGATCACGCTGGCAGCATAGGCAATGGTGTCTGAACGCGATAAGCCAATGCCGGTTTGCATCACCATCAGCGCCAATTGCTCCAATGCACCGGTCAGCGAATTGGCGTGAATGGTGGAGAAGCTTCCCGGATGGCCAGTGTTGATCGCGCGCAAGAAAGACACGCTTTCCTCGCCGCGCAATTCGCCCAGAACTATGCGGTCGGGGCGCAGGCGCAAGGCGGCTTGGAGGAGTTCATTCGGCGTGACTTTTGCCTCACCCAGCTCGCCCTTGACTGCGACCAATCCTACACCGTTTTCGCCGGGTAGTTTCAGCTCCGGCGTATCTTCGACCAGAACCACACGTTCCTCTGCAGGGATCTCACCCAGCATCGCGTTGAGGAACGTCGTCTTACCTGTGCTGGTCCCGCCAGAGATTAGGATCGTTTTGCGGTGCTGAATCGCCGCGCGCAAAAAAGCGATGGGTTCAGCTTGCGGGTCAGGCAATTGCGGTTCTTGCGCCTGCGACAATGGCCCTGCATCATAAGCATCAAGCGGCAGATCAAGCCTCCTGTGCCGGCGGATTGCCATAGTCCAATGTTTGCGCGATGCAGGCGGTCCGCATAGCTGAATGCGCGCGCCGCTGCCGCCATCCGATGCTGGCAAAGTTGCGCCCAGCAAAGGATGCTCGCGGTTGATCCCCTGATGCGAAACCCGAGCGACTTGTTCAGCAAGCCGCTGCACCAGCCGGTCGTCAATCTGAGGCGTTTCGATCCGCTTCATACCCGGATCACTGGCATCTTCGATCCAGAGCTCACCCGGGCGGTTGACCATGATCTCTGTAACAGTGTCACGCTCTAACCACTGCTTAAATGGCGCAAGATACGCATCCAAATAGACGCTGCGCTCGGTAATAACCGGCGCATCGGTGGCCGCATTTTCGGCCGGTTTTGCGTCTGCGGAAAGAGGATGGATATCTGCGCTCATATTGGGTTGATCTAACGAGGTCTCGCGAGGTCTATGGGTGATCTATGGGTCATCTCTGTTACAAAATTTCCTACTGCATAGCTCGGCAATAGCCCGCTCATACTCCGCTAAAACCAAGGTCGCGCGCCGTGAAAATGCGGATCGGCTCGCCTTGCCGGACGCGGATCGTAGGGCTGCGATTGCCATCTTGTTGCAAGGCTGTGCTGGCCGCGCTTTGCCCTGCTCCGCCGATCACTACCGATGCTCCGCCTGATGCGATGGCGCCCAGCCCGCCCACTACGGAGAGGAGCATAGCTGAACCAAAACGGCTAAAGAAATGCGTGTCGACATCGCCCGCTATACCGGTGGTCCCGTCATAGCCAACCCCGGGGGAGGCAATCGCAATCGAAGCGCCATCTGGCCGGATCAACCGCGTCCAAATGACGTAAGCACGCTTTTGCCCGCCTTGGACGCCGGACTGATATTGCCCGATCACGCGCGAGGAACGCGGGATCAGCACTTTGGTCCCGTCAAAACTGCGCACATCCTGGCTGACCACGGCGCGGACATAGCCGGGCACATCGGTGTTGATCGCGGTTTCCAGAACGGCAGGGATCAAGGTCCCTTCTGTCACAGTCGTTGATGGGTTGACCATCGCCTCGGCCTCTGCCGTGCCGCCGCCAACCCCGCCGATGGAGCTAGCGAAAGCCGCCGCTGAACCCACCGGTCCGCCGCCCGCTTTCGCCGGTGTGTTGCCCGCCACATTGCCAGCCGGTGCAGGCATCGCCAATCCCGGCGTCGCCGATCCTGCCGCTGCGCCAGCATCAAAGATAACGGTCGGAGAATTATACGGATTGGGGCGCGGAGCAGGCGACACATTGCCCGCTGGCGAGCGCGAATAAATCGGCGCTGGCGCAGGATTGCTGCGCACCACCGGATTGGCCGCGCCGGGCACTTTGGGTTTCGTCACAGCGGCCTTGATCGGCTTTACCGGAGCGCCTGTGGCTCTGGCTTGCGGAGCAGCCTCAGCAGGCACCGCGCCGGCCGCCGCTGCATCGGGCTCTGACAATCGTGCAGAGTTCATCGCCCAAAACGATACCGCGCCAAGCAGGCCAACAAAGGCAACGCCGGCGGCAAGGCCCAGCCCGTCAGACTTTCCCTTACCCGAGGTCACTGCGGGATAGGCCGTGCGGCTAGCCAGATCGATAATTTCCGCCGATTCCAAATCGCGCGGATCGGTGTTATCCGCTTGGAGGCTGCCGCTTTCATCACCGGATTTGCCCGGTGATTTCTTGGGCAGCTTCCCCGGCAATTTCATGGCTAATCGCATCACGAAGCCTCCTTAATATCGGCCGCTGTCTTTGCATCGGAAGGGGGGAGCGCCAGCGGTTCAATCCGCGCCGAACGATCCGGTCCAGTGTTCACCAGCCTCGCCGTTTCATCCCCATTGCGCAGGATCAACTCGCGCGGCACATCTTGCACCACCACGGTCTCGCCGCGAACGGTGAAATTCACTGGTCCTTCCTCGCCCTCTTCATTCCGGGTCAGTATCGCAGGCACTGACTTGCCCTGCGCCCATTTGAGGAAAACCGCCTCGCCATCATCAAAAGTCTCATCGGGCAGCAAGGCGACTGCGCCGCTGCCCGTCCATGCAAAGTTGAGCCGCGCCGGATCAACCACAGCATAGGGGTCGCGCGCCGCCTGAAGCTCGATAGCGTTAGCTCTTTCCGGAGCGTTTTGAGCCGCCGCCAGCCGCGCCTCTTCCTCCGGGTCCACCTCGGGCTCGGGATAGGTAAAGCGCAGCACATAAAGCGGGCGGTGCTTGGGGCTCGCGATCAGGTCGAAGAGATAGGTGTGCTTGCTCGTCACCACCGTCATATTGGTTTTCGCGCTGGCCGAAAGCGGTTTCACGAAAAGCAGATTGGCGCGTTTGTTGGGCGTAATCTGCCATGCTGAGGAATCCCCCACAGCGACGTTCTCGATGACTTCGCCTTCGCCGAATTGGATGGTCGCCTGCACGCGTGCGCGGCCCCTAATCGTGACGACTTCATTGGGATCGTAAAAGCGTTCTTGCAGGCGCGAATCCGCCAATGCTGGCGTGGCAATGGGGAGGCCCCCAGCCCCCGCGATCAGCGCGAGCGATGCTGCGAAATATCGGGCCCGATGCGTTAGGGCATGCGTATGGGCTCTCATGCGGTTTTCTCCGTTGAACGTCCCGCAGATGGCTGCGGCTTGGTCAGCTTTGCCTCCCCTGCCCCGCGCCCAGTAAAACGGGCCGAGGCCGAACGGAAACGATTGCCAATGCCGCGCGTGCGGGCTTGATCTGCATGGGATGAGTTTAGCGGGCTGACCTGAGCGCCGCCTGAAGCAAAGCCAGAGGACGTCGCGAATACGCGGGTTTCGCGAACAGTTCCGCCGCTCCCGCTATCATTGGCTGGGTTGCCCGCATAGGCGCGCGCCTGCGATGCAGAAACGTCAATCCGCCGGGTTCCGGCCGGGCTTGTCGCGCCCGCTGCGGCCTGTGCGGTGGAAAGAAAGGCGGGCTGGCCACCTGCAGGCGGAGCAAGCGGCTGAGCGCGCGGGGTAATGCCGCCCCAAGCGCTATCTTTCGCTACATCCTCTTTTGACGTGACAAAGCCAAAAACTTGCCAGCCTGCGACCATCTTGGCCGAGACGATAAATGTCATCAGCATCAGCGCACAGTGCACCGCGCCGACAAGGAAAAACGCCATGGCGGCTTGCGGATCGATATTGCCCTGAAATTGCGACAAAGTGGCCAGGACCGGCACAGCCAGCTCCAGCATGATGCTGCCGCCCAGCACCGCGAGGACCGGCGTAATCGCTAGCATGACCAGACCTTTCAGCCAGCCGGTAAAGAGCCCGCGCGTGCCCTGAAACAGCGCCATCACGACGAAAATCGGACCAATCGCCAGCAGCAGAGCAAGGCCGATGCGCGCTGTCACCAGAATACCGACCGTGCCGAGCAGCAGCAAAAGCGCGCCCATCCACATCATGCCGGGCGGAGAGAAAGCATCGATATTGCCCTGCGTCGTGCCGACTTGCTGCACGGCTTGAAACACCACATCAAGCTTTTGCGCGAAGACCAATGTAGCAGAGCCATCCGCGCCGGTGCCTCTGCCCGTGCCGGTTAAAACGCCCGCAAGCCAGTCCGGCCCGCTGATAAAGATGTTCCAGAAAAAGCTCTGATAGGCAGCAAAGCTGGTCGCAAATGTCAGCACCAATCCCAGCGTCATCATCCGCGGGATCATTGCCCGCACGTTGAGATTGCTGCGCCCGATCATCAGGCTGATCGCGAAGAATGCCACGTAGAGCGTCAGCAGTATGGTGAGGACCAGACCCAGCTCGCCGCCCGATGCGAACAGCCGCCCAAAGGTTTGCGAGGTAACCTGACTAGCCTCGCAATCGACCGCAACCATGGCTGCGGTGACGCCGGTGCCGACCCCTTCGGTGACAGAGGCGCAATTGTCGCTCATTCAGCAGCCTGCTGGAAAGGGAATGTGCCTTTTGCATCTGTTGCAATCGGCACTTCGCCGGGTTCGCCGGGCCAACCTTGGCCTGTCAGCGCGGGATACCAATTGGCGGGATTATCGCCGACCGCTTCGCGCAGCATATCGAGCCTGCGCACCGAGCCTTCGCGGCCCGATAGAATGGTGAGAACCTCTGGTGCGCCGCTCAAATCAAGCCGCACGACAACGCTGGCATCAGGCTGGCGCACAAGGAAACAGCGGCTGTGCGCGGGCAAGCTGCGAATGAGCGCGAACTCGTGATCGGTGAGGCCAAAACCGTCGCAATAATCCTCTGGCCGGGCGCGGCTATTGGGCATGAAGACCATGGTCGCGGTCTGCTCAACCAGAGCGGTCGAAATCCGGCTTTCCAGCGCATCACGCGCGCTTTGCGTCGCAAATCCGACCAGAGCATTGCGTTTCCGCAAAGTTTTTAGCCAATCACGAATACGCGCGGCGAAGACATCATCATCGAGCGCCTTCCACCCCTCATCGATCAGGATCATCGTCGGCGTGCCGTCCAGACGCTCTTCAATCCGGTGGAAGAGATACATCATGGTTGGCGTACGCAGGCGCGGATTTTCGAGCAGAGCGGTCATATCAAAGCCAAGAACGCGGTTGTCGAGGTCTAGCCTGTCTTCGGCATTGTCGAACAGCCACGCATGTTCGCCATCTTCTGGTCCATTGGAACCAATCCAAGCGGACAAACGATCTGCCAAATCGCCGGGTTGCGGACGCCGCGCGCCCGACAGCAATTCTTTGAAATGCCGCAGCCGCCGCAGCTTGGGGTCATTGGCGTAAGTCGCATCCACCGCCGCCGCAATGGTCGCCAGTTCCTCTGGCCCATCAGCCTCCAGCAATACGCCCAGCCAATCGCGCAGGAAGGCGCGGTTCTCGGCATTGTCAGGCAAGGAAAGCGGGTTAAAGCCGGTCGGCTGACCTGCCGAAATCCGGTCGTAATTGCCGCCAATCCCGCGCACGAACAGCTCCGCGCCGCGATCCTTATCAAACAGGATGGTGCGCGGCTCGAATTTCTGAGCCTGCGCGGCGAGGAAGTTCATCACCACAGTCTTGCCCGAACCCGACGGCCCGATCACCGAGAAATTGCCTAGATCGCCGTGATGGAAGTTGAAGAAAAACGGAGTGGCCGATGTCGTCTCCAACAGCGTCACTGCCTCGCCCCAATGATTGCCGCTCGCTTGGCCCAGTGCAAAACCGTGCAGACTGCCAAAGCTCGCCATATTGGCCGAAGAAATCAGCGCGCGGCGCACAACATATTGCTCATTGCCCGGGAATTGCGCCCAGAACGATGGCTCCAGATTGGTATCCTCGCGTACAGCAATCGCGCCGGTATCCGCCAAAGCCGCTGCACAGGCTGCCGCTGCTTCATCAAGCCGGGGAAAGTCACGCTCGCGCACAAGAACAGTTAAATGGTGATCGCCAAATCCGACCGAGCCATTGCCCAGCGCATCGCGCGCCGCTTGCATCTCCATGCGCTCAGATGCAGCGTCTTCATCCACTGAACGCAGCCGCCGCAAAGCCAGATCGATCCGTTCGCGCGCGGTGGTGCGCTCTGATGGCGCATAACTTTCCGACACGACCATTTCATACGGCAGGCGCAGCAAGCCATCGAGCATGCCCGCAGAAGTGGCTTCGGGATAGTCTTTCAGCCCGATGATCGAGGCAAAATCGGGCGCGCCCGACCCGCGCAGCTCCATCGCATCAAGTCCAAAGCTCGCGCGGCGATAGGGCAGCATTTGGCCGATATCCACGTCCTCTTGCGGTCGGCGAACAGGGCGCATTTCGCCATTGTAGAGAGCGCTTAAGAACTCCAACATTTCAGAGTTGAGCGTGTCTCCCCCATCGGCCGAATAATCGGTCAGCACGCTCGCCCCGTAAGCTGAAAGCGATGCAACAAGTCCCGTTACCGCGGATTGCAGTGTGCGAATATCTTTAGGGTCAGCTTCAAGCTCAGTCGCAGCACCCCTGTTCATCAGGCGCGACCAGAACTTGCCCGCCCGCTCTACCAGACCCGCTTTGCCGCGCGCGGGCCGCCGGATTAGGGTAACAAACTGATCATTGATGAACAAAGATCCGCCAGCCAGCCGCTCTTTCCAGCGGGCATCAATATGCTGGCTGAGAGCGTCGGGAAATTCTGCATCCAGCTCCACCTCGACCCGCCGCCGGATCACATGGTGATACATGACGAAGCGGCTATCGAGCGTCGATCGCAGCATCACTTCGCGCGTTGCGGCGTGAGCGTTGAGAGCGTCGGCATCCTCCGTTTCGAACAGCAATCCGGGCACTTGGATCGTCGTCATAACCGAGCCATCGCGCAGCAACACAGTGCTTTCATCGATCAGCCGCTCATACGGCAAGCGGTCACCTGCAAGGGCTTCCTTTGCGCTCCAGCTCGCTGCTCCCAGCCACTTGGTCATGATATAGAACTCCTAGGGCGCATAGCTGTTGCACCCCCAGCGTTTGTAGTTCTTCACCCGCGGGCACATCGACACTTTGGTGATCCACAGATCGAAAATGCGCGGCTCTCGCAAGGAAGAGAAATAGCCAATGCCGTGGACCACGACCGGCACCAGCATGATCCAAAAGTTTTTCAGGATGAGAAACGCAATCGTCGTCACCATCAG
>CAZAIG010000021.1:6634-21509 GCA_964485135.1 uncultured Porphyrobacter sp. | reverse complement strand
TCACAGCAGCTTTGTGAGCTTCAGAGCCCTTGCCGCCATGATTGCCGTCTTCGATGTATTTCTTCGCATTGTCCCATGCGCCGCCGCCAGCGGTCATGGAAAGCGCGACGAACAGACCGCCCACGATCACACCGAGGAGCAATGCTCCCAGTGCCGCAAACGCTTCGTTCTGACCTGCAAGGAAATAGATCACATAATATGTCACAATCGGCGCCAGCACCGGAAGCAGTGACGGAATGATCATTTCCTTAATCGCCGCCTTGGTCACAAGGTCAACCGTGCGGGCATAATCTGGACGGCTGGTGCCCGCCATAATGCCTGCATCCTTGGCGAATTGATCGCGCACATCGACCACCACATCGCCAGCGGCGCGGCCCACGGCGGTCATGCCCATCGCACCGAACAGGTACGGGAGCAGCGCGCCGAGCAGCAAGCCAACGATCACATATGGGTTCTCAAGGCTGAAGTTGACTTCTGCGGTCGGGAAATACTCGCGCAAGTCAGCGGTATAAGCCGCAAACAGCACAAGCGCCGCCAAACCAGCTGAACCGATGGCATAGCCTTTGGTCACGGCCTTGGTGGTGTTGCCCACAGCGTCGAGCAAGTCCGTCTTTTCACGAACGCTTTCATCCAGACCTGACATTTCGGCAATACCGCCGGCATTGTCAGTCACGGGGCCATAAGCGTCGAGCGCCACGACCATGCCAGCGAGCGCGAGCATTGCGGTCGCGCCGTAAGCCAGACCGATCAGGCCAGCGAGCTGATACGCGCCGATAATCGCCGCGATGATGACGATGGTTGGCAAAGCGGTCGATTCAAGGCTGATCGCCAGACCTTGGATCACATTCGTGCCGTGGCCTGTTTCCGAAGCCTTAGCGATCGACTTCACCGGACGGAAGTTCGTGCCAGTGTAATACTCAGTGATCCAGATGATGATGCCGGTCAGCAAAAGGCCGATGAGCGAGCAATAGAACAAGTCACGGCCATGGAATTCCACGCCGCCCGGGCCAGCGCCCAGAACTGTGTTCATATCAACGCCCTGAGTTCCTAGCGCATATTGCGTGACCAGATAGATCAGCGGAACAGCCAGAACTGCGGTGACGATGAAGCCTTTGTACATCGCGCCCATCACGTTGTTGCCATTGCCCAGACGGACAAAATATGTGCCAATGATCGAGGTCACGATACACGCGCCGCCGATCAGCAGCGGCAAGCTCATCATTGGCATCAGCAGACCCGCAGCGGCCAATGTCTCACCAAACAGCAGTGCTGTGAGGATCATCGTCGCGCCAACGGTCACAACATAAGTCTCGAACAAGTCAGCGGCCATACCGGCACAGTCGCCCACATTGTCGCCCACGTTATCGGCGATGGTGGCGGGGTTGCGCGGATCATCCTCTGGGATAGAGGCTTCCACCTTACCCACAAGGTCAGCGCCCACGTCAGCAGCCTTGGTAAAGATACCGCCGCCCAGACGCGCGAAGATCGAAATCAGCGACGCACCGAAGGCAAGGCCAACCAGACCGTCAATCACGGTGCGGCTGTTCGCTTCGAGGCCCATTGTGCCCACAAGTACATAGAAGAACACAGCGATAGCGAGCAGAGCGAGGCCAGCCACGAGCATGCCGGTGATCGCACCCGCGCGGAATGCGATGGTGAGACCTTGTTGCAGCCCTTGCTCAGCCGCCGCAGCCGTGCGCACGTTGGAACGCACCGAGATGTTCATCCCGATATAGCCTGCAACGCCTGACAAAACCGCGCCGATGACAAAGCCTACGGCCGGAATTGGGCCAAGGAACAATCCGACGAGGATCGCAGCCACGACACCCACAATGCCAATAGTGGTGTATTGACGGTTGAGATAAGCCTGCGCGCCCTCTTGAATGGCACCGGCGATTTCTTGCATTTTTTCGTTGCCGGCGCTCGCGCCGAGAACTTGGCGACTGGTCACGAAGCCGTAAACTACGGCTAACACGCCCAGCGCGATTGAAATTAGAACTAAGTCCACGAAAATTCCCCCTGTCTGGAAGTAGTGTCTTTGTTATGTTTTGGAGAATTGGCCTGCTTATGCGCAGCTTCCTTCTGGGGCGAAGAGCTATAGGAGGGAATCGGCTCCTGACAAGACCCGATTGCGGCCAAGCGGGCGCTTTTCAGCGGAAATGCTAGTGTGGCGGGGCGCTTCAGCTCGGCGGGTTTGGGCTGTGCTCGTGTCCAAGGCCGTTGGACGGGGTGAGGATGTCATCATCCAAGAGCAGCGTAGCGAAATCGGCTGATGATACCGCGCCGATTGGGGTGCAGGCAATGGGCAATGACGTCTCTGGCGGAGCAGTGAAGAGTAATTGGTAGTCATCGCCCCAGCGAATGCACTCGTCAAAACGGGCGGGATCGGCTACTGGAATACACTCGCGCTTGAGCTCGAAAGCGGCCCCGCTCGCCTCAGCCATTCTATGTGCGTCGAGCAGTAATCCGTCCGAAATGTCCATCATCGCGGTGACATGTGCGGCCAAGGAGCGGCCTTCGGACAGAAGCGGGGTAGGGCGATTGAACGCTTCGAGATGCGCGGGGTCGTCCTCAAAGCCGAGCATCGCGCGTCCCAATGTACCCGTGACATAGACCCTATCCCCAGCCTTAGCGCCGCTACGCGCAGGGACGGGCGTATGGGTTGCGCTGCCAAGCGCTGTGAGGCTGTGGGTGGGGCTGGATTTAGCGGAAATCGTATCGCCGCCAAGGAGCGGGACATCATATCGCTCAAGGATTGCGGCAAGCCCTTCGAGGAAGCGCGCGTCCTTGTCGCCCAAACTGTAATTGAGCATGATCCCAAGTGGCTCTGCGCCCTTGGCCGCCAGATCGGACAGGTTCGTTGCAACCAATTTCCACGCGATGTCATACGGGTCGGCATCTGCGCGAAAATGCACTCCCGATGCCATACTATCGCTGGTTAGGATCAGTGTCTCGCCGCCCACTTCCAGCACAGCGCAGTCATCTTGCAGCCCGCGCGCGCCATCATGCAGAGGCAATTTGCGCAAGGCGGTGATGAAGTCCAACTCACTCGTCATGCTGAACTCGTTTCAGCATCCATCACCAAAAAGGCCATAGGAAGTCGAGCAGGGGATGGACCCTGAAACAAGTTCAGGGTGACGGGTACTTTAATCCCTCACATCCTTTGCCAGCGCATCCAAAATGCCGTTCACGAATTTCGCCTCGTGGTCATCGAAGAATGCTTTTGCCACATCAACATATTCGCTGATGGCTGCAGCGGCAGGCACATCGGCCCGCGCGATCAATTCATAAGCGCCGCAGCGCAGGATTTGCAGCATGGTCTTATCGAGCCGGGCCAGCGTCCACCCATCGGCCAGTTTGGCGACCAAGCCTGCGTCAATCTCCTCGCGCCGCGCCTCAACTCCGGAGACAATATCGTCGAAGAAATCGACTTCGGCTTCGGCAAATTGCGCCTCGTCAATCTCCTTGCCCAGCCGGTGCTGGTGAAATTCATCGAGCAATTTGGCGAGCTTTGTGCCCTCCATCTGCTGCTGGTAGAGCGCTTGGACGGCAGCAAGCCGCGCAGTGGAGCGCGCCAGTGAGCGTGCAGGCATATTCATCGTTTAAGCCGCCTGTCTACGGAATGTGCGTGAGCGGGAAGCCCTTCGGCATAGGCAAGTTCCGATGCAGCGGGGCCAATTGCCTTCAATGCGCCTTCATCCAACTCGATAAAGCTGGTGCGCTTCATAAAGTCGAGCACGGACAATCCGCTCGCAAAACGCGCGCGGCGGCCCGTGGGCAAAACGTGATTGGGGCCTGCAACATAATCACCGACCGCCTCGGGCGTCATCCGGCCCAGAAACACGCTGCCAGCGTGGCGGATGCTCTTCAGAAACGGCTCAGGCTTAGCCACGGCCAGCTCGACATGTTCGGCAGCCAGCTGATTGGCCAGCTCGCTCGCCTGCGACAGATCATCAACCACAATGATGACGCCGTGCTCGCTCCAGCTTGCTTGCGCTGTGTTGCGAGTTGCTAGCTGTGCGGCCTGCACATTGACGCAATCCTCAACAATGGCGGCAAATCCCGCATCATCGGTGATGAGGATAGACTGCGAAGAGGGATCATGCTCGGCTTGCGAAAGCAGATCGGAGGCGATCCACTCAGGATCATTATCCTTATCCGCGATCACCAAAATTTCGCTCGGGCCGGCGACCATATCAATGCCGACAACGCCATAAAGCTGGCGCTTGGCTTCTGCGACATAGGCATTGCCGGGGCCAGTGATGACATCAACGGCTGAGATTTTCTCCGTGCCATAGGCCAGCGCTGCGACCGCTTGTGCGCCGCCCAATCGCCAGATTTCGTCAACCCCGGCAATATGCGCGGCGGCGAGCACAAGCGGGTTGGACTGCCCCTTGGGTGTGGGCGTGACAACAGCCAGACGCTGAACCCCGGCCACACGGGCGGGAATAGCGTTCATCAGCAAGGAAGAGGGGTAAGCCGCGCGACCGCCCGGCACATAAAGGCCCGCCGCATCCACCGCGCGCCAGATCGCGCCTTGGCGAACACCGACCTCATCGGTGAAGTCGCGGTTCGCGGGCAGTTGATCCTCGTGATAGGCGCGGATACGCTGAGCCGCCAATTCCAGCGCAGCGCGCAGTTCGGGCGCGCATTCCTGAAAAGCCTCCTCGCAGCGTTCCTTGGTGATGACCCAATCGTCATCTTCGCTCAGCGCATAGCCATCAAACCGCATCGAATAATCCGACACAGCGCTATCTCCGCGTGCCTTCACCTCGTGCAAAATATCGCGCACTTGCCCCGCGACATTAGCATCGCTTTCGCGGCGCGCATTTACGATCCGCTCAAACTTCTTTGCGAAGTCCGCATCAGAGATAGCCAGCTTTTGCATCAGTCCGCTTTACCCCCTTCGGCAAGGTCGCGGAAGATTGAAACCAGATCAGCCACGCGCGGATCGGTTTTGAGTGCAGCGCGGTTCACGATCAGGCGCGCGGTGATGTCGAGAATGCGGTCTGTTTCGACAAGACCGTTCTGCTTCAGCGTCGCGCCGGTTGAGACCAGATCAACAATCCGTCCGGCCAGGCCGAGCGAGGGGGCAAGCTCCATCGCGCCGTTTAATTTGACGCATTCGGCCTGGACGCCTTGGCTCTCAAAATGGCGGCGGGTGAGATTGGGATATTTGGTCGCCACGCGCAGGTGGCTCGCGCTTGATTGCGGCGTGTCAGCCCCTTGTGCGGGCACTGCCACTGACAAACGGCAGTGACCGATATTGAGATCAACCGGCGCATAAAGGTCTGCGTAATCAAACTCTTCCACAACGTCGCTGCCGACGATGCCGACTTGCGCCGCGCCATGTGCTACAAAGGTGGCGACATCAAACGCGCGCACTCTGATGAGGCGCATATCCTCACGCGTGCAGGCAAAGCTGAGCGAGCGATTGGCTTTATCGTGAAAGCCCTCTTCGGGCACGACCCCGGCGCGCGCCATCACGGGCAGCGCCTCGTCAAGGATGCGCCCCTTGGGTATGGCGAAAGTCAGCGGGTTCAAGGCGTCGGGGGTGGTCATAGCGCCGCTCCAATTAGGGTGCGCCCATTAAAAGGGCAACACGCCAGAGTCGAAAAAGGAATTTTGTATGGAGACAGGCCACGTCATGGATATCACCGATGCCGCTGAGGCTTTTCGGTGGCAGGCCGAACATTGCGAGAAAAACGGCTCGCCTTGCACGGCCCGCGTCATCCGCGCGCTTGGCAAACTCGATCCCGAGCGCACGCAAGTCGGCCAGCGGATCGCCCAGTGGGACGGTCTGCGATTGAAGGACGCGATGCCGCTCAGGATCCATGGCGGGATGCACAATCTGGTGCTGAGCGGAGCGGATAAGCGGCTTGCCCAAGTCTATGCGGGCGAAGTTACCGACCAAAGCGCGATTGATCCTCTCGTGGCTGAATTGGCCGAAACATATGACGCAGAATTGTTGCCATGGTTCGATGGGCCGCCCCAGACCAATGAGGCCGGGCGCTCTGCCAGTGTTATGGCGGGGCTTTTGTGGCTGGCGGGCAGACTGGGGCCGCGCTTTGAGATGATCGAGATTGGTGCGAGCGCTGGCGTCAATACGATGATGGAGCGCTATCATTATACGCTGGGCGCAGTTGAAACGGGCCCGTCTAGCTCACCGATGCGGATTGCGCCCGAATGGCGCGGGGCATCGCCGCCCGATAATCCGGTTGAAATTCTGCGCAGCGCAGGATGCGATCAGCAAATCGTGGATTTGAGCGATCCGGCAAGTGCGCTGCGGCTCAAAAGCTATGTTTGGCCAGATGCTACTGAACGGTTGGGCCGGATTGATGCGGCCATTCGTTTGGCGAGCGACAAGGCTCCCGATCTAGTGCAGATGGATGCCGCCCAATTTGTCGCTCAGCAGATCAAACTGGATCAGGGCGCGAATGTCACGCGCGTCCTGTATCACTCGATCATGTGGCAATATATGCCCGCTGAAACGCAGGATACGATCACACGGGCGATGGAAGAAGCGGGCGCGGTGGCTACGCCCGAAAGGCCGCTCGCCTGGATCGCATTGGAGACTGATCCCGCGACCTTCCGGCACGAGTTGAAAGTCCGTTATTGGAACGGATCAGGGAAAGGCGCAGAACCAGAGCTGCTAGCCTTCGCCCACGCGCATGGGGCGTGGGTCGAATGGCTGGGCTAAATTGACGTATTTAGCGCGCTGGCGCGCTTAGCAGCAGTTGCAATTGGAGCAATCAGCCCCTTGGCTGCATTTGGCGCAGTTGCAATCACAGCAGTCCGCTTTGTTACGATATACCATAGCAAATCTCCTTGTATATCAGAGGTTTACGCTATTTTTGGGGTGATGTCCAGTGCTGATTGGATCTCTGCGTCAGGCGCTGAGGAATGCCTCCATCGCCGCAATGACTGCGTCTGGAGCCTCCCACGGGACAAAGTGCCCGCAATCATAGATCTGTTCGATGGTGAGATCGGTGATGCACTCATCTAGCCCCTCCAGATTGGAAGGCGGCAGGGCAAGGTCATCCATTGCCCAGATTACCAAGGTCGGGATGGTGAGATCGGGCAAAGTGGGTGGAGCGTAATCATCTGGCAGGGCAAAGGGCGCATCCATGGGCGGGACGGACATCGTGCTGGCGCGGTAGTAATTGAGCATTGCGAACGCGGTGTCGCGATCTTCCCAATCCTTGAGCAGGATGGCGCGCTCCTCTTCGGGCATGGCGCTGGGCTTGTCCCAATTGACTGCCTTTTGCAGGATACCGGGCAGGCTATGTTCCTTGATGAGCGCGTCATTCGCGCGGTCTTGAAAGGCGGTGATGTATTGGCTGCTTTCGCGCTGGGCAGGATCAAGCCAGAGCAGTTTTTGGAACAGCACCGGATGCGGTGCGTTCGCGATGATCGCGCGCTCAACGCGGGTGTGCTGGCCGCCAATCGCTACGCCCCATGCGATTGCGCCGCCCCAATCGTGGCCAACGATGGTGAAGGTGTCGATGCCGAGGCTATCTGCAAGCAGAAAGACATCGCCGATGAGCTTGTCGGGGCTGTAATCCTCGACATTCTTGGGTTTTGAAGAGCCGCGATAGCCGCGCTGATCGGGAGCTATGCATCGGAAATTGCTGGAGAAATGCTCTATCTGATAACGCCAAGTGCGGTGGTTTTCGGGGAAGCCATGTAGGAAAATCAGAACTGGCGCGTCGGTTGGACCCTCATCGACGACGTCCAGCTCGATCCCGTTCGAAAGGGGGACGCGCCTGCGTATGTGTTTTATCAACTTACGCCTCCATCTTGTCCATATATCCGCTGGCTACCATGGCTGCGACTTGATCGAACAAAGCGTCCGGCGTGCGGCGCATTTCGCCCATTTGCTCTTCCATCCCCTGCGCGACGATAATCTCGCGCTCGCCCTTGGCTACTCCCGCGATCATAGTGGCTGCCGCCTCGTCAACCGGAATGCCATTATCGATCACGTCATCGCTGCGCCCGCGTTTCTGGCCATCAGCGGTGAGCGCATTGCGCGCTACGTTTGTTGCGACCGACCCTGGATAGATCACATGTACATCGACCCCGTTGATCGACAGCTCGGCCCGCAGAGCATCAGCATATCCGGCAAGCCCGAACTTCACAGCGGAATAGGCTGTGCGCATCGGCACGCCGACCTTGCCCGCGATCGAGGAAATGAAGAGCAATTTGCCGCTGCCGCGATCAGCCATATGCCCGATCAGACCTTGCGAAAAGGCGATCTGCGAAGTGAGGTCGATGTCGATAATGTCGCGATAGACTTGCATATCGGTTTTGAGCGCACGGCTGCGCTGCGACACGCCAGCATTGGCGACAGCAATATCAACGCCGCCTCTCCAGCTTAACGCCTTTTGAGTAGCGGTGTCGATGGCTTCGTGATCGCGAACATCGAATTGCAGCATCAAAGCATCGCCTGTGTGAGCGGCGCAATCCTGCGCAACTTCGGCGAGGCGCTCCTCGTTACGGCCAGAAAGGATGATATACGCGCCTTCTTTCGCCCAGCCGCGCGCCAAGGCTGCACCAATGCCGGAGGATGCTCCGGTGATCCAGATGACTTGTCCTGCAAAACTCATGTTGTTCTCTCCCTATTCCGGTGCGCTGGCCTTGATCGCTACAGCATGGACCCGCTCGCCCACGATGTCGCCCAAGGCCGAAATCACTGCGCGCTGGCGCTGAAGCCGGTTCATGTCCGCAAAGGCCGACGCCTCGATCACAATCGTAAAATGCGATTCCCCTGATCCATCGTCTCCCATATGGCCTGAATGCTGGGCGCTATCATTGATAATCTGAAGCTCAGTCGGGCTGAACGCTTCGCGCAGCAATTGATCCATTTCTTGAGCGATTGTGGTTGGCATTGCGGTTTTCCTATTCACAAATTCGGTCCGCGTCACCATTGTGGGAGGCGATGGCGCAAAGCAAGTTTCATGGCCGGTTTGAAGGGGAGGGGCGCGTGTGCGAAGCGCCCGGCTGCAATCGCCCTGGCGAATTTCGCGCGCCCGGTTATGTGCGTGGCGGATTTGACGGGCCGGGTGAGTGGCGTTGGTTCTGTCTTCAGCACGTTCGTGAGTTCAACGCCGGATACGATTGGTTTGAGGGGATGAGCGCGGAAGAGATCGTCACCGCGCAATCCCCCGCATCAGGGTGGCAGACCGAAAGCCCCGCTTTCTCGCCAACGGCTGGTGTGGACGGCCAAAGAGCAGGAATGCCAAAATGGTCAGAATTCTCTGATCCGCTCGATGCGATTGGCGCACGAGCAGCGGGCATAAAGTCGCGGGCGCAGCGCAAAGCGGCCAGCGCGCCGAGCGGGTTTGCTGCTGCATGCTTCAACGCGCAAGAAGCTCAAGCGCTCGATACCATGGGGCTGGACATGGACACCGACAGGCAGCGATTGCGGCGGCGCTATTCGGAATTGGTCCGGCGCTATCATCCTGATAAGAATGGCGGCGATAGGCAATATGAAGCGCGTTTGGGCCGCGTGGTAGAGGCGTATCAATTGCTCAAGAAGAGCGCGGCTATCAGCTAGCCCGCTTGCTGTTTAGCTCAGCGTCAATGGCATTCGCCTCTCTATAGGCGGGCCGCTGGGTGACGCGCTCGACATAGGCCTTGATCCCCGGCGTTTCCGGTATCGAACCAAAGCGCAGCCCCCAGATGAATTGACTGCCGACATAGGTGTCGGCCATCGTAAAGCGATTACCCGCAGCAAAGTCATTGGCGCACAGCCATTGCTCCATCGCAGTCAATGTGCGTTCCAAAGTGCCAAAGCCCGCCGTGGCGGTGCGTTCAGCGGGCACATCCCAGCCGAGCGCTTTTGCCAGCAGTGCCTGTTCAATCGGGCCGGATGCGAATAAGAGCCAGCGGAAATAGGCCGCTTTCTCCTCCGCTTCAGGAAGCAGAGCTTTATCCGGGTGCGTCTCGGCCAGATAATGATTGATCGCAGCGGCTTCGGTGACAATTGCATCACCCGAAGGCATGTGATGCACCAAAGCAGGAACCTTGTTCATCGGATTGATGTCCGCGAAATTCTCGGGCCGCGTTTCCCAATCAAAAACGACCTGATCGTAATCAGCGCCCGCCTCGTGCAGTGCCCAGCGTGCAATTTGTCCGCGGCTCATCGCGACAGTGTAGAAGGTAAATTCGGCCATGCTTCAGCGTCCTCTCGTCAGGACGGGAGTGAACTCGCCAAAGATCAGGCGCGAGCCATCGAAGGGGGGATCGCCTTCTGGGTAGTCCTCAAACCCTTCGCCTTTGCCCATGGCTTCTTGCGCTTTGGTGAGCGTTTCCTTGTCGGGCCAGATCACCCATCCTGCGACGATCTTTTCTCCATCGGGCGCTTTAACAGCTTTTCTGAGGTCGGTGCTCTTGCCATCCGGGACATTGGCTTCCCACAATTCCATCACTTCAAGGGCTCCGTGATCCATCGACCAATTGGCCATGAACTCGGCGGCTTCTTGATAGGATTCCCGATTACCCTCGGGCACAGAAAGCATGGCTATGGCCACATACATCGGCTTACTCCTCAATGGTTCTGTTTGAATGCCCAGCGCAAAGTTTTGCCCATTCCCCATGTTGCCGCACGCGCTGGAATGGTGGCGAGACCGGGGCGGGTGAGGCCGAGCATCGAACGGGCAAACGGCGGCAGCAGTGCAACGGCCTCAGCGCCCAGCATCGCCTGCACGCCCGGCGGTGTCCCCGCGGGCCTTTGCGTGAGCACCAATTGGGCGACTTCGCGTGCGGCTGGCGAGGAATGCAAATCCCCGCGCATATCGCGCATCAGCGCCTCGGCTTCGTTGCGGTTTTCGGGAACAGGATCTGCACCCAAACCGCGCGCAATGATGGCGAATTGGCGGTAATATTCGTCCTGCTCATGCCCCGGCATATCAGGGCGAACATGCCGCAGATAAGCGGTGAGGAAGCTGGTCGCCTCGGCCACATGGACGAAGGCCAAAGTGCGCGGATCAGCGGCGGAATAAGGCGAACCATCGGGCAGCGTGCCGGTAACTTGCCGGTGGATCGCATTCACCCGCTCAATCGCCGCAGTCGCGCGGTCGCGATGGCCAAAGGTGGTGACGGCAATGAAGCGCGCCGTGCGTTGGAGCCGCCCGTGCATATCCTCGCGAAAGTTGGAATGATTGAGCACGCCCTGCAATGCATGCGGATGCAGCATTTGGATCAGCAAGCCTCTGATCCCGCCCACCATCATACCCACCAAATCGGCATGCACCATGCGGATCGGGGAGTCCGGCTCGAAAAGAGCGTTATCCGATGGTGGCTCAGGCTTTTGACCGGCGGAGGTATCGTTAAAGACGCCGCGCACTTGCTCAACCAGTTTGAGCCGTAATGTTTCAATCGGGTCTGCCATCACAGGTCAGGCTATCCGCTTCAAAGAGTGAAAGCGAGCGTGTTTTGCCCCATAGCTCACAATAGAAGCGCCCAAATCTCACGATTTCGTAACGTCAAACTGCTCCTGTACGGCGATCAACAAAGCACCTAACAAAAATAGCCTCGCTCTCCCGCTTGCAGCGCGAGCGAAGGGCGGCTAACCGTCCTCGCCTATGGCTACCGTAATGAGCACCGAGCGCGAAGGGTCTGACACGACTCTGATGAATGCACCTGACACGACAGTGAAGGTGCGTGATGTCTTTGGCATTGATGTGGATTGGGAAGTACCCGCCTTCACCAAAGCGGATGAGCGCGTGCCCGAAACGGATGCGGATTATGTCTTTGATCCTGACACAACGCTAGCGATCCTTGCTGGATTTGCACACAACCGGCGGGTTATGGTTCAGGGCTATCACGGTACGGGTAAATCAACCCATATCGAACAAGTGGCCGCGCGCCTCAATTGGCCCAGCATCCGGATCAATCTTGACGCGCATATCAGCCGGATCGATTTGATCGGGCGCGATGCGATTGTTTTGCGCGATGGATTGCAAGTCACTGAATTTCAGGAAGGCTTGCTGCCATGGGCCTTGCAAAACCCGGTCGCACTGACTTTTGACGAATATGACGCGGGGCGCCCCGACGTGATGTTCGTGATCCAGCGCATTTTGGAAAGCTCGGGCCGTTTGACGCTGCTTGACCAGAACAAGGTCATCACGCCCAATCCAAACTTCCGCCTTTTCGCCACATCGAACACGGTGGGCCTCGGCGATACCAGCGGGCTTTACCATGGCACGCAAGCGATCAACCAAGCGCAGATGGATCGCTGGAACATTGTCGTTGCGCTCAATTATCTTGAGCAGAACGTTGAGCTGGATATCGTCAAGTCCAAGGTCGATAATATGGACGATGCGATGATCGCCAATATGATTAAGGTCGCCGATCTTACCCGCCAAGGTTTCATCAATGGCGATATCTCCACCGTGATGAGCCCGCGCACGGTGATGACATGGGCGCAAAACACCGAAATTTTCAATTCCGCAGGCTTTGGCTTCCGCCTCTCCTTCCTCAACAAATGCGATGAGGCGGAGCGGATGCTGGTCGCCGAATACTATCAACGCGTGTTTGGCGAGGACTTGCCAGAGAGTGTTGCGAATTCGGGGTGATTGCGCTTGCTGTGTTAATCGGCTAACACAGTTCCTATGTTGTCGTGGCTTCGTCCCCCAAAGTCAGAACCGGATGAGGACACATCGTCCTTAGATCGGCGGAAAGACCGCCGTGCCGACAGACATGAGCGCCGCCGTGATGCTGGTTATTACGCGACTCAGGATCCCTATGGCAGCGCGCTTGACGATTTCGATGATCGCTTTGATTTCGAATATGACGATGAAGATCGTGCTGCCGAAATAGAGTCAGAACCCAAACCCAGCAGATGGCGGTTTTGGAAACGGGACCAGCATCAGGATGAAGAGCCGGATTGGGAGGCTGAATATGATGGTGAAGAGTGGGGTAGCGACGATTGGGGCGACTATCCCCAACAGCCTCAGGAAGAGTTGCCTCTTCCGCCCCCACCGCGCCGTAAATCGCGCAAGTTATGGTGGGCGAGCCGGATTGTCGCGCTTGGGTTGCTGGCTGTCTTTCTAACGATCGGGTGGCTCGCTTTCACCGCGCCGCTGTCCAAATCGCTGGAGCCAATCGCTCCGCCGCAAATCACTTTGCTGGCAAGTGATGGCACGCCGATTGCGCGCAGCGGAGCCTCCGTCGCGGACCCTGTCAAAGTTGCCGATTTGCCGGATCATGTCATCGAGCCATTCCTAGCGATTGAGGACCGCCGTTTCTATTCGCATTGGGGCGTTGATCCGCGCGGGATTGCGCGGGCTGCATGGACCGGAGTGGGCGGCGGCAGCACCATCACGCAGCAGCTAGCGAAGTTCACTTTCCTTTCGCCCGAGCAAACACTCAGCCGAAAGGCGCGAGAGGCATTGATCGCCTTCTGGCTGGAGGCTTGGCTGACCAAGGATGAGATTTTAGAGCGCTATCTCTCCAATGCCTATTTCGGCGACAATCAATATGGGTTGCGCGCAGCGAGTTTGCATTATTTTTACCGCAAACCGGAAAACTTGCTGCCAGAACAGGCGGCGATGCTAGCCGGATTGCTGAAAGCGCCATCGCGGCTCGCCCCATCAAAGAATTACGATCTGGCCAAGGAGCGCATGGAGCTGGTCGTGGGATCGATGGTCGAGGCAGGCTATTTGACGCAGGATGAGGCTGACAGAATGCGCGCTCCTGAAATCGATGTGCGGGCCAAGCGGACATTACCGACCGGCACCTACTTTGCCGATTGGGCGCTTGGGATTGCGCGCAAGAATGTCGAGACCGGCTATGCCGCGCAAACAATGACCACGACGCTGGATGCGCAATTGCAGCGGCTTGCAAACCGCGTGGTGTCGCGCGCGAAGCTGGGCAATGCGCAAGTGGCCTTGGTAGCGATGCGCCCTAGCGGCGAAGTGGTCGCGATGATCGGCGGGCGCAATTACGCCCAATCGCCGTTCAACCGGGTGACGCAGGCAAAGCGGCAGCCCGGATCAACCTTTAAACTCTTTACCTATGCTGCTGCTTTAGAGGCAGGCGCGCAGCCCGATGACTCCGTTGCCAATACGCCGATTGAGACCGGCACATACCGTCCGCGCAATTCAGGCGGACGCTATTCTGACAGCCTGACTATTGAGCAGGCTTTTGCAAAGTCTAGCAATGTCGCCACAGTGCGCTTGTTCAACGATATCGGCAGCGATGCGGTGATAGAGCAAGCGCGCGCTATGGGGATCACGTCCGACCTTCCCAAAGGTGATCCCAGCGTCGCTTTGGGCACATCCACTGTGACTTTGATGGAGCTTACCAGCGCCTATGCCGGGCTTGCGGGTAACAATTTTCCGGTTAAGCCGCATGCCTTTGAACAAGAGGAGCAGAGCTGGCTCGAATGGCTGGTGAGCGATGAAAGTTCAATGTCATCCGGTGATCATGAAGATATGGAGCAGATGCTGCGCGCTGCGATCAATACAGGCACGGGCAGGGCGGCTATGCTGCGCATTCCCAATTTTGGCAAAACGGGCACGACGCAGAATAACCGCGATGCTCTGTTTGTGGGGTACGCTGGCGATCTGGTGGTGGGCGTATGGGTAGGCAATGACGATAATTCGCCGCTGGATGGGATAACCGGCGGAGGCCTGCCCGCACAGATTTGGCGTGACTTTATGATTGGCGCGATCAAAGAGGCTCGAACGCCGCCAAAACCGCGCAAATCGCCTGATCCCAGGGGTCCGATTGAGCAGCTTGATCTGCCCGATAGTGCGACCATTCCCTTGGGGGAGAGCGGTTCTGAAATTGCAGTGGATGAAGAGGGCGCAGTGCTCAACACCGAAATCGAAGGCATGCCGATTGAAATCCGCGTCGATGGAGACGGGGT
>CAZAIG010000021.1:0-6534 GCA_964485135.1 uncultured Porphyrobacter sp. | reverse complement strand
AAAAGGCCAGCGGTTGCGCCGCCATGAAACGCGCCGGGACGCCCTTCGATAATATTGCTGAAGGCGATTGTAAGCAAGGGAATCTCATCTTCGAGCCCGCCGATCTCAATGCCAAGCGAGCGGGCATAAGGGGTCAGCTGTGTAGGTTCGGCGTTTTTTGGTTCTTGCGGATCAGCCATGGCTTTTGCCGCCGAGCTTTTCTTGCCGTGGGTCTTTGGCAATGTTCATGAAAACGCCAGCCATGGTTGCAATCGGATTGTTCGGATCACCGTCATGCGCGATGCCGCGAACAAACGCGGCGGTTCGAGTGGTTTTATAGCATTCTGCACGGCCGATAACGGCGCTGCGTTCGCGGGCAGGACGTTGATAATCGACGCGTAGATCCAATGTCGCGACCGGTTCAAACGCTTTGGCAGTGGTCCAAATGCTCATCCCCGATGCCATATCAAGCAGACTGACGATAGGTCCTGATGCCAGCACCAGGCGGTCTTCTTCGCCTAGCAAATCCTCGCGCCATGGCAGCTCGAGCGCGACCCAATTGTCGCCGTGGTCATGATAGCGCAGATCGAGCCAGCCGGGGTGCCCACCGCGCGAGAACATTTTGCACATCGCCTCTGGATCAAATTGTGTCGGCGTATCAGACATGCTTTATCCCTGCGGCGGGCTGGTCCCTTTTTCAATCTTTTAATTTCCTCGGCGCGGTGCAGCGGCGCACTCTCTTCACGGATGGATGGGCTTTTTGCGCAAAGCCAATGGGATCAGAGGAGGGACGGAATGAACTTACCGCAGATAGAGCTGGATAGCATTCCGGGATTGGACGTAGCCACAGGTGTCTTCGGCAGCATTTCCGATGCGAGCGCCACTTATAACGATTCTGTCGTCGTAATCATGGTCTATATCTATGATACGATACCGCCTGACAGCTTGCTCTAAGCGCTGCTTGAGCGCGTGCGCATTGACCATCAGATAGCAGTGCTGCGCAGCGATGCCGCGTTGCAGCGCTGCACCCAAGCGCCGATGTCTGCCGCGAAAGAGGCATGGGTTGCGTCCCCCGTTGTGGCTCCATTGCTGGCCGAAATCCGGCACTTTGGCGAGGGCGCGGCGCTTGGGCAGTTACAGCTGTTGCAGCGGATTATGCATGACTACAGCTATGCCCAAAAGATCGTAGGCGATTGGACGGGTCGATTGTGCGATGCGCTGTATCAAAATGCGCTTGGCCAAGTGCCCTTTCAGCATGCTTATTCCGATGGGTTTGCCGCAATCCGATTGGCGGGGAGCGGACGGGCAGCGCTCAGCCTGATTGTCTATGAACCCGTGGATAAGGAAATCGCCCACACCAGTGCCAGCTTTGCTGACCGTGAACAGGTGGAATTGGCGATGAGCGGAGATGGGAAAGCCAATATACACCGACTTTGTGGGGAGAAGAGCGGTGAGACAAAGCAAGCATCTGTCAGATCCGAAAAAATTGCGCTCAAAGTAGGGATGACTGTCGACAGCAGCGGTCCGCATCTGGCCCGTCAGATCTGCGATGCTGGGAGCAGCTTGGTGCTCCTACAACTCACGAGAGAAGCGGCCATGCCGCAACCTAGCCGCGAAATTCGGCTTTCAGACGGGGCTTTGATACACCAATCTTGCGGTCACAAACGCAGCAGCCAGTTTGAAATGGCTGCGGCGGTATTGGGCGCGATGCAGCGCGAAGACGCAGCCGGTGTTCTAACCGAAATGGCGCTGGATAAAGGGCCCGACAACTTGCGTTGGGAGTGCTTGCGACAAAGTCTGACACTGGATGCATCGCGCGGCTTTGAGGCGCTTACTCAGATTGCTCAGAGCACCCATGATGAACTGGCCATTCCAGCCGTAACCTTGCGCGATCATTTGCAAGGGGCATACCCTGTTTTGGAAGCCAAGCGAGCCACGTCATGCCCCAAGTAATTGAGGTGCAGGAAATTTCGGTCTGTTCGCTGGAAGAGAGTATCGAGGCCATTGGCGATATTGGCTTTGATCCGACGTGTCCTGATCGCCTGACTGCGACTGCCAATTGGTTGCAAAGACTGAGTAACAATCGCGGATTTCTGGGCGATTATCTGATCCGACAATTGAAAGACCGACATACGGAGGAGCCGTCCGACAGTGGCTATGGTCCCCAAGCAATAGTGCTCAGCCCGTTGCGTGGCGATGTGTTCCTTCGCGCGAACATCTGGCCATCGGAAAGTGATCAGTGCTTTAAAGCGAGCGGCGCCCGGACCTTTGTTTATGGTGTTCCGCATGACCATAATTTCTCTTTCCTAACCTGCGGCTATTTCGGGCCGGGCTACCAAAGTGACTACTACGAATATGATTATAGTTCGGTGGCCGGTTATCCCGGTGAAAAGCCACAGCTACGCTTTATCGAGCGAAGTGCACTCACCGAAGGCAAGATGATGCTCTACCGGGCGCACCGGGACATACACAGCCAATTGCCGCCCGAAAGCATGTCGGTTTCGCTCAATGTCATGCACGTCAATCAGGCGCAAAACTGGTTCGATCAATACGGTTTTGATCTGGAAACGGGCGAACTTGTCAAAGTTCTAAGCCCCAATTCAACCGAGGTTTTTCTGCGGGCAGGGGTGGCGTTTGGCCACCCCGATGCGTTGGAGCTGGCAGAGAGTTTTGGCATCTCTCATCCCAGTGACCGGATGCGGCTTGCAAGCTTTGAAGCGCGCGCAAATCTAATTAAAGATAAGGGGGCAAAGGACCGTTTATGGCGGGAAGCAGAATTATCGGGCAGTGAGATGGTATCGCAGATCGCTAAGGCTAAGCGGGCAAAGCTGGCTTCTGCCAACACAGAAACCTAAATCCTTGAGCCAGCAAGCGCATCAATCGCGCCTTGCAAGATAATTGCGGCAGCATGGCTATCGATCCGCGATGCGCGTTTGGCGCGGCTGACATCGCTCGCAATCATATCGCGTTCAGCGCTGGCTGTGGACCAGCGCTCATCCCAAAGCAGGACAGGCAGACCTAGGGATTTGGCGAGGTTTTGAGCATAGGCGCGGCTGGATTGTACGCGCGCCCCGGCACTGCCATCCATATTTCGGGGCAGGCCGATAACCATGCCAACTGCCTTGCGCTGCGCAGCGACTTCGCGGATTTTGGCAGCGTCGCGGGTGAATTTTCCACGCGGCAATGTCTCGCCCGCTGTCGCAAAGCGCCAGCCTGCATCGCATGTCGCCACTCCGATCGTCTTGGTGCCCAAATCTAGACCAAGCAGTGCCCCGCCTTCTTCGCCGCCCGCGGGAAGCGCGTGGGTAAATTCACCGGTGTTCTCGGTGACTGTTACGGATGGCTCTACTGCTTCGCCCATGCGTCCACACGCTGCGCTGCATCGGCTTTGGTATTCGCCCAAAACAGCGGAATGTCGTACACGTGGTAATTGTTCCCCGGCAGCACATAGCTGCCCATCTCGGGCGGATCACCGATGAGAAGCAGTCCGCGATCATCGCATTTGGCGGGGACAGCGCGCGGAACTAGCTTGCCGGTGGAAAGGTCGTCTTCCGGGACGAGTGTACCCAAATTCTGTTCTTGAGTTGCTTCATCGGTCGCCCCGCCGGTTAGCGGATTGGTGCAGAGGATGGGGCTGTTTCCACGCGCCTCGCCATCAAAGCCGATGGATTTGGAGTAGGTTTCCAAGACTTGCGACGGATCAGCGGGTTCAGCAAAGCTCGACCAGCTCATGATGCAGCCGGATTGATCAGCGCGCGCGCATGCGGGGAAGGGCAATTGCGGCAAATCATGAGTGAGCGAGATCGGCCAGCCGACCACATAGGCGGCTGCAATGCGCGTTTCTTCGGGTGTGCCAGCGACTTCTTCGCGCAAAAGACGGAGCAGATGAAGCGAACCTTGCGAATGACCGACCAACACAATCGGCCTGTCGGCTGAAATGCTGCTGCGGAAATAGGCATAAGCTTGGGCGACATCTGAATAGGCTGCATCGATGGCCTGCTGCGCCTCTGGAGCGTCGGTCAGAAACGCGCCCATCGTCGCTTGCCGGTAACGCGGTGCCCATATTTCATCGGCAGCGTTAAAGGCGCTTGCCATTCCGCGCACATAAAGGCGCGCGACGCGCTCTGCTTCTGCGTCGCCGGTTGGTGCGTTCCAAGTGCTGCGGTTGAGATAGCTTGTCGGGTGGATAAAGAACACCGCGAAATCAGACGCAGGCGGCTCTGCTGGGTTAGGGATAGAGCGCTCTTCGCCATCCACCGCAGGTTGCCAGCGCGCCGGATCATTCACGCCGATGCCGGGGCGCGAATACCAGAGGTCCGGATTATCATAGGCATTGCCTTGCAACGCTTCTTGCTCTGCGAATTCAGCCGTCGGCACGAAAGCAATTTCGGTCAACTCGTTTGCCCAAATGCGTAAGGCAAATAAAACCGCCAAAATAATGATGATAAATGCGGCGACGATCCAAAGGAATTTGCGGGCCATGTCTTCGTGCGCCTATTCCTCAATTGCGGTATCGCCGCCATTTTCAGGAAGTGCAGGGCGCAAAGTTGACCAAGCGCGATTTCCTCCGCGCATACTGGTGAACCAGCTAATCGGGTTCCATGTTGTCGAGCCATCCAAAGAGAAAGTGATGAATTCAGCCCGTCCGCCAATGTTCTCCAGCGGGATTGATCCCTGCAAGCCGTTATCGCTCAACAGCTCGCGGCTATCAGCCGAATGATCGCGGTTATCACCCATCACAAACACATGCCCTTCGGGAATTTTCTGCTCGGCAAAATCATCGAGCGGCTGATCGCGCAAATGATCAATAATTAGGTAGGATGCGCCATTAGGCATGGTCTCGCGAAACGTGGGTGGCTCATAGAATTGCGCACCGCTTGGCTCGCGCACGCGGTATGCGTCAAAATCCGATAGGCAGGGGAGGCCATTGCAAATCAGTTCGGGTTCAAAAGGAATGCGCACAGCGGGCACGACTTCTTGTACGATCGGCTTGCCATTGAGAATAATCTGTCCCTCGCGCACGGCAATCGTATCGCCCGGCAAAGCGACAACGCGCTTGATGTAATCTTCATCGCGCTTGGGATGAACGGGGATCACGATATCGCCATATTCGGGCACAGACCCGTTGATGCGCCATTCCCCGCGCGGCAGCATGTGAAAAGATGCCGACGCCCACGACCAGCCATAAGGATATTTGCTCACCACCAACCGGTCGCCCACAAACAGACTGGGCATCATGCTGGTTGAGGGAATGTAGAACGGTTTGGCGATCAGACTGTGGAACACCAAAACGGCGAGCAGCATCAGGCCGAGGCCGCGAAATTCCGCGAACCAATTGACTTTTTCTTCGTCGTCTTTGGCTGCGGTGGCTGTGGAATTGATATCGGTCACTTAGGTCTGCTTGCTCTTCTTAAGGGTTTGCGATCAAGCTGGAATGGCTTCGAGTATTACGAAAGCTTGGGCCCATGGGTGATCATCAGTGAGGGTAAGATGAACAGAAACCACATGGCCATCCGGCGTCATTTCTGCAAGCCGTTTTGCCGCGCCCCCTTCTAAAGCCAGCGTGGGCGCGCCCGATTTGGCGTTCACTACGCCGATATCTTTCATGAAGACACCGCGGCGAAAACCGGTTCCAACCGCTTTGGAGAAAGCTTCTTTTGCGGCAAATCTCTTGGCGTAAGTGCCCGCGATGGTGAAGGGGCGACGGCGGGCCTTGGCGCGTTCAACATCGGTAAAAACGCGGTTTTCAAACCGTTCGCCGAACCGCTCGAGCGAATTTTGGATCCGGTCAATATTGCACAGGTCTGAGCCAAGGCCGATGATCATATGTAAAGTCCAAATCCAAAGAGCGCGATCAGCAGTGGTAGCAGGCTGATGCCGCACAACCCGTAGGCGATCTTATACTTTCCAGCGTTCCACAAAAGCACCGTTGATAGGATAAAGATCACGACCAATGCGATTGGCATGATCATGGGCAAAAGCTCACCAAAGGGGATGCCTGCGCCGCGATAAGCTTCCGAGCCAAAAGAAAGACCGATCACCAAAAGCACAGCCGATCCAGCGAGCAAGACAGCATACCAAATCAGCATCACTAAAAGCGGCCAGACGGGCTTCTTTTCCTCACTCATGCGGATTTTCCCAAGATTGCGGCGATCAAGACCAAGGCGATCCAATGGATCATCACCTGACTGATCCAAAGCGGGTGAGCAAAATCACCCTTTGCCTGTTTGATGGCGCCGACATAGCCCAAGATCTGCAAGGCTGGCCAGACGATGGCGAGCACCAGCACTTGGCCCGTTTTGAGCGCAAAGCCAAGAAAGCCGATTGATAGGAGAAACGGGATGCAAGCGGCCAGCGCCCACAATTTCTGCTTCCCGCTCAGATCATCACCCGGTGCGATATCGGCCATTATCCGCGCGCCTCATCCATAAGCTCGCGCATTTTGCGGACCGCTGGTTCAAGGCCAGTGAAAACTGCCTCCCCTATCAGGTAATGTCCGATGTTGAGTTCAGCCAACTGCGGAATAGCCGCGACAGGTTGTACATTCTCAAACGT
>CAZAIG010000020.1:20461-23366 GCA_964485135.1 uncultured Porphyrobacter sp. | reverse complement strand
AGATGCCAAACGCTATGGGCTTAAAATTGATCATCAGTGACCTTTCTTCACTTTCGGTTGCGCCGCTGCTTTGGCGGCTTCGTTTGCCTGTTTGAGAGCCTCAGGCATGTAGGGGCTGCGCGTGAGGTAGAAGGCATCGAACACAAACCCGTCCTCTCGCATGGAAAACTCGACCGTGTGCTTGCCAGCGCTTGGTACATCGAGCCACAACCCGCCCGGCACGCCGCAATGCTGATCGCGGGTACGCTGGCGGCTGTCCCAGTGCCAACGCCCACGCCCTTCGCAATATTGCACGCGCGCGCCGCTTTCGGGCCATTCGCCGTTGAGGCCAGCGTGGATGCCGTTATCTTCGCTGCCCAATGAATGCACCCTGACCCACAGATACCAGCGGCCCGCCGAGGGGAATTCGACATCGTAAGAGACAGTTGCAAGCTTACCGGGTTGGCCGCTAAAATTCTCGCCGCGCACCAGTGTGTCATCATGCGTTTTGCGCGTATCGGGCACGACAGCGATGTAATCCTCCGCCCCGCTGCGCTCCCACCCATCGGGGCATTCGGCGCGGCGGCACCAGCTGCGGATTTCATTATCACGTTGGGCGACGAAATCTTCTGCTTCGACCAGAAACCCGGTATCGAGCCGCTCGACCAATGCGACCCATTTGCCGCTACCGCCGGTGGGAGGCCTGCCCATTTTGGTGCGGCGGCCTTGCTTACTTACTTGAGCAACAGAGCCGGTCTGGAGTGCACCGCCATTCACACGGTCGAACCAGCGCACCGAAAAGTCGCCGTAAATGCCGCCCGTTTCCATGATCAGCTCTGGCTCTTCGCCGGGTACAATCACGTAAAATTCGCCGGGATGAGCGAAGACAAAATCATCGCGCGCACGGGTCAGATGATCCGCCGCTTTCATACTGGTGGCTCGGTCGCCCACATAAGTGCGGAAGAAATCAAGCGCGATGCGCCCTTCGCGCCATAGCCGCGCGCGAGTGCGATGATCCTGACAATCAAGGTCGCTACAACCGGTCTTGTAACCGTAATAAGCCTCAACCCCATTCGCGCCGGCTGTCAGCGCATTCCAAAGCCCTGAACGCAGGAAGAGATCGGGATCGAGTGTCAGCTCGCGCTCGCTTGGCAATTTCGCATCGGGATAATCAGGATCAACGCCCGCTCCGCCATCGGCGCGACCCGGTTCGTCATAGGCCATAACCAGCGGTTTGCCCGCCAGCTTTGCTTCGTTGATCCAATTGATCACATCGAAGCGCAGGTCTGAAATGTCATCCTGACGCCCCTGAAGGCTGAGGCCGTTCAGCGCCGTATCCGGCCCCAGAAACGCGCGATATCGCTGCTTCTGATCGGGATAGGAATGCAGCACTAGCGGATGGTCATAGGGGTCAAGCGCGGCGAGATAGGCCGCCATGTGGCGCACGTCACCGGGCTGCTGGACATTCTCCTCACCCAAGTTCCACGTCAGCGCCAGAAAATGGCCAAAGCGTGCGACCATCTCGCGCATATACAGCTTGCGCGTGCGGCCCTGCGCGCCGCCATCCATAAAGCTGTCATTCTCGGTCTCTTGCAGCTTGAAATGCAGATGGATGCCGCGCTTATCCGCGTAAGATAGTGCGCGCTGCCACTGGTCGAGCTTGGAGATATCGAAGCGGTCTTGAACCAGCCCTGCATCCCATTGCGCGCGGCGCTCCATCGTCTGAAATTGCTCAGCAGGAACCGCGAGCAGATGGGGGAAGACATTGCGATCGTCGCCGCCCGCATTCCACAGCAGCATGGAGACAGAATTCGCGCCGGATGTCGCGAGATAATCGAAGACACCGAGCAGACCTGTGCCGGATTTGCCCGCCCCCCACAAATGCACGCGCGCATCCGCTTTCAGATCGCCTTCATGCGCTTGCCAATCTTTCCGAAAGCCCTTGAAATTGGGCGTCGCGTCAAAGCCGGAATAGGCCAGCATATTTTCTGGCGCGTCCGGCCCGAATTTGAAGAAGATGCTGTTATCGCCGGCATAGCGGTAATATTGCTCGCCGGTGTATTGCAGCAATCCGCGCGCGCGAATGGGATCGGCGGATTGGCCGGTGATGGAGAAAGTGCCAGCCGCGCCATTCCCGGCGAGCCGCTGCCCTGGCGAGGGCGACACGGCCATATCCTTGCCCGCGCGGAAATCCACTTTCCAAGAGTAATTGCCTGATGCTGGAGGGACGAAATGCGCGCGCCAGACATTGCCAGAGGTGCAGCCATTGTCTGCCGCCTCACCGCAACCGGCGAAATAGCCCGGAATAGTCCAGCTGTCCTCGCCATTGGTCACCGTCCAATCGAGGCGGATATCCGCAAACGGGTTTTGCCCCTCGCGCTCATCGCTCTCAGGCCCCTCCATCGTTAGCGTCACCGTCTCAAACGGTGCCCCTGCGCCAGCAACACTTTGCGCTGATAATGGCTGCGCCAGCAAAGACGCAGGCAGCGCCGCTGCGATTAAGCGAGGTGTTCGCATGAGCATATCAGGGCACTTTCTGAGTGACGGTAACGGGCCCGATCAGACCGGACGGGATCAGCGGATCATCAGCCTGCTGGAAATATTGTGTCGCCCAACTGCGCCTTTGCCCAGGCGGCGGCGGCCGATTGGCGATATACCAATCGGGCATGATATTATCGGGAACATTGTCTGCGGCACGATAGCCAAACTTATCCTCGGGGACGTAACCGCTGGTATCGGGCAAGGCCGCATCCCCGATCAGGCGATTGACCCACAAGTTCGCCACTTCAATTTCAATCGTGTTCTTGCCGCGCCTCAGTGCTGGGCGAATATCCACTGTGTAGGGTGCTGTCCAAACCGTGCCCATTTCTTCGCCATTCACTTTGACGCGGGCGACGCTCTCTACCTGCCCCAGATTGAGCATGAT
>CAZAIG010000020.1:16868-20361 GCA_964485135.1 uncultured Porphyrobacter sp. | reverse complement strand
ATCATCGCATAGCGCGCGCCGTTAGGCAGCACCAGAGCGCCATCTTCAAAGCTACTGCGCTCCAGCAGGGTCGGCGTATCAACGCAGTCAAACTCCACACCTTTTGGCAGCGTGTCAGCCATTGACACTTTGCTGGGGCAAATCACGGGACTGTTCGATCCAACCGCCATCGCCACATCCGCCACCGCATGCCCTTGGCGAAGCATATGCTGGCCGCGCGCCATATATTCAAACCACGCCTTGCCGCCGATATCCCACCACGGCTGGGTGCGATCAAAATGCGACCCCCAGCGGTTCATTGTCATGCCCGGCAAGACATGCGTGTTGGCCTGATGCGCAAAGCGGTGGAAGAAGAATTGGTTGACGCCCGCCACCCATGCGCGGTCTCCCCATTTCTTCCCGAACGCGGGAGAGAACTTCCAATTGTCAGCCCAAGTCGCGGTAAAGGCCTCAGCCGCCGCGATTGGTTTGCCATAAATGCGCGCGGCCGAAACTGCACCGTTCAAATTGCTCAAGTCATCACGGCGAACCCAAAACTCACCAGCGGGAACAGAGGCGACTGAGCCAACCGCCAATTCGTCAAACGGGCCATTGCCATAGGGTTGGATCAGACTTTCCAGCCCTTCCCCCTTCATCAGATCAGCGAATTTGCCGTAATAATTGTCATTGATCAGCCTCGCGTTGAATTGGCGAATGCGGGCAAACATCGCATCTGATTGCGCTTGCCCGCCCACGAAACGCCCAGCGTAGAGCGGCAACCAGCGGACAAGATCAACACCCGTTTCTTGCGCGAACTGACGCTCGTATCCGCCCGTCCAATTCTGCCCGCCAACCTCGTAGCTATCAATCATCGCACCATCGAGCGCATCGGGAGCAACGGCGCGGGTGCGATCAATAATTGGGCCGATAAAAGCATCATAATGCGCCTGAAACGCCGAGGCGCTGAACTTGTCGACTTCCAGCCCATTACCCTCTGGCGAGGGCATCACATTATGCGCACCGGTTGACGTGTAGCCAAAGCGCAGAAGCGTCCATTTCCCCTTGGGCAGGCGCGCTTTGAGCGTTCCGTTCGCGTCCAGATTGCCCGTCAGATCGATCACTGTGTTCGGGTCGACCACGGCGCTAACTGGCGGCGTCGATAGCGGCGGCAGCTTGTCGCCCGAGACATAACCCAGCGCGCTATAGCCAGCCGTGTCATCGATCCGCGCCAATTGCGACAGCTCTACTTCGCCGATAGCGGTGCTGGTATCAAAGAAAATGCGGAAATGACGCGCGGTTACAGGGGCGAAGGCGGTGTCGACCTCCCATTCATCGCGCAGGATGCGTGTTTTATTGAAGCTGCGAACTGCCTGAAAATTCTGACCATCTTGCGAGGTTTCGAGGGAAATTTTGACATCGCGCTCATCAATATTGGTGACACGCAAGTGCCGGATTGCGACCGGTTGATTGTAGCTGAACTCAATCCATCCCGCTTTGTCCTCAGCGACCTCGATGGTATCCGTTGTTAGAAAGTCACCATCACGCATCGCTTTAAGATTGGCGGTGGTATCAGAGCTCGAAATGCGCGGTTTGCTTCTCTTGTCCGCCAATTCAGCGCGCAGTGCAGGATAAGCGACCACCGCCACATCGCGGTAAAACCCCTGCTCTGTGCTGGGCTGCGGCAAGCTTAGCTCTAACTTGCCACCCTCTGCGATCATCTCACGCCAAACGAGGCGCTTCATCGATTGCTCTGGCGTCACCCATGGGCCGCCGGATGATGACCAGCCATCTGCATTGTGGAACGAAAATTTGAGGCCGAGACGCTGGCATTCCGCCGCAACATGCGCGACCAGATCATGATACTCGGGCGAATTGAATTTCACCGCGCCATAAGAAATGCCTTGCGTAACGGTGAAGAGCACAATTCCGCCGATGCCCACGCGCTCCATCGCTTCGATATCTTTGGTGATACCTTCGCGCGTCATGTTGCCGCTCATGACATGATACCATGTCCAAGGGCGCGCTTCTGCGGGAGGATTGGTGAACTCCGCCCGCAACGTATCGAGATCGCTCGGCGGGGTCGCCATGCTTGGTACTGGCGCGGCAAGCACAACCGCGCTGATCAAAGCCATCATTGATTTCATGGGCGCGTTCTCCCCGAAAAACACCTTATCGTGGAACTTTATGCAATCGCAACGTAGAGGCTGGCGGTATCTGACCACGCGCCTGATCTTGGGCAGGCGGATTAGCTTCCCAACTCAAATAGAAGTCATACTTGCTATCGGCCGGAATGCCTTCCGCCTTGCGCACAAATTGCGTCAGCTCGTCATTATCTTGAAACGTCTTGATGACATCAGGGACCGATTTGAAAGATCCCACGCGCAAAGTCCGATTGCTCTTTGGATCGACCACAAACTCGATCTCCTCGCCATCGCGACGCGCGCGCACGCGGATCGTGCCGTCCTCTGCGATATAGGGCGATTCCGGCACACGAATTGGGACACTGAGGCTACCACCTCGATCAAGGAACTGCTTGCTATCCGTCCAATCGCTGATTTGATGCGTCGTCCATCCCTTGCCCGCTTTGCGCGCCAGCATGATCTGCGTGTCGCCATTTGCATCATTCTTGTAGTAAGAGATCATCGGGAGTTTATTGGCATCGAAACCCAGCTTCTTTTGGCCATTGAGCAGGCCCGAGAATGTGGGGATCGGGTCGACAATCTCTCCTGTCGAGCGGATCAGCGGAAGCGTCACCGGCTTGCCGTTGGAGTCTTCCCAGTTCTCCAAATCGGGGCTGCGCACATAGGAGAGGTTGTTGTTGGTCGCAGCCGAAGGTGTTTCGCGCCACACCCAGACCATGTGGAATAGGCCGTCCGGCCCAAGCTGCGGCCCTATGTAATAGGCCCCACGCTCATCCTCACCATCGAAGAATTGCCCATCATGCATCAGCGACCAAGTCTTCGTCGCCGTATCATATCGGTGGTAATAATAGCGGCCATTGCCGCTTCCGCCCAAGCGATAGATCGCAATCAACCGTCCTTCGCGGTCGTGCATGAATTTGGGGTAGGTGACATTCTGATCACGCTCGGGATCGATCATGTAATCGACCTGTTTGAGCGAGCGCACATTCCACGGCTCGGTCGAGCGGAAATAAACGAGCGGATCATTATGCATATTGCCCATCACATGGATATAGCCTTCCTCATCCACATCCACGGTCGCGTAATTGTGGCTATCCCAGCCCAAAAAACTCGGCACTTTCTGATAGCGCCAAGGTGTCCTTTGATGCTCGCGGTGCGCCACGCTCATCTGACGATTGGCATCGTAATATATGATAAGCTGATGCTCATCGCGCTGGATCATTTGCGCCCAAACACGGTTGCCAGCCCAATGGAAATCGATGGCCTCAACTTCGCTCGCGAGGTTCAGCTGTTCATCAGCCAGCCGGTCAGCTTGTTGAGCAAGTACATACGAGGGAAAGGCCAACGAACCAAGCAATAGGAACGCCCAACGC
>CAZAIG010000020.1:11303-16768 GCA_964485135.1 uncultured Porphyrobacter sp. | reverse complement strand
ATTGGCCGAATTGATATCTGCAAAGCGGATATCATTGAATGTCCGACCATTCACCGTCAGGTCTTCACCTTCAGGGCAGAAGTTGCGCTGACGTGAAATGTCACCGACGAGAGACTTCCGGAAAAAGCCAACAGAAACCACGCTTCCGGGCTTGTTATACCAGCTCAACCCAAGATCGAAGCCAGTGGAACGCCGAGGCTTCACATCCAATGTCGAGATATTAACGGAGGTCCGCGGGATAGGTCTGCCATCCGAACCTAGGATGCGGTCCTCCGGATCCAGATCGTCAATATCACCCGAAGTGTTATTCTCGACAATGAGCGTTGGCGTCGGCGTGAATTCCGCGAGATCAAGCGCCTCAAAAGTACCGTAAAATGCTGCACGTGCTACGATATCTGGAGTAATCTCATAGATCAGATTGGCCGATGGCAGGTACCGGCTAAACCGGTTGCTTGCCTGACCAAATACCAGCGCATCATTGTCACTTGCATCCTTGAACTCCAGAGCAGGCCCGCCATTTGCAGCGCGAATAGCGTTCAAATTATCATAGAACTGCAAGAAGGTTGGATTGGTCTGACCGACCAGATCGGTTCTGATATAACGGAAGCCGAAATTACCGCGCAGCTGCGTGTCAGACACATTAGCAAAGTCAAATTTGGCCATAGCGTGCAATTCGAATGTCTCACGCGATGAATTGAAGTTGTTATCTACAATTGTTGGGCGTGAAATCTGCGGACGAGCAAGATAGGTATTCCCGCCTGGCGCCTGAACCAGCGGAAGTGCCGCAAGAATTTCTGCCGCCGTAATTGTTGCTGCGCTTTCAGGCGTTAATTGCGGGAAGTAGCCGCGAATATTTCCTGCCGACGGGGTGAATTGCAGATCATCACGAGGCTCTTGGCTTGCAGAACCAAGCAGAGATTCCAACGCCGGAATGTTCAGAGACAGAAAGTTGTCCAGCTCGACCCCCGGGATATCACCGCCGAGGTAGGCCCCGCCTTCAGAAACACCATCGTTGGGAACCAGAATGCTAGGATCAAACGCCGCAGCATAGTTCAATCCAAGCCCACCGAATTCGCTACGATAACGACGCGAGGATTCATCACTATAGTAACCGCCAATCTGGAATTCACTAAGGACGCTGCCTTCATATTTGCGGGCAATTTCGAAATCGAACGACTTTAGATCGCGGTCCACACCTTCCGTGAAACCCAGTGCCAAGATAGAAGTTGGCTGGTTGAAACCATTTTGATTTGGACCAGGTGGAATAAACCCAGCGAAATCGTCACGAGCACCGATACCAGCGCCGGTTTCGACTCGCGTCGCGCCGCGTGTTTGATCGAGCTGGTAAAGCAGCGGGTTAACAATGTTATCGACAAAGATATTGTTAAGGTTTCCAGTGCCTTGATCCAAAATTAGGATTGAATCGTTACCGCGATCATCAATACCATCAAGGTTTGAGTCGAGGTCGCGCGTGGCAGCGCTGCCGCCACGGAAACGGACCCGCAAGCTGTATTGGTTCAGGCTTGAACGACCGCGCGCCTCTGAATACGTACCGACAGCCCTTACCCGCCAATCGTCATTCTCGAAATTGAACTGCGGGTAGATCGCCCAAGATTCATCAAGCGCAGGGAAACTCCGGTTTTCAATCGCAGTCTGCGAATCGCTGATGAGGACGCGCGGAACGAGGAACACATTCTCTTCCTCGCCGTTCTCATCAAAGTCCACGACACCCACATTAACGGGCTCGGAAAGCGGAGTCACAAGCGAGTTGAAACCATTGTGGCCTTCAAAAATGGAGATATCCTGATTGGATTCGCCCAAATCTCTGCGTGTAAAGATACCGTCAAGACGCAGCTCGAGCTCATCCGAAACTTCATAGGCCATGCCTGCCGAGATGGAGAAACGCTCACCTCGGTTGTTCTGAACGAATTGACGCATAGCACGCGGATAAATGAACGCATTGTTTAGCCCGTTGGCGCCAACCGCGGGAATATCGAATGCCGCATTCGGCGTCCCCGAAATACTATCTTGGGTCTGACTACCATCGCCAGAACCGCTCGCCCTTGTTCCATTAGCAAACCCCGCAACCTGAGCATCGCTAAATTGGCGATAGTTATTGAGGCGAGCAGTATCACGGCGGAAACTCTGCTCAGAATAGGAGAAGTTCCCGTAAATACCGAAGCGATCACCGATGCGTTGTGCACCCGAAATGAAGCCTTTGAACACTTCATCGCCAGTGGTTTCTTCATGATCCACTTCGGCGCGGACCACAAAGCCCTCCCGGCGCTCTAATGCGCTGTTTAGCCGCAAATCAACTTGCGCAGCCAAGCCGCCAGCTGGCGTATCAGCAGTGAACGACTTGATAACATTTGCGCCGTTAAAGATCGAACTTTCAAAAATGCCGAACGGGTTGCCCGTGTTGTTACCGCGGGTTGTGGAGGCAATAGTCTGCCCCATCACTGTCGTCTTGGTAAAGCGGCCCGGCAAACCGCGAATCGAAATCGTCGCATCGCGGCGCGCACCTTCGCGGTTGATCTGAACGCCCGGAATACGCGCGAGAGCCTCACCCAAGTTGAGGTCTGGCGTCGAGCCGATATCATCTGAAGAAATACCGTCTAGAAAGACATCAGCTTTTCGGCGCTGATCCAAGGCGTCCGCCAAGCTCGCTCGGATACCAGTAACAACGATTGCGCCATCATCAGAATCAGAAGACGATGCAATTTGCTCAGGCGCCTCTTCCGCATCCTGAGCGAAAGCAAGCGAAGGCACACTCAGTGCAATCGCCGCTACGCTCGCATTTAAACTAAGACCATTTGCGCCACGCGCACGGATGTTGCGAATAAAAGCCATCTATACTCCCCCAAGAAACTTTAACTTTTGTCTATAAGAGCGATTGAATTCGATCATGTCAATGCTCAGATGTGACGTTTCATGATGTTTTTTGATTGTTTGTGCCACTAGGTGCAGAAATGCAGCAGTTTTCAGCCATTCGCCCCTTTACTTAAATCGCTCAAATGAAACTGATCATTCTTGGTCAAATCGCAGGATCTGTCCGGCAGCCAGCAGAAATGCGCCCACACCGTAAAGTTGTCGATCATTCGGCTGAACGCCCTCAGGCCGATCTCCCACTTGCTGAACGTAACCCAGTCGGCCTTCTGCATCGACGTTGGAAACAAGCGCCGACCAGCCCTTTTCTACAGCGGCTGAGTAGCGCTCGCCCTTAAGCAGGCCCTCATTGAGCCCCCAAGCAAGGCCATAGACAAAGAAACTGGTTCCGCTCGTCTCTGGCGGTGTTTCACTGGAAGCGAGCAAAGAAGCGCGCCACATCCCGTTATTTGCTTGGATTTGCACCAGCCGATCAGACATCTTTCGGAACAGGTCCACATAGTAACCACGCCGCGGATCATCCTTCGGCATGGTGCGCAGGATGTTGACTAGACCGCCATAGACCCAGCCATTGCCGCGGCTCCAAAACAGCTTCTCGCCATCAGCACCGCGGCGATCAAAGAAACGGCTGTCCCGGTAGTAGAGGCCCACTTCCTTGTCGAAGAGCAAATCGGTGGCGACCTGAAATTCACTATGCGCATAGTCAGCATAAGCTTGCTCGCCAAAAGTCTCAGCCGCGTCCCACCATGTCGCTGGCGCCATGAACAGCGCATCAGACCAGCACCACCGCTTTGAACACCCGGGGTCACCCTTCTTGTCTGGGTGCATCATTTGAGTCTTTGGTTGATCAGCTAGAATGGCATCAAAAGCCGCCCTAGTTGGCTTTAGATCGGCACCCTGCACATTGTTACGTGCGAGCTTAAAATACACCTGACCGACGAGATGGTCATCCGCATGATAGAGGCGCTTGCCGAGGTTCCACCCTTCACGATTGGCGATTGCGCCAAGAGAATCGAGATAGCGCGTTTGGCCCGTGGCTTCTGCGTAGTCAGCAAGCCCTAAGAAGTACGTGCCCATCACCCAGCCGCGGGGATTGGGCGTTTCACGGCTAATAAAACGAATGTAGCTTTCCAGATTATCGAGATTGGCAAGCTGCCAATTGGCCGCACTATCGGCGACACGCTTAATCTCAGCATCGGCAAAGACGGATGATGATGCTGATTGAGATGCCGCTTGCGGAGGAGCGCCTTCTGTAACAGCGCAACCAGCGAGCAGAGCCGATAGCGGAAGCAAACCAAGCGTGAGCGAGCGAATTTTTTTGATCATCATTCTCTCCGGGTCTATTTCAATTTTTTTGAGGCCTGCGCTCAAGGGCGATCAGACGATGCCCGCACCCAGTCCGACCGCCTTGCGCTCTTGCGCTTTACGGTCGCGGTATTTGCTTGCGCGGTACACTCCGAGCCAATCAATCGCCCCACCCAACTCGTCGCGCGCCATCGCAAGAATGGGCGAAACGTCGGTTTCATATGCCGTACGCAAGGTGCGGAAAGCGAGCATGACATCATTGTCGTTCTGTGCAGCATGCAGCGCATCACGATCGACCATTGCAGCCCGTGCATAGCATCCGGCAATGGTTTCGGCAGAGGACAACATGCTCTCAATCGGGTCCGTCACATTGTGCGACTGATCGATCATGTAGGATGGATCAAAGCCATTGCGGGGGCTCTGCTCAGCCTCGATCAACTCGTTAAACACGAGGAAAAGCTGATGCGGATTGATGCTACCGCTATCGAGATCATCATCGCCATATTTGCTGTCATTGAAGTGGAAGCCACCCAATTTGCCGACATGATGAAGGCGCGCGACGATCTGTTCAATGTTCACGTTGGGCGCATGATGCCCCAAATCGACCAAGCATTTGCACTGATCACCCAGCTCCTGCGCCGCCATTAGAGAGCTTCCCCAATCGGAGATCACGCTGGAATAAAAAGCTGGCTCAAACATCTTGTGCTCGAGCATCATTTTCCAGTCAGAAGGAAGCGCGGCATAAACCTGAGAGGCCCCTTCTAAATAACGATCGAAAGAGCGACCAAGGTCTTGTTGACCGGGAAAGTTTGTGCCGTCGCCGACCCACACGGTTAGCGCATTCGAGCCGATTTGCTTCCCGATTTCGATGCAATCAATGTTGTGCTCAACAGCCTGTTGGCGTGTCGCCTCGACTGTTGAAGAAAGCGAGCCGGTTTCATAAGTTTGCGCTTGACCCGGCTGATCCTGAAATGTGTTGGAATTGACCGCGTCAAAAACCAAGCCATAGGCACCCGCCTCTTCGCGAAGTCCAGCGTAATCCTCCACACAATCCCACGGAAAGTGAGGGCTGACGCCCGGCGTTGATTGACCAAGCTGATGGATGACAGCGCAGTCTTCCAATTTCTCATGAATATTGGTTGGCTCGCCCGGCATAGGGAACTTTGCAAAGCGCGTTCCCCCGCGGCCTGTACCCCAGCTAGGCACGGCAACGCCGAAAGACTTCACTTGTTCCTTGACCGTGTCAATCGCGACACCGCGCCGGTCAAGCTTGC
>CAZAIG010000020.1:9507-11203 GCA_964485135.1 uncultured Porphyrobacter sp. | reverse complement strand
CCGCCAGCACCGCCAGTTACGAGGGCAACCTTGCCAACCATCTCTTTCGGGGCAGGCATACGCTGAAGCTTCGCCTCTTCTAGCAACCAATATTCAATATCGAACGCTTCTTGCTCGTCGAGCGCGATGTAGTCGCCAATCGCCTCTGCGCCGCGCATCACGTTGATCGCGTTGAGATAAAACTCGCCAGCAATACGCGCTGTGGCCTTATCCTTTGCAAAGGTCATCCGGCCTACACCCGGAACGAGCACGACCACCGGGTTCGCGTCACGCATCGCAGGTGAATTGCCGCGCTTGCAACGCTCGTAATAGGCCGCATACAGATCACGATAATCGGAAATAGACTGAGCGAGATAAGCCTCATCTTCAAGACGCGCTGGGTCGAGTGTGAGCGGCGCGATCTTGGTGCGCAGGAAGTGGTCGGGGCAAGATGTACCCAGAGCAGCCAGCTTATCGAAATCCTCGCTTCCGACAAATTCAAGCGTGGCCTCATCATCGGAAAAATGACCGAGCTTGCGGCGATCACCCACCATCAGCGCACGCAAGCGAGGCATCAGCCCCGCGGCAATGGCTTGGCGATCTTCAACCGGAGCTACCTTCGCACCGCCAAAGGCTGGCCCATCGGCAAGTTTGGAATTGAGATAGTCGGCCGCCTCAGCAATCAAACGCACAGTCTGATCATAGCATTCCTTCGCCGTGTCAGCCCAACAGATGATGCCGTGCCCAGCGAGCATTGCACCCTTGGCTTCAGGATGAGCCTTGGCGAAATCGCGGATTTGAACACCCAAAGTGAAGCCCGGACGCTTCCATGGAAGCCAGCCGATTTCATCACCCCACAGCTCTTTCGTTGCCGCTTCGCCGCCACTTGAAGCGGCCAGCGCAATAATCGCGTCGGGGTGAACATGATCAATATGCTGATAAGGAAGCAAAGAGTGCAGCGGCGTATCGATGCTCGCAGCACGGCCATTCAAATTGAATGTGCAGTGCGGGAGAAAACCCACCATCTTATCGTCATCTTCATCACCATTGTAATGCGTTTCCAGCGCTAGCAGCTTCTCCTGGTAGAGCGTGGCAAAGCCATCCATCCCCATAGAGCCAATATCACCGCCTGAGCCTTTGACCCAGAGGACTTCAGTCTCTGTGCCGGTTAGCGGATCCGCCTCCATGACTTTTGCTGAAGTATTGCCGCCACCGAAATTGGTGACCGTCAAATCTGCACCAAGCAAATTGGAACGATAAAGCAGCAATTCTGACTCAGACATTTTGGATGCCACCTGCTCATCCCAGCGATTAACAGGGATGGCGAACGGGATAGCCGCTTCGGCTAAAGATGCATGCATATTCATATGAGACTCGCTACCATTAGGTCTTTTCAAAAGCAATCATTTTCGCTAATCCGCAATCAATAAAGTTCATGATGCCGCTTGGAGGGGTGCTGGTTTGAAAGAAGGTTTTGCCATTATTGTCGACATCGGCAAGACCTTGGCGAAGGTCAGTCTTTGGTCGCGCGACGGCGAGATGATTGCGCGTGAGACCCGCCCAAATGAAACCATCGAGGTCGAAGGCATTCGCCGACTCGATGCAGCGGGTATCGAAGATCTCCTCATCTCTTCACTAACCACATTCGCCAACCATCCAGTCAAGTATATAGTACCGGTTGCGCATGGTGCTGGCATCGCGGTGTTGAAGGATGGCG
>CAZAIG010000020.1:7885-9407 GCA_964485135.1 uncultured Porphyrobacter sp. | reverse complement strand
AAGTATATAGTACCGGTTGCGCATGGTGCTGGCATCGCGGTGTTGAAGGATGGCGCGCTTGCGATCCCCCCGTTTGACTATGAGCAAGAGCTGCCCGCTCGATTGGCGATTGAATATGATGCGATAAGAGCGCCCTTTGTCGAAACGGGTTCTCCCAAACTGCCAACTGGGCTGAATTTCGGGGCGCAACTCTATTGGATGGAGAGCCTCTATCCTGACATCATGTCAGGATGCACCCTGCTGCCATGGGCGCAATATTGGACGTGGTTCTTAACCGGACAGGCACGCACAGAAGCCACCAGCATGGGTTGCCATTCAGACCTGTGGGCACCAGCTACTGGCACATTTTCCAGTCTTGCGGTGGAGCGCGGATGGGCTGAGAATTTCGCGCCGATCGCAGCGCCCGGAGACGTAGCTGGAACGCTCAAACCAGAGCTAGCCGAGCGAACCGGACTCGGCTCTGATATCAGAGTATTGACCGGTCTGCACGATTCCAATGCGGCGCTTCATGCTGCGCGCGGCTTTCACGAAATCGCAGATCGAGAAGCGACAATTCTATCCACGGGCACGTGGTTTATTGCCATGCGATTGGCCAAAAACACAGTCGATCTAAGCGCTTTGCCTGAAGCACGTGATTGCCTCGTGAATGTGGACGCTTTGGGCAATCCGGTTCCCTCCGCCCGGTTCATGGGTGGGCGCGAGATAGAGTCGCTGATTCAAATCGATACAAGGCAAGTCGACATCAAACCGGATCAGCTCCAATTGCTGGCCGCAGTCCCCGCTGTTCTGGCCCAGAAAGCAATGGTTATTCCAACATTGGCGCCTGGTAACGGCCCCTTCCCCAACCACGAAGGCGGTTGGGTAAACAGGCCCGATGACTGGTACGCGCGCCGGGCTGGCGCATGCCTTTATGCCGCCATGGTCGCAGATGCGGCGCTGGATCTGATCGGATCGCATAAGTGCCTCCTTGTTGAGGGACGCTTTGCAGAAGCCGAAGTATTCGTCCGCGCCCTTGCAGCGCTCCGCCCAGAGACCAAAGTCTATATCGCCAACGCCCACAATGATGTGAGTTTTGGCGCCCTTAGATTGATAGACCCTGAAATGCGCCCTAGGGGCGGCCTTATTGAGGTGGCGCCACTTGAGCAGGATATCGCAGCCTACAAATCGGCGTGGCAACGCACACAAAAGACAAGCACATGATCGCAGCAAGCGCTTTAGACTATCGCGAGTTGGCGCGGCGGCGGCTGCCCAAATTCCTGTTCGAGTATATTGATGGTGGCTCCTATGCGGAAGTCACGCTTGAGCGCAATGTCGGGGACCTGAAAGATGTCGCTCTGCGCCAGCGAGTGCTGCGCGATGTGTCCAAGATTAACCTGACAACGCGCATGTTTGATCAGGATCTTGCGCTACCAATTGCGCTTGCTCCGATTGGCTTGGCAGGCATGAACGCAAGACGCGGCGAATGCCAGGCCGTTCGCGCCGCGAATAAAGCAGGCATTCCGTTCACTCTGTCGACTGTTTC
>CAZAIG010000020.1:4852-7785 GCA_964485135.1 uncultured Porphyrobacter sp. | reverse complement strand
CAAGGCGCGATGCGCCCGAATTGGGCTTGGGATGTCGGCATTTGCGGACGCCCACACAGTCTGGGCAATGTTGCACCTGTGCTCGGTGACAAATCAGGGATCGAAGATTTCTTCGCCTGGATGCGCGACAATTTTGATCCATCAGTTACTTGGGATGACCTCGATTTCATTCGCAGTGAGTGGAAAGGCCCGCTGATCATTAAAGGCGTGCTCGATCCAGAAGATGCAATCCGGGCAGCAGAGCTCGGCGCAGACGGATTAGTGGTATCAAACCACGGAGGACGCCAATTGGATGGCGTTCCATCTACTGCCAGAGCTTTGCCCGCTATCGCCGAGGCTGTAGGCGAGCGGATGACCATTCTCGCGGACGGCGGCATACGTTCCGGACTTGATGTGGTGCGCATGCTTGCACTTGGCGCTCAAGGCGTTTTGCTTGGCCGTGCATGGGCTTACGCATTGGGAGCGAAAGGTGAGCAAGGCATATCGCATATGCTCAGATTGATTGAGGCAGAAATGCGCGTTGCCATGTCGCTCACCGGGGCGACCGGCATTGCCGACATAACGACAGATATCTTAGCCGATCAAAACGCTTCTTAAGTCTTGGGTTTCACCAGATCAATTTGTCGAAGTCCGGCTTCGCGCAACGCGTCGATCAAATCTGCGTCTGCACGGTCATCTGTAATTAGGCGATCAATCCGCTCAAGTCCGCAAACAATCGCGCCAGAGGTGGTGAGCAATTTGTTGCTATCCACCATAAGGATAACTTCATCCGCTCTATCTAAAAGACGGCGCTGGCTTGCCACCTGCAGTGCATCGGGCTGAAAAATGCCGCGTTGGCTGACCGCAGCAGCGCCAAGGAACAGCTTGCTAGCATGAAAATTGGGCATGCTCACTTCGCCAGCAGGTGCCAAAATGATGTTCTGTTCACGAAAAATCGGACCGGAAGGCACGATCAATTGCGTCGTTTCCTGGCCCAGCAGCGCGTTCACAATGTACAAAGAGTTAGTCAGCACTTGCAGATTGTGATCAGCGAGATGTTCGCACATCTGGTAGGTTGTGGTGCCGCCATCGATAATGATGCCTTCGCCGCGCTCACATAGGGCTGCGGCTGCTTTGCCAATAGCCCGCTTTGCGCCAACATTTTGCTTAAGCGACTTTTCAAAGGGCGTCCCAGCTAAACTCGGTGCACTACCGGCTGTCGCCGTTTCGGAGTCAACGGCCTTTGCGCCGCCATGCAAGCGAACGATCTTGTCTTGTTTTTCGAGCCGAGCAAGGTCGCGCCGAATTGTGGCCGGCGATGCATCAACGTTTGCCTCCAGATAGCGATAGGTGGTGAAACCTTTCGATCTGATGGCCGTGAGGATAATCTCTTCGCGTTCGGCGGCGTGCATGCCCTGTTTCCCTGTCAAGACCCCCGCAGATGCCTGCGAACGTTGAGTTGCGCAGCCTTCTGCATTCCGATCATGTTAGTATCAAGTCAAAACCAATCGGTTTTGCGCAGAATCATGACGTCTTTGTTATCTGCGGGTCTCTTTAATGACCGCTTCCGTCTCTTGCTAAACCCAGTCTTGCTAGCGCTCCCTTTGCTAACATCCCCCTTTTGAACAGACGCCAACCGCCAGTCCATATGCATCAATTACTCCACATTTGAATCAAGATTTGTCAGCGTGTTGCTCGCCGCGACATCGACATTGGAGGACATGATCGGGCCGATAATGCCCTGGTGCGGCCCCACAGTAATGCCAACCGTATTCGATGCGCTTTGACGCGATCCGTCTACGCCGCTGATGGTATTGTTGGTCACGGTGGAATTCGTCACCCCTTCGATCACAATCCCTTCATAGCGGCTGTAACGCACCGGCCCGTTCTGCCGCGCCACACGTGCGCCAAGATTGCGGATCGTATTGTTGTCGATGGTCGCATTGTTGGCCGACTCAACTTGAATCGCGCGTTGCACACCGTTGAAGACGTTATTCGTCATTGTGACAGGCTGGACAATCCGCTCAGAGATTTGTCCATTTGTATCGCGCAGCGGACCAGCCAAGGACTCAAGCGAAAGTCCGCGCACCACATTGACGAAGACATTGCCTTCCATCGTGATATTTTGCGCGCCTCGCTTCGATGAAATGCCGTCAAATCCGCCATAAAAGCGGTTGTTCCGCAGCACATAGGCCCCGCCGAAATCGGCGTTGAATGGAGCCGCTGACATATAGATGCTGGCGTCTCGAATACCGAAGAAGGTGGAGTCCTCGATCAAGGCTGCGCGCGCACCCACGACAAAGACCCCGCTATCCCCGCCTGCATTGCGATAGGTGTCAGAGACACTGTCAATCGCCGCGCCGGATTCTACATTATCGAAATAGGCTGTGCGGTTGGCTGCATCGATTGGCGCGCCGAGGATGGTAATCCCGCGGACCGTGACATTGGCGGTTTTCTCTCGCGGACTGGATCCGCCCGTAACCCCGCGAATGGAGAGGCCATCGGTGGTTGAAGCCGCCGGGTTGGTGGCCGTTGTCGCGCCCAATCCGCCGCCCAGCGGCACGGTGCCTGATAGACGCGACTGGGATATATCCAACTCGCCATCTGTCCATGAAATCTCAACCAGAGCGTCTCCGCCACAGGCACCGGTGAAGCTAGAGCCCGCCGCGTCAAAGGCGATCAGATCAGCATTAACATCAGGGCCTGCGACGAAAACCGCGCCGGTTGCGATGATCGCGAAATCCTGGTTCTTGATGATTGCGGTCACGCCATCGGGATCGTTGATATTGTAAGTGCCCGCCGGGATCGTCAGCGTGTCGCCCTTGTCCGCCGCCTGCTGCAAAGACGTGCGAATGGCGGCGGTATCATCCATCCCATCGTCAGCAATGGCCTGCCATCCGGCGGTGCCATCGCATTCTCCGCCCGTAGCCGCGAAAGTGCCGGCTGGGGTGGGA
>CAZAIG010000020.1:0-4752 GCA_964485135.1 uncultured Porphyrobacter sp. | reverse complement strand
CGGCCCGGTTCAACCAACAGCTTCCCATCACCATCGCGGAAGCCGAAGTCATCGGTGGGCAATTCGAATGTGACCGTGCGGCTTTCACCCGCTTTGAGCGCCACTTTCTCAAAGCCGCGCAACTGCTTCACTGGCCGTGTGCGGCTGGCGATTTCGTCACGAATATAGAGCTGGACGACTTCTTGCCCCGCCCGCTGGCCGGTGTTGGTCACCTTCACCGATACGCGCACTTTCCCGCCACGAGCAACGCTCGCGCTGGCCGCTTGCGGCGCGCCGCATTCAAAGCTGGTGTAGCTGAGGCCATGTCCAAAGGGGTAAAGCGGAGTGGAGTCCGAGAACACATAATTGCGGAATTTGCCCGTCGGCTTCTGATAGTAGAAGGCGGGCAATTGGCCGACATTGCGCGCGATTGTGACCGGCAATTTGCCGCTGGGGTTCACATCCCCAAACAGGATGCTGGCAATCGCATGGCCGCCCTCTTCACCCGCATAGAATGTATCGAGGATTGCCGGGCAATTTTCGGCGAGATAGCGCGGCGATAGGGGCCGGCCATGGATGAGAACGGTTGCCGTTTTCTTGTCCAAAGCCAGAAGAGCAGCAGCCAAGTCGTTTTGCTCACCAATCAGGTCAAGACTGTCACGATCTCCACGTGAATCGCCCGCAAAATAGGCCTCGCGCGCAGTGGCCTCATTACCGCCCAAACACATGATGATCACATCGGCATCTTGCGCCGCTTCAACCGCCTGAGCGATCAATTGACGGTTGCGCTCAGGGCTTGCCTGAACGCTCTCATCCGATGCGTCTGTCTCGATTTCATTATTGCCTTCATCGCCCGCTGTGATCCGGCATCCGGGCGCATAGATGACTTCAAATCCGGCTTTCTTGCCGAGCGCTTGCATACCTTCCAACACGCTCACACCGATGAAGGGTTTGGGCGAATATCCGCCCAAATGCACTGAGGCGGCATTGGGGCCAGTTACGAGCACTTTCTTGGTCGATGATTTGTCGAGCGGGAGGAGATTGTCCTCGTTTTTGAGCAGGACTGCGGATTCCTCTGCCATTTTGCGGGCGAGCGCGCGGTGTTTGCTGCTGCGCGCGAGGCTGGCCGCTTTCGCTGGCTCGGCCCATGGCAAGTCGAACAATCCGCATTTGAATTTGGCGGCCAAAACGCGTTCGGCGGCGCGGCGGACATAGCTTTCATCAAGCTTCCCATCACGCACCAATTGCGGGAGCATGATGTAAACGCCATTATTGGCAAGCTCCAGATCGACGCCCGATTTCAGGCCCATGATCGCCGCCTCAGCTTCATCCTTGGCAACGCCATGCAGGCTGTGAATGCGGCGTACATCATCCCAATCGGAGACGACATACCCGTCAAAGCCCCAATCATCGCGCAGCAGATCTGACAGCAGCGCGGTATCTGCGTGAGCAGGCACGCCGTCAATTTCGCCGTGAGAGGCCATCAAGCCAACCGAACCGGAGTCTTTGATGGCCGCGCGGAATGGCGGTAGGATCACATTCTGCAATTCCACCGGCCCAATATGCGAAGGCGCAAAATTGCGTCCGCCGATACCCTGACCATATCCGGCGAAGTGCTTTACGCTGGTCGCAATTCGGTCTGAGGGCAGATACTCGGCTCGCGGCCCTTGAAGTCCATTCACAATCGCTCGCGCTGAGACAGAGACAACATGGGGGTCTTCGCCCCATGTTTCCTCCGACCGGCCCCAACGCGGATCGGTGCAAATGTCGATATTGGGAGAGAAGCATGCTTGCGCCCCGCGTGACCGCGCCTCTTTGGCGGTTACGGCGAACACCTCTTCGACCAGAGCGGGATTGAAAGCGCAAGCCATGGAAAGCGCTTGCGGGAATTGGGTGGCGCCATCTGCGAGAAGACCGGCGAGACACTCTTCAAAGATGAAGGCGGGGATGCCAAAGCGGCTGCGGCTCACCACTTCTTTTTGCAGCGCCATTACAGCGCGGGCATTTTCAGCTGGTCCAGCTTCCAAGCTGGCCGAATAAACGCCGCCAATACCATATTTATAATAGGGAAAGTCCGCCTCAAAAGCGCTCGCATCGGCCATCACATCGGCGGCGCGCGGGCAATTGAGCTGTGCGCCCATCTCGTCCAGCGTCATCAACTCAACAAGCGCCTTGGCCCGCCGCGCTGGGGAGAGCGATTTGTCGCGATAATCATCGCCGCTTTGTGCGTGAACAATGGAAGGGATTCCCCCTGCGGCTACAAATCCGAGTCCAGCCACTCCGGCCAGAGCACTTCGCCGGTCAATCTTCATTGGCTTTCCTCTCCATTGCACCCAATTACGATCTTTTGTGATCATATATATGCATTTTAGATCATTTCCAAGCAAACCTTGACTTATCTTCCAATTAGTTTTTGCTGCAGAAAGGCGCAGAGATGGTCAGCTCGCTCTTTTCCCCATCCAGAAACGAGAATATTACCCCATGGCTCTCCAGAAACATCATTTTGCAGCTATCGCAGCAGCAGCGCTCCTTGCGAGCTGCGCAACGGGCCGTCCGACAGCCAACATCAATACTGCCGAATCACAATGGGTCTCACTCTTTGATGGCACCAGTTTCGACGGATGGCACGAACATGGCGGCATGCATGAATTCGCAATCAAGGACGGCATGATTGTCGGAACAGCGGTGGCTAAACAGCCCAACGCTTTCCTGGTGACTGACAGAACCTACACCGACTTCATTTTTGAGGCGGACTTCCTTTCCGATGGCTCCATGAACTCCGGCGTGATCTTTCGTGCGGACTATGATCCCGAATATCGCGGAGGCCGCCTGTTTGGATATCAGGCCGATATTGACCCGACCGACCGCAAATGGACCGGCGGCCTTTACGAAGAGGCTTTGCGCGGCTGGCTCGTTCCTATTGAGGATGATGAAGCATGCCGCTCCAGTTTTCAGCAGCACAAATGGAACCGGATGCGTATTGAAGCCTTAGGCAGCGACCTGCGTATTTTCGTCAATGACGTGCCGTGTGCCCGATCGGTTCAAGATAATCTGACCGAGGGCGTCATCGGACTGCAAGTGCATTCTGTCCGTCCCGGCTGGCGATTTGGTGAGCCGGGCGATTGGATTGCTTGGCGCAATATCAGGATATTGACCAAGGACGTCGCCCGCCACCGGTTACCCTGAATGGGGCTAGAAAGCGGGCGAGATCGCGCGCATCTATTTGGAGCAGCCCGCGCCTTCTTTGTCCGTCTTCTTGGTCACCCAATTAAAGGCGTTGGAGAGCAATTTGCGGTTCTCCGGATCTTCATAACTCTTATCGCTATGACCGATTGCAGAGTAAAACGTGCGCCCTTTTCCAATGCACCTTACCCAAACGATAGGGTGGTTGATTGCGCCCTCGCCCATACGCAAATCAGTTTCTTCTCCACCGGATCGCTTCACCGGGTCATAAGTGCTTTCGTCGAGTCCAAAAAGAACTATCGCTTCATGATCTTGCGCTCTGGAATCGAAACTATACCATTCGTCATTGTGCACCCAATTGGGTGAAATGCCTTGTGTTACCGGGTGCTCGGCGTTCAACGTTTCGACGCGAGCCTCTTGAAACTGCGGATTTTGCGGATGCCCGATAAAGCGCGGACCAATCACGTTTTCTTGATACCAGCTCCACGAATCTTGCGAGGCATCGCCTGCGCCATGAATACCAATCCACGCACCGCCATCAGACAGCCATTGCTCAAATGCTGTGCGTTGTGCAGGCGACAGGGTGTCGCCGGTCATATTATTGAATACGACCACATCAAAACGCGCCAAATCCTCCGGATTGAAAACAGCCCCATTGGAAGTTGTGAAGATGCCGAACTCTTTTTCTCGTGACATCTGCACGAAGAACAGATCCGCACCAGCAATCCCTTGATTGTGTCGCCAGCCCTTCGTTTTTGAAAAAACGAGTATGGCTGGCTGCGCCATCCACTTCGTGATTTCAGGAGACGTTCGGTCGTATTCGATAGACTGCGCGGTCAACGTGCTACAGCCGGCAAGTGACAGCACGGTAAGAAGGGTTAGAATTCGCACGAACATCAATTAAACTCCTCTCGCCATCCCAACTGAGCTTTCCTAAGTTAGGCACCCTCTTGATGGTCAAAACGCCCCCGATCAAAGCGAACAGACCGAGAGTGGTGAGCACAAAAGTCAGTTACTAGACAAAGCAGGAAACAGACGCCATGGTAGCGCTCACATTTTTGATGGGACGAGGGTACTGATGAATTTCAAGATTGCAAAGACAACTTTGATTTTTGGGAGCCTGCTGGCGTCTGGTTGCGCCTACAGCCAAGCTGAAACAGACATCACGGCCCAGTCTATTCCGACCGAAGAACGCGCAGTAGCGACCGAGAGAGGCGTGGCGAATCCGGCCATTTGGCCGAAATACAAATATCCGGTTGAAATGAGCGCTCAGCAGCAGGCCCGGATTGATGGCTTGATCGCAAAAATGACCTTGCCTGAGAAAGTCGGTCAGTTGGTTCAGGCAGATCTGTGCTGCGTCACTCCGGAGGATGTAAAGAAATACAATCTCGGTTCTGTTCTTAACGGTGGAAGCAGCGGCCCCTATGGTGATGACTTTGCTCCTGCTCCCAAATGGCTCGAGGCTGCTGACGAGTTTTACGCTGCCTCGACTGACAAATCAGACGGAGGCGTAGGCATTCCGCTGGTCTGGGGCACAGACGCCGTACACGGTCACTCTAACATCATCGGCGCGACGCTGTTCCCGCACAA
>CAZAIG010000019.1:0-24608 GCA_964485135.1 uncultured Porphyrobacter sp. | reverse complement strand
ACCCCTGAAATTGTCGAGAAGATCATTGCGAAGGAAAAGCCCGACGCGGTGCTCCCCACAATGGGCGGGCAAACGGCGCTGAACTGCGCTTTGACGCTCAACAAGAACGGCGTGCTGGACAAATATGGCGTGCAGATGATCGGCGCGGATGCAGAGGCGATTGACAAGGCCGAAGATCGCCAGAAATTCCGCGATGCGATGGACAAAATCGGTCTGGAAAGCGCACGCAGCGGCGTCGCTCACACGGTGGAGCAGGCGCGCGAAATCCTTGAACGCACGGGCCTTCCCAGCATTATTCGCCCTAGCTTTACCCTTGGCGGGACAGGCGGCGGGATCGCTTACAATAAGGCAGAATTTGACAAGATTGTGCGCGACGGGCTCGACGCATCGCCCACCACAGAGGTTCTGATCGAGGAATCTCTGCTTGGTTGGAAAGAGTTTGAGATGGAGGTGGTGCGCGATAAGAACGACAATTGCATCATCATCTGCTCGATTGAGAATGTCGATCCGATGGGCGTTCACACGGGCGACAGTATCACCGTCGCGCCTGCACTGACCCTGACCGATAAAGAATATCAGATCATGCGCACAGCCTCGCTCAACGTGCTGCGCGAAATTGGCGTGGAGACGGGCGGATCAAACGTGCAATTCGCGGTCAATCCCAAGGATGGCCGGTTGATCGTGATTGAGATGAACCCGCGCGTCTCGCGCTCATCCGCGCTCGCATCCAAAGCCACTGGTTTCCCCATTGCGCGCGTCGCAGCGAAATTGGCGGTGGGCTACACGCTGGATGAGATCACGAATGAGATCACCGGCGCGACCCCGGCCAGCTTTGAACCGACCATCGATTACGTCGTCACCAAAATTCCGCGCTTCGCCTTTGAAAAGTTCAAAGGGACCAATGACAACTTAGCAACCGCTATGAAGTCCGTCGGCGAAGTCATGGCAATCGGGCGCAATTTCGCCGAAAGCATGCAGAAGGCGTTGCGCGGGCTTGAGACCGATCTGGACGGCTTCAACCGCTTTACCGAATTGGAAGGGGCAGCGCGCGATGTGCTGACTGCCTCGCTTTCGCAGCGTACGCCCGACCGCTTGCTGAAAGTTGCCCAGGCTTTCCGCGAGGGTATGAGCGCGGAAGAGATCAACACGATCACTGGCTATGACCTGTGGTTCCTGCGCCAGATCGAAGACATCATCGCGACCGAAAAGCAGATACAAAGCGATGGCCTTCCGCAGGATGCGGCGGGCCTGCGCAAGCTAAAGAGTATGGGCTTTTCCGACAAGCGCCTTGCTACGCTAGCTGTGCGCTCGGTCGGGGTTGCGGGCGGCATGGGCGAGACACAGGCGCGGCGATCCGGCCTCTTGCATGACGCTTTGCAGGCGATGGCGGGGGCCACCAGCGAAGAAGAGGTTCGCGAATTGCGCGAAAAACTGGGCGTTCGCCCCGTGTTCAAACGGATCGATAGCTGTGCGGCTGAGTTTGAGGCGATTACGCCCTATATGTACTCGACCTATGAAGCGCCGACATTTGGCGAGCCGGAATGCGAGGCGGAGCCATCTGACCGTAAGAAAGTCGTTATTCTCGGCGGCGGTCCGAACCGGATCGGGCAGGGGATCGAGTTTGATTATTGCTGCGTACATGCGTGCTTTGCACTCGCGGATCAGGGCTATGAGACGATCATGGTCAACTGCAATCCCGAAACTGTCTCGACCGATTATGACACGTCGGACAGGCTCTATTTTGAGCCTTTGACAGCCGAAGACGTGCTCGAAATCCTTAAGCTGGAGCAATCCACGGGCGAATTAGCCGGCGTGATCGTTCAATTTGGAGGACAGACGCCGCTGAAGCTTGCTCAGGCGCTGGAGGATGCGGGCATCCCAATCCTTGGTACATCTCCTGATGCGATTGATTTGGCCGAAGACCGCGAGCGCTTTGCTAAGCTGGTGAGCGACCTAAAACTGAAGCAACCTGAAAACGGCATCGCTTACAGCCGAGATGAAGCCGCTGCTGTGGCTGCGCGTATCGGTTATCCCGTGCTGCTGCGCCCATCATACGTCCTGGGCGGCCGCGCGATGGAGATTGTCGATAGCGAGGCTCAGCTTGACGACTACATTAAAACGGCAGTGAATGTATCGGGCGAGAGCCCGGTTCTGGTCGACCGTTACTTGCGTGATGCAACCGAGTGCGATGTCGATGCTCTGTGTGATGGCGATGAAGTGCGCATCGCTGGCGTTATGCAGCATATCGAGGAAGCAGGCGTGCATTCCGGCGACAGCGCTTGCACCATTCCGCCATACTCTCTTCCGCCGCACATCGTTGAAGAAATGGAGCGTCAGGCTGAGGCTCTCGCCATGGCATTGGGTGTGCGCGGGCTGATGAATGTGCAATTCGCGGTGAAGGATGAGGGGATTTACCTAATCGAAGTCAATCCGCGTGCAAGCCGCACGGTGCCTTTCGTCGCCAAAGCCATCGGGCAGCAAGTGGCGAAGATTGCTGCACGCGTAATGGCGGGCGAGAAACTGAGCGCGTTCGAACCATTTAAGCGCGATCTCGATTACATGGCGGTGAAAGAGGCGGTGTTCCCGTTTAATCGCTTCCCCGGCTGCGATCCGGTCTTAACACCAGAAATGAAGTCCACCGGCGAAGTTATGGGAATTGATCGCAATTTCGAATCGGCCTTCCTGAAATCGCAGTTGGGTGCGGGAACGCGCTTGCCGGAGAGTGGAACCTTGTTCGTCTCGCTCAAGAAAGGGGACAAGGCGATAATCGTTCCCGCGGTCAAGACGCTGCTTGAACAAGGGTTCAAAGTCATCGCCACAGACGGCACACAGCGCTATCTTTCTGAGCAAGGGCTGGCCGTTGAACGGGTCAATAAAGTTGCCGAGGGGCAGCCGCATATCGTCGATAAAATCATCGATGGCGACGTCGATCTGATCTTCAACACGACCGAAGGTTGGCAGAGTATGATGGACAGCAAATCCATCCGTGCATCGGCGCTGGAAGAGAAGGTTCCGTACTACACAACCGCCACTGCATCGCTTGCCGCTGCGGCCTCAATTAAGGCGGTAAAACTTAGCGAGCTTGAAGTGTGCTCACTCCAAGACTATTATAGCTAAGAACGAACAGCACTTCTCCCACACATTTTGTCGGAACTTTGCCGCCTTTTAAGCTGCGGCCACCGGTGAAATGATCATACTGGTCACGCGGCGTGAGTGCAGAAAGAAGAACGGATGGCTACGATGGAAAAAGTTCCGATGCTTGCAGAAGGCTATGAGACGCTGCTGGCGGATCTAAAGACCTTGCGCGCGGAACGCCCGCTGATTGTGGATGCAATCGAAGAAGCACGGGCGCATGGCGATTTGTCAGAGAACGCGGAATATCACGCGGCGAAAGAGCGTCAGGGTCAGGTCGAGGCACAAATCTCTGACCTGGAAAGCAAGGTTGGCCGCGCTCAAATCATTGATCCGACTACTTTGTCCGGCGATAGAATCGTTTTCGGCGCGACCGTTACGCTGCTTGATGACGATGATAAGCCGATAAAATATCAGATCGTCGGCGAAACCGAGGCGGATGCGACTAAGGGCCGTATATCCTACAGCTCGCCCATGGCGCGCGCGCTGATAGGCAAGAGCAAGGGTGACGAGATCGAAGTCACCGTACCTTCGGGCGATAAGTTCTATTTGGTTGAAGCAATCGAATTTATCTAAGCGGTTTTTCCATCGCATAATTGTGGATCGGAACTGGGCGGTTTGGGCCTTCGATCTCGAAGTCGCGGCGATGCGTGAGCGCGTAACCGGCGCGTTCAAAAGCGGGGCGGGCTAGCTCGCTTGCTTCGCTGTAGAGTCGCGTTACGCCGCTCGCTCGCGCTGCTTCTTCGGCTTCGGCCAGCAAACGATCCGCTAGCCCTTTGCGTGAGTGCGCCGGGTCGCAATAGAGCATATCGAGGTGACCGTCCGGCTCCAGCAAAGCGTAAGCCACTGGCGTATCAGCATCGTCAACCGCGACGCATGTGCGCGCGCCAGCTCTCGCTCGCTCGGTAAAGCGTTCAGGTGCGGTATGCCGCGCAGCCCATGCAGCGACTTGTTCGGCGGTGTAGCCGCGCGGTCCGATGCTTTCAATCGCTGCGAGGGTTAGTCGCGCGAGTGCGGGAGCATCGCTTTCGCGAAACAAGCGAAGACTATAGGGAATCGACTGCGTCTACGCTTCCGGATCGAGCAGCTTATGCAGATGCACGATCACATATTTCATCTCAGCATCATCAACCGTGCGCTGTGCGTTTCCGCGCCATGCATCCTCGGCTGTGTCAAAATCGCTGTAGACGCCCGCAACGTGAAGGCTTTCAGGGTCCTGAAATTCGTAAGAACGCGGGTCCTTCACCTTGCCGCCCATAACCAGGTAAAGTTCTTGCTTGGCGTCTTGTTCAGGCATTTGTTCAGGGGCTTTGTCAGGCATCAGATTTGCTTCCTTGCTCGCGGGATTTGTCGATCATTTTCAGCCCGTATCCGATAATTGCATCGATGAGCAAGGTGGCAATGATATTGGGCCTTTTCGCGGGCTTTTTCACGGCATCTTTGGCTGCGGTTACGGCTGCCTTTTTCCCGTGCGAACCCAGCAAAAGGCCAAGCGCAACCGCTCCGCCAACCACGGCAATGGGATATCGCTTGACGAATTCGGCCGCGGCGCTTTCTTTGTCATCCTCATTGGCATTGACGGGAAGGGGATCGGCAATAGGCTCAGGCGGCACATAATCGGCAAGGCGGTGCATGCTTGTGTCAATCTTACTGCGCAGCATCACGCGCTTTTCTTCAGGCGTCATGGGTATCCTCATTGGGCTCAGAATCATCTTCGCTCGCGTTTGTCAGATCATCGATCAGAGCAGCGAGTGGTTCTCGTACCGCCCATAAAATTGCTGCGCTGGCAGCAGCGCCGATGATGGCTGCGATCTTTCCCTTATTGTCGCTTGCTTTACTCGCAGCTTCTTGGCGCAGGTTGGCTGCCTTTTCCCCAGCAGGGACAATGGTTCTATCCCGAAGTTTTTCAGGCGAAGTTAGCGATTTTACGTGGGCGATATCAAGGTCGATGACCTCACGCGCCGCATCGCGCAGCGCTCTGTCTTCGCGCAATTGGTCTTTCAAGCTGGTCATGGCTGCTTCTTCGCGAAGGCTTCGCTCACCTGTTTCACTTTTGAGCGAATGATAAGGCCGAAAATGAGCGTGGCGAGAAGCAAAACGCCCACCACAATTCCCATTGCCGCCCATCCGCCAACCATTGGTGCGAGCGCAATTACCGATCCCACTACAAGTGCGATCAACATCAAATGCACGAAACCAAGCGCTAGCAGGCCGAGTATGATCACCGATTTCCCGCGATCCGCAGCAAAGGAGAGGCGCGTTTTTTGGAACGCAATCTCTGCCTCTGCATAGGTTTTTCCGTCCTCAACCAGAGCAGCAAGCTCGTCCTTAATCGGAGGCGGAGTAGCAGCAGAAGTGCCTGAACCGGCGACGGTATTCTCTACCGCACCGGTCACAGGATCGATTGCCGGATCCGAGCTTTCAGATGTCATGCTCAGCCTTTGAAGTTGGGCTTAGTTGCGGCTGCTGAACAGGCGGGCAAGCACGAAGCCTGCGACCGCTGCAACACCAATGGCAACACCAGGGCTCTTGCGCACCATTTCGCGTGCATCTTCGCCAATCTCTTCAACGCTTTTGGCGTCGAGCTTGGCAGAGGCTTCTTGCAGGCTGCGCGATGCGCTGCGTGCGTAATCGCCATATTGCTCGCCAAAACGCTCATCCAAAGCGCCTGCGGTATCGGCAACCACTGTGCCCAATGAGGCCATTGCATCACTGGCTTTCGCTTTGCCTTCGACAGCCAATTCGCCGGCGCGCTCTTTCGCTTCGCCGCCATATTTCTTGGCATCATCCATCAATTCAGCGCCTTTGCCTTCTTTGAACGCAGTTGCGCCCGCTTTGGCTTCTTCCAATGCGCTGTTGAAACGGCCCTTCGCTTCGGTTGCGGTCGCCGCTGCGGCTTTCGAAGCTTTCTTTGCAGGGGTCGCTTTTTTCGCTGGGGTTTTCTTGGTTGCTGCGGCCATGATATTTGCTCCTGTATTCTAACAAATGGGGGCGGCGTTTCGCGTCAAGCATACGTATACTCGGCCAATCCGAGCAATGATACCATAACGCGGCTTGCGCCGTGACTTTCGGGCGCATATGCCACGCCCGAACTGTAAGTCGTCTTCCGCTTATATGGGGGTGTCTTGCGATATTACAACACCCATTTGTTGGAGCACATCATGACTGCGATTATCGACCTGCATGGCCGCGAAATTTTGGACAGCCGCGGCAATCCCACGGTTGAGGTGGATGTCCTGCTCGATGACGGCAGTTTTGGCCGCGCGGCAGTGCCATCGGGTGCTTCAACCGGCGCCTATGAAGCGGTTGAGCTGCGCGATGGCGACAAAGACCGGTATAAGGGCAAGGGCGTTCTCAAAGCCGTTGATGCGGTGAATGGCGAGATTGCCGATATGGTGCTTGGCCTAGATGCAGAGGATCAGCGCGACATCGATTTGGCGATGATCGATCTGGATAGCACGCCGAACAAAGCGCGTTTGGGCGCGAATGCGATTTTGGGCGTGAGTTTGGCGGTTGCCAAAGCCGCTGCCAATGCGCGCGGCCTGCCGCTTTACTCCTACCTTGGTGGAGTGTCCGCGCATGTCCTTCCCGTGCCGATGATGAATATTATCAATGGCGGGGAGCATGCCGATAACCCGATCGACATCCAAGAATTCATGGTCATGCCCGTCGGCGCTGACAGCATTGCAGAGGCTGTGCGCTGGGGCAGCGAAATCTTCCACACCTTGAAGAAAGGTCTGGCGGATAAGGGCCTTGCGACTTCGGTTGGTGATGAAGGCGGCTTTGCACCCGATATTGCTAGCACGCGCGCTGCGCTCGATTTCATAATGGCGTCGGTTGAGCAAGCCGGCTTCACACCGGGTAAGGATGTTGTGCTGGCATTGGACTGCGCCGCGACCGAATATTACCGCGACGGCAAATATGAAATCACGGGCGAAGGGCTCTCGCTCGGCGGCGAAGAAATGGCCGATTATCTTGCCAAGCTGTGCGAGGATTATCCGATACGTTCGATCGAAGATGGCATGGATGAAGATGATTTTGACGGTTGGGCAGCGCTGACAGCAAAGATCGGCGAGAGCGTGCAATTGGTCGGCGATGATCTGTTCGTCACAAATCCAGAACGGCTTTCCATGTGCATCGAGAAAGGCCTGGCGAACTCTTTGCTGGTGAAAGTCAATCAGATCGGTACGCTCACTGAAACGCTTGCTGCTGTCGATATGGCTCACCGGGCGCGCTACACTTCTGTGATGAGCCATCGTTCGGGCGAGACCGAGGATGCGACAATCGCTGACCTAGCGGTTGCGACCAATTGCGGTCAAATCAAGACTGGCTCTCTCGCCCGGTCAGACCGTTTGGCAAAATACAATCAGTTGATCCGTATCGAAGAAGAGTTGGGCGCAAGCGCAGCCTATGCAGGACAGGATTGCTTCGGCCGCTAGCGGACTTCAGCCTTAGTCCGAAATTTGCGCGATATCGCGTCGCAGTTGATTGATCGCAGCATCCACATGCGCGGCAGCAAGATGCGCGCCTAGCTCATCAAGCTGGGGTAATTGCGCCTCAAGCACGCGGAGGATGAGAGTGCGGCTCACGGTGTCTCGTGCTTCTGAAATAGTCAAAATCATCCGCCTTTCATGCTTGCGCGTTCTAGAACGGCAAATGGTATGCAGGTTTAAGTGCTAGCGATTTAGGGCTGGAAACTGCCTTTATTGCCCCTATGCTCATGGGCGAGAGGGAGACAGGACTTGGAGCAATTTCCGGCGCAGCCAGCGGACGTGAGCGCAGCATTTTTAAGCGAGGTTCTAGGCGCTGAAGTCATTTCGGTTCAGTACACGCCAATTGGCAATGGTCTGGTTGGCGATTCTGCGCGTTTCAATATTACCTATGCCGCTGGACACAGCGGACCATCATCCATTGCAGGCAAATTCCCCGCCGCTGACCCAACAAGCCGCGGTACCGCCGCCGCAATGCGTCTGTATGAAAAAGAAGTGGGGTTCTACCGCGATATTGCTCCGCAGGTCGCGATTCGTACCCCTGCGGTTTACTTCGCAGAACACGACGTGGAGACGGGCGAATTTCTCCTTTTGATGGAGGATTGCGGACCGGCGGAGCAGGGCGATCAGTTAGGGGGTTGCTCATTTGATCATGCACTGACCTGCGTGCGCGAACTCGCTGCATTGCATGGTCCAAGCTATGGCAAGAGAGCGCTGACCGATCTGGAGTTTCTTGCGACGAGCGATGAAGTGCGCAGTTTTACCTCAAATGGTTACGTCGGCGCTACCGCAGCGTTCGCCCAGAAATACGTCAATGAAATGAGCGAGGCCGATCTCGCAGTGGTAGCCAAAACTGGCGAGAAAAGCGCCGCTTTGTGGCAGCGAGTTCCGGAAGAGCCCCGGGCCATCGTGCACGGCGACTTCCGGCTCGATAATATCCTCTTTGCGATCCGCGGCGGGGCCGAACCTATGGCGACGCTCGATTGGCAAACGGTAATCGCTGGAAATCCTCTCATTGATCTGGGCTATTTTATGGGCGCAGGGATCGGAGAGGCCTTGCGCGCTCAGCATAGCGATGAATTGCTCGCCGCCTATGCACAGGCCTTGTGTCAGCATGGCGGGCCAAAGCTTACGGAGATTGCAACGTCAGACGGCTATGCGCAAGGCGCGCTGCACGGCGTGGCGACGGCTGTTTTCTCTGCCGCTTTCGTCGAAGAGAACGAGCGCGCCAAAGCGATATTCCGGTCAATGGCGAAAGGGGCATGCAGCCTTGTTCGTGAAGTGGATGCGCTGCGCATATTGGAGAGCGATTAGATGGTATTTGCACAATGGTCTTAACTAGCGGCGACGATTTCCCGATACACCAGACGCCAGAACCTGTCGCCTATGCCGGCACGGACCGGAACTTTTACGACCGCTATTTCTTCAATGGATATGCCCCCGATGGTTCGGGGTTCTTCGCCGTTGCATTTGGCGTCTATCCGCAGCTTGATGTTGCCGATGCGCATGTGAGCTTCATTCGGGATGGTATACAATATTCGCTACACGCCAGCTGCGAATTGGGCATGGAGCGAATGGCGCTCAAGGTCGGGCCGATTGCGATTGAAATTTTGGAACCGCTCAACCGGATCAAAGTCACCATCGAAGAGACGGAGGGAATTGCTGGCGAACTGATCTTTACCGGCCGATCAGCTCCGATAGAAGAGCCGCGATTCATGCACCGGATCGGGCCGCGCGCTTTTATGGACTACACGCGTATGACCCAGAACGGGCACTATACAGGCTGGCTATCGCTCGATGGAAAGCGTGAAGATCTGGCCAAGGGAACCTGCGGAACGCGCGATAGAAGCTGGGGGATTAGGCCAGTGGGATCCAAAGATCCGCAAGCCATCCCCGGCGCGCCTGCCCCAAGCTTCTTCTGGCAATGGACACCCATCAATCTGGAAGATGGATCGGTGTTCTTTCACATTAACGCCGACCCCAGTGGCAATGCTTGGAACACCCGCGCAGCCTATGCCGCCGATGGCGCTTTGCAGGCCGATATTGTGGAAGGTCGAGGACTACTGGCCTCGGGCAATAATAGCGGAACGCGCTGGCCCGATGGAGGAACCATCGCTTTAGAGCTAAGCGATGGGCCGCAAACAGTCACGCTAAAGCCGCTGGCGCGTTTTCAGATGAAGGGCTTGGGCTACACCCACCCAGTTTGGAACCACGGGTTGCATCACGGCGCGCTTAAAGTGGAGCGCGAAGAGTTTGATCTGAATGCGCTCGACCCGCTTTCGCCCGACAATCTCCATGTGCAAGTGCTGTGTAGAGCTACGGCTTTATCAGACAAAGGCGCGAGTGAAGGGGTGGGCGTTTTTGAGCAGCTTATCATCGGACCTTATGCCCCGATGGGGCTCAATGCGTTGTTAGATGGTGCTTAAACCACTCAGCAACTTTTTTGCCGGTTTCTCTTCGATTGAGTGCAACAAACCATGGCCGATTTGCATTTTGTGCAAACTCTGTTACGTAGCGTCAACCAGGCGCAAGATTGGGCCACCAACTCGGCCCAAAGTTCCCACATTGCAGGGCTAATCTCTGCCAAGAACTCGAGCTTTCCTGCACTGGTCAAACTCGCGGTTTAGCGCAGCGAGTTTTCTCGATTGCAAGGATTCAGCCGCGCTGTGGGGGCGGGCTGGTTTGCAAATGTTGATGATGAATACGTCGCCTCTCGCTCTGCGTTGAAGGCGGCGCACGCTTATGTGCGTGTTTAGGTTTTGAAGAGGGCCTGCAATGAACTATCCCATTCTAAATGCTGAGGTATTTTCCCCCACATCCGCGCTGTCTGTTGAGACTGTGCTACGAACCAAACATTGGAACGATGGGCTTTTCAGCTTTTCGATCAGCCGTCCGCCTAGTTTCCGTTTTCGTTCTGGCGAATTTGTCATGCTTGGCTTGCCGATGGAGAACAAGCCGTTGCTGCGGGCGTATTCCATTGCATCGCCCAGTTATGACGATGAGCTGGAGTTCCTTTCGATCATCGTGCCCGATGGCCCGCTGACTTCGCGGCTGCAGTATGTCGGCCTGGGCGATCCGGTTTATCTAGGCAAAAAGCCGACCGGCACGCTCGTCACTGACGCGCTTTTGCCGGGTCGGCGGCTTTTCCTGTTTTCGACCGGGACTGGCCTTGCGCCTTTTCTAAGCTTGGTTCGCGATCCTGATGTCTATGCGCAGTTTGACGAAATTGTGCTCGTGCATTGCGTGCGCAATATTGCTGATCTTGCTTATCGCGAACTGCTGGAGAACCAGCTCGCAGGGGATCCGCTGGTGCAAGATGAAGCTTCGACACAATTGCACTATCTGCCGACTGTTACCCGTGAGAAATTTCATACACAGGGCCGGATCGCGTCCTTGATCGATGACGGTAGCCTGTTCGCATCGGTGAAGGGGCCAAGCCATTTTGTGCCAGAGACTGACCGTGTGATGCTTTGCGGCAGTATGGCGATGATCAAGGATCATGCGGCAGATTTGGAGGCGCGCGGCTTTACCGAAGGTAGCAACTCGCAGCCCGGTCAATTCGTGATCGAGCGTGCATTTGTAGGCTAGCGGGCAAAGCGCCCTTGCAGCTCGTATAGTGCCAGCGCAGCTTTCGCTGCTTCGCCGCCCTTGTCCTTTTGCGAAGGATCGGCGCGAACAATGGCCTGTGGCTCGTCCTCTACCGTCAAAATGCCGTTGCCGATAGCGATACCATCCATCGTCAGCGCCATGATTGCGCGCGCGCTTTCACCAGCAACGATTTCAAAGTGATAGGTTTCGCCGCGGATCACAACGCCAATCGCGACGAAACCAGCATAGCCTCCACCTTCCAAGGCAAGGGCTATGGCGCCGGGAATTTCCAATGCGCCCGGAACAGTTAGGACCTCTGCCTCGTGCCCTGCAGCCTCTAATGCCGCCTTTGCGCCAGCGATAAGCATATCGTTCAGCTCGCTATAAAAGCGAGCCTCGACAATCAGAAAACGTGCCATTGAATTACTCCGGAATCGGGTGCTGACCAGTGATGTTGAGGCCGTACCCCTCGATCGCTACCACATTGGGAGTGGAATTGGACAGAAGTATCATATCTTCGACCCCAAGGTCGGCGAGAATTTGTGATCCAATTCCGACATTGCGGGCAGCTTCTTCGGCTGTGTATCCCGCATCAGAAGCGGGACGGCCTGTGATCATTACAATAACACCGGCTCCGTGTTTGCCCACCGCTTCCATTGCGCGCTGCAAAGTGCGTTTGCGCGGTCCGGGCTGGCCAAGAATATCATTGAAAACCGAAATCGGATGGACGCGTGCTAGGGTCGGCACACCCGGCGCGACATGTCCTTTCTGCAACACATATTGCTCCGTTCCATCAATCGTGTTGCGATAGGTGATCATTTTCCAAGCGCCGCCGTAGTCGCTATCGAAACTGCGCTCATCGATGCGGTCGATCAAATCATCATTACGCATCCGGTACTCAATCAAGTCGCGGATCGTGCCAATTTTGAGGTCGTGCTTGCGCGCAAACGCGATCAGATCATCAAGTCGCGCCATCGTCCCGTCTTCATTCATGATCTCGCAGATCACGCCTGAGGGATTGAGGCCAGCAAGACGCGAGATATCAACTGCTGCTTCGGTATGACCAGCGCGCATCAGCACACCGCCATCGCGCGCTGTGAGCGGGAATACATGGCCAGGCGTAACTATGTCATCGGGTCCTTTAGAGGAATCGATAGCAACCGAAATCGTGCGAGCCCGGTCAGCCGCTGAAATTCCTGTCGTCACACCCTCTTTTGCTTCGATAGAGATAGTGAAAGCAGTTTGCATGCTTTCCTTATTGTTGCGGCTCATTGGCTCTAGGCCCAGTTCGTTCACCCTTGCGCTGTCTAGAGAGAGGCAGATCAACCCGCGGCCATGGGTCGCCATAAAATTGATGGCGTCAGGCGTGGCCATTTGCGCAGGGATGATCAGATCGCCTTCGTTCTCGCGGTCCTCATCATCGACGAGGATATACATGCGGCCATTACGCGCTTCATTGATAATGTCTTCCGCACCGACTAGGGCCGGGCGGCTGTCATCACTTGCGGCGATAAAGGTCTCAAGCTTGGCAAGCGTGTCAGCGGTGGGGTTCCAATCCGCATCGGTGCAATCGCGCAAAGTGTTGGCATGAAGGCCGGCGGCGCGTGCCAGCCCAGCCTTTGTGATTGTGCCCGATGTGATCAAATCGCGGACATTTGTGATGATAGATGTGCTCATACAAGCCAATTATCACATTAAGATGTGATCGCAATAGCTCAAATGTGATAGTCGATGTGATATTCCCATCTCTTTCAATTAATGTATGACACTATTTCAAGCCCCAGCCATCTAATCGGCCAGCCATCTAATCGGAAAGAGTGCTTTTGCCCCTAAGCTTTAACAATTTTCCGGCCACGACAATTCCTGACCATGCAGAGGCTTTGCGTGCACCGTGTAAGCAGTTCATTGCCGAAACCATCGGCGATATGCCGCCGCACCGGCGCGCGCGAACTTGGGCAGGCTTTGATGCTGATTTTAGCCGTAAACTCGCGGCAAAAGGCTGGATCGGGCTGACAATGCCTAAGGAATATGGCGGTGCGGGCCTTGACCCATTTTGCCGCTTCGTCTTGGTCGAAGAATTGCTGGCAGCGGGTGCGCCAGTTGCCGCTCACTGGATTGGAGACCGCCAAAGCGCGCCTCTGCTGCTGCATTACGGAACAGAGGAACAACGCCAGTTCTTCCTTCCCAAAATATGCGCAGGCGAGCTGTTTTTCTGCATTGGGATGAGCGAGCCAAACTCTGGCTCTGATCTTGCCAGCGTGCGCAGCAATGCGCAGCGCACCGATGAGGGGTGGAGGATCAACGGGCAGAAAATCTGGACCACCTACGCGCACAAATCGCACTATATGATCGCACTGATCCGCACTTCCGGCACATCTGAGGATCGGCAAGCGGGGCTATCCCAATTCCTGATTGATCTGTCCTCACCTGGCGTCACCGTAAAGCCCATCACTTTGGGGACGGGCGACACCGATTTTAACGAGGTGTTCTTTGAAGATGTGATCGTCCCGCATGATGCCCTTGTCGGCACAGAGGGGGAAGGGTGGAGCCAAGTCAATGCCGAGCTTGCCTTTGAACGCAGCGGACCGGAACGAATTTATTCATCGCTTGTTCTTCTCGACCTTTGGGCAGAGTTGCTGGGCGATGAGCCATCGCAAAGTGATAAGGCTCTGCTGGGAAAATTCATCTCGCAGCTTGCGGCGCTTCGCAGCATGTCAATCTCGATCACGGGCCTTTTAGCAGAAGGCAAGTCGCCCGTCACCGAGGCCGCACTGTTCAAAGATATGGGAACCGGAGTGGAGCAAGATATCCCGACCAGAATCGCAGAAGCGGTCGCGGCGGATCCGTTCGCCTCGCCTGATCCAGAATTGATGCGAACCCTGGCGTTTTTGATGCAGGCGAACCACGCCTTTTCGTTGCGCGGGGGCACGCGCGAAATTTTGCGCGGGATGATAGCGCGGGGATTGGGGCTGCGATGACCGAGAATGGCGACGTTTTCATCGAACCCTTCCGCCGTTTGGTCGCTGACCTTACCGATCCTGCTGCAATCCGAGCAATCGAGAACGGCGGCGATTGGAAGTCCATGTGGGCGGCCCTGTGCGAATCCGGCTTTCTGGATGCTTTGGTGGCAGAGGATGCCGGCGGGGCGGGGTTAAGCCTTGCCGATGCGTTTCCGCTGATCACGGCGTTGGGCGAATATGCGGTACCGCTGCCCTTTGCCGAGACAATGATTGCAAGGCATTTACTGTCGACCGCAGGTGTTGAGGCTCCCGAAGATATACCCATTCTGCTCGCTGCGCCGTCGAGTATCCAGCCATTTGCAGGAATTGCGCGGCATGCATTGGTGCAAGAAGGCGTTGCAATTGCGTTAGTGGAATGCGCTCCTGATGGCGACGATCCGTTCCGCCTGCGCGGAGCCAATGCAATCTCTGCTGGTAAAGAGCTCGCAAGGTTTGGCGCCGAGCCCGATCAGCTTCTCCATACAGCCGCTGCGGTCACTGCCGCGCAAATGGCGGGCAGCATGGTGCGCATGTTCGACATGGCAATGGCACATGCCAATGAACGCAAGCAGTTTGGCCGCCCGCTCAGCAAATTTCAGGCAATCCAGCACCAGCTTGCGGTGATGGCAGAGCAGGTAATCTCAGCGCAGATTTCCGCTCGTTCAGCCTATCAAGTCGGGGGCTTTGACCTTGCTAGAGTTGCGGCAGCAAAGGTGCGCGCAAATGAAGCCGCGGCTGAAGCCAGCGCGATTGCCCATGCCGTTCATGCTGCAATTGGGATGACCGAAGAATTTGATCTCCAATTGTATTCGCGCCGGTTAAAGCAATCGCAATTGGCTTTCGGATCAGAGGCTTTCTGGGCACCGAAACTGGCGGAGTTGCGATTGTCAGCGGGCTGTCACACTACTGCTGATTTCATCCGAACAAAACTACAAGACAACCCCGCCGTGTAGGCGCCTCATCTCGATTTATCTCGCCTCATCTCTTGAGGTCTAGGGGTGGTCTATGGGTTATCTCTTGCCCTGCCGACTAAGCGCTAAACGTTGAATTTGAACAGCATGATGTCGCCATCCTGCACGTCGTAATCCTTGCCCTCTTGGCGCATTTTGCCGGCTTCTTTGGCGCCCGCTTCCCCGTTCAAAGCGATGTAGTCATCGTAAGAAATCGTCTCTGCGCGGATGAAGCCTTTCTCAAAATCCGTATGGATTTCACCGGCCGCTTGCGGTGCTTTCGCGCCTGCCGGGAAAGTCCATGCGCGCGATTCCTTCGGGCCTGCGGTAAAGAAGGTTTGCAGACCAAGCAGTTTGTATCCGGCGCGGATAACGCGGGCGAGACCGCTTTCCTCTAGCCCCAACTCGGTGAGATACTCCGCGCGGTCTTCCTCAGGCATTTCAACCAGTTCTGCCTCAATTGCAGCAGAAACGACGACGGCTTGCGCGCCCTCAGCCTCTGCCTTGGCAAAGACGGCCGAAGATAAATCGTTACCGTTAGCCGCCTCGTCTTCACCGACATTACACACGTAAAGAACGGGCTTGGCGGTGAGCAATTGCGCTTGATCAAACAATCGCTGCTCTTCTGTATCTTTTGGTTCGGTAAGGCGCGCTGGCTTACCATCTTTCAGTAGCTCCAACGCTTGACCCAGAACCGAGGCAAGCGCTTTCGCCTCTTTGTCTCCGCTGGTTGCACGGCGGCCGGCATTCTCGACCCGTTTTTCCAAGCTTTCCAAATCAGCAAGCATTAGCTCGGTCTCAACCACTTCGGCATCAGCAATGGGGTCAACTTTGTTAGCAACATGCTGAATATCGTCATCTTCAAAACAGCGCAGGACATGCACAATCGCATCAACCTCGCGAATATTGCCGAGGAATTGATTCCCCAATCCTTCGCCTTGGCTTGCGCCTTTCACAAGACCAGCGATGTCGAGGAAGGCCAGCTGTGTCGGGATCACCTTTGCGCTGCTGGCAATCGCGGCAATTTTATCGAGCCGTGCGTCCGGCACAGCCACGCGCCCTTCGTTCGGCTCAATCGTGCAAAACGGATAGTTCGCTGCTTGGGCGGCCTGCGTTTCGGTTAGTGCATTGAACAGTGTGGACTTGCCGACATTAGGCAGGCCGACGATCCCGCATTGGAAACCCATAAGTGCTCTCTAACTCATCATGCTTAGTGAAGAAGCCGCGCGTTTAGCGAGAGCGGTGATGTTAAGCAATCATTTGCCGCGCTTGCGCCTGCGGTTCATGGCATTGCCCGCGATGAGGCCGAGGCCAAGCAGCATGAGGGCAGGGCCGGATGGTTCAGGAACGGGTGTTCCATTGGCAAGATCTTCAAAGGTGACACCATCTGGCAATGGCGTAAGGCCGCTTCCCGGCCCGCAACCCAATCCACCTGGGATGCAAAAGCCCGATGTCGTTGCCGTGCCGCCGGTTGGGCCAATAAAGTCTAGAGCATCCTCAGGAGGAATAAACATTCCGCCAGTGCTTGATGTAACTATACCATTGGGATCTGCCCCGCTGGTGGACACGGAACTGGCGTCTTGCGCAGCAGCCAGTTGAGGTGAGAAGCCAAGGAATAGGGTGGCGAGCAAAATGGGGGCTTTTTTCATGCCCAATTGCTACCAGCGTTAGCAGGGCGGACAATCTCGCGGTTGCACCTGTCCAAGATAGAGACGGTCAGCCAAACGGCTTAAAACCCGCGGCTATCCTTCAAAGATTGTGCACATCCTTGATCCACGGGCCAAAGGGTGACTGACCGAGCCAAGCCACTTGCACTTTTGCGGTTAGATCATTGATCGCCACCTGTGGTTTGCCGCCGGGATGAACAGCCTTGCGCAGGGGCCGTTTGCCCGCTGGCGTGGTGATCAGCGCGGCCCAAGCATGCGGCACATCCATCGGATCGGTTGAACCACCACCAGTGCGCTTTCCAAGGCGCGCGACCAGCTCTGGATAGCCATCGGTGTGCTTAGCCTCGGCACGTTCAAGCAGGTTGAGACTATTTGAATTTGCGTTTGACCAGATCATCGTGGGGTAGCCGCCGGGTTCGACAATGCTGACTTCTACACCGTGCGGCGCAAGTTCATAGGCCATACCCTCGCTCATCGCTTCGAGCGCGAATTTACTCGGAGAATACTGGCCATAGCTGGGCGCAATAACGCGGCCCAATTGCGATGACACATTGATGATGAGCCCCTTTTTCGCGGCTCGCATTGCGGGCAGGGCGGCGCGCGCCATACGCTGCGGGCCAAAGACATTGGTATCAAATGTGTGCTGTGTCGCCTCAATGTCCTGAATTTCAATCGGACCGCCGTAGGAAATACCAGCGTTATTAATGAGAACGTCGAGGGCGCCGCCGCTAAGTCGCTCTGCTTCGGCAACGCCCACCGTCACCGATTCGTCCGAAGTCACATCAATTTCAAGAACAGTGATGTCGAGTTTCTTGTCCTTGGCCAGCTGCTCCAATTCTGCCGCTTCTTTGCGCGGGAGATTGCGCATGGTTGCAAACACTTTTGCACCGCGCTCGGCCAGAAACTCTGCGCCCAAACGGCCAAATCCGGTTGAGCAGCCAGTGATGAGCACACTGACCCCGTTCAAATGGTAACTGGCAGGGATCACCGCCTCACCAACGCTTTGTGCTGAAGCGGGGCCAATGAAAAATGTTCCGGCAGCAGCGGATGCGGTAGAGGAGGCGAGGAGCGAGCGGCGCGAAAATACGGTAGACATGCGAACAGGGTACCGCGTTGGCGGCACCCTGTCAGCTTTAAAATATGAAGTCTTGCTTTAGGTCACGCTTGAGCGCGTGAAGGATTATTTCTTATTGCGACGACGGCGCATTTGCACACCGCCGAAATACAGGCCAAGCCCGAGGCCGAGTACAGCGAGGCCCGCAGGTTCAGGAACCGCTGTTCCGCCTGATGAGCCGCCGCTTGTGGACGAGCTTGAGCTGGATGTTGGTTCAGTTGGCTTCTGCTGAAGAGCTGCCGCTGGCGCGGCAAATACCGCTGTTGACAATGCTGCAACGGCAGCAAGTGAGAGTGCTTTTTTCATCTTTGTTCAAATTCCCAATGACCTTCAATTCGGTGATCATTTGATTAGCAAAGAGTTAAGCGAGAATTGAGCGGAGAAACTAGGGTGATCCATTTTGAAACATGCGGGACGGCTTAACAACTACGACCCTAGGCGTTCTGCCGCATGGAAATTTCGCTCATGAAGCGCGGTGCATTGCCGTCTGCCAGCCACTCTGCTTCGGCCGCAACAGCTCCCAGCATTTCGGCAAGATCATCTTGTTCAGCCTTTGCGAAGTTGCCTAGCACATAGCTATGGACGCGGTCTTTGTGGCCCGGATGGCCAATGCCGAGCCGGATGCGGCGAAAATCGGCGTCCAAGTGCTGGGTGATCGAGCGCAAACCATTGTGGCCAGCATGGCCGCCGCCTTGCTTCACCTTGACCTTAAATGGGGCGAGATCCAGCTCATCATGCAGAACGGTGAGCGCTTCTGTTCCAAGCTTGTAAAAGCGCAGCGCCTCTCCCACACTGCGTCCGCTTTCATTCATGAATGTCGCGGGTTTGAGCAGGATAATTTTTTCATTCCCGATCCGCCCTTCCCGGACCCATCCCTGAAACTTCTTTTGCTCAGCCCCAAAGCCATGCATTTCGGCAATCACATCGCACGCCATAAAGCCGACATTGTGCCGGTGCAGCGCATATCCCGGTCCGGGATTACCTAGGCCTGTCCAAATCTGCATGAATTATCTCTAACGCGCCTACTGTAAAAACAAAACGGCGGACTTCGTGATGAAGCCCGCCGCCTTGGTGATCTTGGGTGAGGGTAGGGGCTTATTCGCCGCCTTCGCCCTCTGCATCGTCGCCGCCGCTTTGTGCGGTTGCTTCGACCTCATCTGCTGCGACTTCTTCGCCCTCTTCCTCTTCGCTCTCAGATTTCTTGAGCGCGGATGGAGCGACCAGTGTGGCAATCGTAAAGTCGCGGTCTGTGATCGCGCTTTCCGAACCAGCAGGCAGGGTGATTTCGCTGATGTGGATCGAATCGCCCACTTCGCGGCCCGTCACATCGATTTCGATTTGATCAGGGATTTTGTCGGATTCGCATACCAGCTCAAGATCGTGGCGAACCACGTTAAGCACGCCGCCCTTCTTAAGGCCGGGCGATTCGTCTTCATTGATGAAGATAACCGGAATGCTGACTTCGATTTTCGCGTCTTTCGCAAGGCGCAGGAAGTCAACGTGGATCGGGCGGTCTGAGACCGGGTGGAAAGCAACATCCTTTGGCAGGGTGCGCACGCTATTGCCTGCGACATCGACCATCACAATGGAGTTCATGAAGTGGCCAGTGCCGAGTTGGCGGACCAGTTCTTTTTCCTCGATGTGGATCGTTGTGGCTTCTTCTTTACCGCCGTAGATTACCGCGGGAACTCGGCCATCGCGTCGCAGTGCTCGGGAGGCTCCCTTGCCAGCCCGTTCGCGCGCTTCGGCCGGCAGGGTTAGAGCGTCGCTCATGTCACTTACCTTTCAAAAACGTATGGATACCAGTTTTCACAAAGCCTGCCTCCAGGGTGACCGTGCCTTGCGAAGCGCGGGCACTAGGGGGAAGGGCAGTGAAAGGCAAGCATTGATCGCATGCCGCGTGCGCGCTCAGGTCATTACTGGATGCGCCGCACAATGTAGCCTTGCGCCGCAAGCATAGCGGGAAGCCCATCTGGGCCAACCAAATGGCCTGCACCAACAGCGATCATTGGCTGGTCATCTCCGGGCAGAATGCGCTCCAATTGCTTTGCCCAATCACGGTTGCGCTGAACAAGCAAAGCCTCGCGCAATTCAGGGTCAGCCATAATGCCGGTCTGCGTCGCCTCGATCAAAGCTTGCTCATCGCCTGAAAGCCAAGCATCGCGCAGCGCGGAGGGGTCTTCTTCGGCTTTTTCAATATCAGTCATGACACCGATAAGCAGATCGCGCTGATCGCTTTCCGGCAGACCATCGAAAATTGCGAGCTGTTTGCGTGCGCCTTCGAATTCTAAGACCTTGCGCCCTTCGAAATCTGATAGCATCGCACGGTCGACACCGTTCGCTGCTTTGCCGCTGCGCGCCAACTGCGCCAGCATCAAGGCCGCTGCCCAAGTTTCTACCCGCTGAAAATCTTGAGGGCTAAAATCAGATCGCGCAATCAGTATATCGAGTTCAGCACGATGATCGAAAGCGATCCGCTCATCAAGGGGTGGCAAGCCCGGGCGCGCTGCTAGCTGAGTGTAGATGCGCGAGATCCCATCACGATCATCCAGATCGGCGATTTCAACGATTAGGAGTTCAGCATCAGCGCTGGCTTTTTCTAGCTCGGGTCTGCGCCACTGCGTGCCATCGGGCAGAGCATGAATGGTTCCAAACAACCAGCCCTCTACCGCGCCATCTTTATCCGTGATTTCGTATAACAACGGAGTGGCGGGCGGGCCATTGTCAGCGGGTTCCTCTCGTGCATCGCAGGCTGCAAGCATGACGCCTGAGACCAGCAATGCTGCGATAGTTTTGACTACGCGCAAAATACTATTGGATGCGGTAGGATTTAATGCCCTTGGTATTCAGCACATCCTGCACGCTTTTTGCGCCCGCGAGGTGGCCTGCGCCCACTGCAATAAAGATTGTTCCTGGCGCATCCATGCGTTCATCAATCCAAGCGGCCCATGTGCGGTTGCGCTCGAACAAGAGCTTTTCGGCTAAAACATCATCCTCAAGCCCTTCGTTCATCAATTCGGCCAAAGCGTCGGCATCGCCTTCTAGCCACTCAGCGACCATCGCATCGAGCATGGGCTTAATCTCATCGACGTTGTCAGCCGCTTCGATCAGGAACTCCATTTGAGACTTAGCCGGCAGTTCATCGAATAGGGCAATCTGAAAACCGAGTGTTTCTAGTGCACCTTGTGGTTTGTCAGCAGCGTCAGCCAAGAGCACTTTTTCCACGCCGCTTTCTGGTGAATACCCTTGCTGCAGCAGCGGCAACATCGACATGGTCAGGCCCGCGTACCATGGTTCAAATTGGTCGAATGCGGGTGCTGGAACACCCAGCTTGGCAAGCGCAGCTTCGTAGGTCGCTTTGTCTTCCTCGCTCATCATACCACGCAGCGTGGTCCCTTGCGGCAAGATGCCTTTGGAGGAGACGAGCTGCTGCATTTCTGCGGCCATTTCCGGTGCCATCTTAATCTCGGTTACGATGGTATCGGACGAAGCGAGCGCATCTTTGATCGGCCCATTGTACCAATCGACATCTTTGGGAAGCGCGTGAACGGTGCCGAACAGGTAAATCGTGGTGTCAGCATCTTTAACCATCCAAAGCGCGGGGCCGGATGTCTCCATGGCTTCCGCAGCCACTTGAACGGTTTCTACCGGCGCAGGTATGCCTTGTTTTTGCGCGCATGCGGGGCCAGTGAACAGAATGGTCGTCGCAGCAAGTGCAACACCGATTTTTTGTGTGAATGATTGCATCAGTTGATCCTTTGAGGAGTTGCGTGAACTGAGTTTGAACGCAGCGATTTGTGCGCTGTAGTATTGCGCGGGCTTTATAGCGACAGAAGATTGGTGAGAACAAGGAATTGCGCCTAATTCTTTCGCGCTTGGCGGATATCCCTCTCTGGGATAGAGCGTCCAATTATCGAGAGAGGGCAACCCATGAGCCAATCGCAAACCACGATCCACCACCGCACTTGCCACATTTGCGAAGCGAATTGCGGCATCTTGGTTGAGCTTGATGGGCGCAAGGTCGTCTCGATTAAGGGCAATCCCGATAATCCGCTAAGCCGCGGGCATATCTGCCCCAAAGCCACTGCGATTGCCGATTTGCAAGATGATCCAGACCGGCTGCGCACTCCAATGAAGCGTGTAGGCAAAGAATGGCTGCCGATGTCGTGGGACGATGCTTTTGCCGAGATTGCTGAAAAGCTTGCCCGCTTGCAAAGCGAAGGCGCACGCAGCGCGTTTTATCGCGGCAATCCTGGTGCACATGACTATGCGCTTTCTACGCAATCAGGGCATTTGCAAAGGGCAGTGGGCGCGCGCGGTACGTTCTCTGCCTCGACCCTTGATCAGATCCCGCATCACTATGTGCAATACCAGATGTATGGTCATGTTAGCCTGGCCGCTGTGCCCGATATCGATCGCAGTCAAACGCTTGTAATTCTGGGCGGCAATCCGGTGGCGTCGAATGGTAGCCTTTGGACTGTTCCTGATTTTAAAAAGCGGGTGAAAGCGTTGCAGAAGCGCGGCGGCAATCTGATTGTGGTCGATCCGCGTCAAACCGAAACGGCTAAGATCGCCGATAAATGGCATCCCATTAAGCCGGGCAGCGATACCGCGCTTCTCCTTGGTATTTTGCAGTGCGTGTTGGCAGATGGCGATGCTTTGCGCGGCGACTTAGCCAGAATAACCGATGAAAGCTGGTCGCGGGTCAAGCCCATGGCGGATAGCTTTGATCTCGCTGCGCTTGCCGCCCATTGCGGTATCGAAGAAGCGACAATCCGCGCAATGGCCCGCGCGCTCAAAGAGGATGGGCCGTCAGCGATCTATGGCCGCATGGGTGTTTCCGTATGCGAGTTTGGCGCGCTCAATCAGTGGTTGATCCAGCTCATCAATATGGCAACCGGCAATCTCGACCGGGAAGGGGGCACCATGTTCCCGCAACCTCTGCTCGATCTGGTCGCGCATGTGGGTAGAGGCGGGATCAAAACGGTGGAGACTGCGCGCGGCACCCTGCCGCTCATCATGAGCGAAATCCCCACCATTGCCTTTGCTGATGAGCTGGTCCGTGATGATGATCAGCGTATCCGCAGCCTCTTTGTAATTGCTGGTAATCCCGTGCTTTCTGCGCCCGATGGCCGCGCGACGGAAAAAGCGCTGGAAGGGCTCGATTTGATGGTCGCCTTGGATATGCAGATCACCGAAACCACACGGCATGCACATTATATCCTGCCGCCTTGCGGCCCCCTGGAGAAGGATCACTACACCTTCTTCTTTGGTCCACTATCCGTGCGCGATTTTGGAGCATACTCACCTGCGACGCTGGAAATGGAAGAGGGCGCAAAGGCCGATTGGGAGATTATAGCGGGTCTGACCCAGGCGATTTTGGCAGCAAAAGGTCAGCCTGCCCAAAACCTACCGACACCGCGCGAGACGCTGGATGCCATGCTGCGCGCTTCGCCCGCTGGGATGACCCTTGCCGAAGTCGAAGCTCAGCCCAATGGCGTTGATCTCGGTCCGCTGAAACCCTGCATCGCAGAGCGGGTGATGACAGACGACAAGTTGATTCATGCAGCACCCAATGAGCTGATCGAGGAATGCGCGCGCTTTGCCGAGCAATTGGGCGCAGCCGATGATAGCAAGCTCAGCCTGATTGGCAGGCGGCACATCCGTTCCAACAATAGCTGGCTCCACAATTCAAAACGCCTTGTAAAAGGGCCAAACCGCTGCACCTTGATGATCCACCCTGATGATGCGCAGTTGCGCGGAATTGCAGATGGCGACATGGTCAGCATTGCAAGCCGCATCGGCGAAGTCGAGACTAACGCCGAAGTAACAGAGGCGATTATGCCGGGCGTCGTCTCTTTGCCGCATGGTTGGGGGCACAACCGCGAAGGCGTTAGCTGGAAAACGGCGGAAGCGCATGCGGGTGTATCAATCAATGATCTCACCGATCCAGAGCGTTACGACCGGCTAACGGGCAATGCCGTGCTCAATGGAACGCCGGTGGAAGTGGAACTCGTCGCAGAGGCCGTCTTTGCAGAATAGCGATATCCTGCGCACAGGTTGCAGTGCAACATTGACCCTTTCGCTACCTTACGCCATGGCGCTCGCAATATGACCGTTGCCGCACCCCAGAGAGACCCAAAAGCCTCGTTTCAGGATATGATCCTCGCCCTGCATGATTTCTGGGCGGCAAACGGATGCGTGATCCTGCAGCCCTACGATATGCGGATGGGGGCAGGCACGTTTCACACAGCGACCACTTTGCGCGCGCTTGGACCAGAGCCATGGAATGCCGCTTTTGTGCAGCCATGTCGCAGGCCTACCGATGGGCGCTATGGCGAGAACCCTAATCGTTTACAGCACTACTACCAATATCAAGTGATCTTGAAGCCAAGCCCTTCCGATATTCAGGAGCTTTACCTCAAGAGCTTGGAAGTGATCGGGATTGATCCGCTCAAGCACGATATCCGCTTTGTCGAGGATGATTGGGAATCGCCCACGCTTGGCGCATGGGGCCTTGGCTGGGAAGTGTGGTGCGACGGGATGGAAGTCACCCAGTTCACATACTTCCAGCAAATGGGCGGGTTCGATTGCAAACCTGTCGCTGGCGAGCTGACCTACGGCCTCGAACGCCTCGCGATGTATATTCAGGGCGTCGATAACGTCTA